>JADGOI010000021.1 GCA_017883075.1 Acidimicrobiales bacterium
CAGGGCGAGCAAGGTGTCCCTTATACGTGGGGCGGCACCAGTCCTCAGAGCGGCTTCGACTGCTCAGGTCTGGTGATGTGGGCCTACCAACAGGTCGGCATCAGCCTTCCCCACTATTCGGGGGCACAGTACAACGCCACCACTCACATTGCGCTGGCCGATATCGCCCCGGGTGACCTGTTGTTCTACGGTCCCGGCGGGAGTGACCACGTGGCCATGTATATCGGCGGGGGCGAGATGGTCGAAGCGCCATACACCGGTTCAACCGTGCACGATACCCCGATGCGCACCGGTGACGGCTTCGTCGGCGTCGGGCGAGTCGGCTAGCGATTCCGTAAGTCATCTGTGTCCCGGCACCAACCGGGACACAGTGCCTGGCATACCGGAAGGACAAGGATTCGCGCCCGGTCCGTACGGCCACGGCCCGACCCGATTCTTCGTCGGTGAGACGGCCGAGGTTGGCATCCGCCACCCCACTCGGGTCGATGATCGGAAACCCTCTCTGCTCGAGAGGCTCTCGCACGCCGTCGATCAACGGCGTGTCCACCGGCCCGGGGCAGATTGCGTTGATGGTGATGTTCTTCACCGCCAGTGGCCGTCCGTCAGTAGCGAGAAGCCGGCTTCTCCGGTGGTCAACTCGGCGTTGAGGTGAGCCAGGTCGATGCCCTCGGGGCGCCCGGCCACTTCTTCGACGATGCCGGGCTCCCACGCTCGGGGTCATCCCCCGGTGCGTGAACTCACCATGCCGGGCACGTGGGGCATACTGGCACGGCGTCAGCAGGCCAAGTTCGGCAACGCCGTGCCCCGTGTCACCCACAGTGCCCGCTGCCATAGCAACCAATCATGAGACCAATCCCCGTCGCCTTCCACGTCTGGTTCATCGAGGTCCATACCTATGGAATCGGGCTGGCCATCACCTTCTGGTTCGGACTCCGCTATACCGAACGCCGATTGCGCAACGCCGGCTACGAGTGGCAGTGGGTGACCGGGATGTTCCTGTGGGTCATCATCGCAGCCATCGTCGGCGCCCGAATCATGAGCGTGGCCCCCAACTGGTCGCAGTACTCGGCCCACCCCCTGCAGATATTTGCCATATGGCAAGGCGGGCTGTCGTCATTCGGCGGATTGATCCTGGCTGTCCCGGTGGGCATCGTCAGCTCCCGGCGACGTTGCCCTTCACTGCCAACCGCCCGCTTCCTCGATCTCATGGCACCCGTATTGATGGCGTCATGGGGCATTGGTCGGCTGCTCGGACCGCAACTGATGGTCAACGGGGGAGGCCACGCCACCAACCAGTGGTTCGGCATGTACTACGCAGGAGAAGTCGGCAAGCGCCTACCGGTGCCGATCTTCCAGTCGGCCATGGATCTGAGCATCTTCGCCACCTTGCTGCTGATCGAAAGGTGGCTGCGCAGCCAGTCCCGCACCGTCCCACCTCTCCCCGAGGGCAATGGAGCGGCCGTCGGTGCGGCCGTCGGTGCGGACGGCGCCCGTGCCCGCCATGCCCTTCTTCCACCGGCGGGCATCATCATTGGTGCCGGGATGATGCTGTGGGGTATCGAGCGTTTCCTCGATGAGCGACTGTGGCTCACCGACCCCAGCCATGTCGCATTCATACTGGTGCAACTGGCCGGTGCCGCACTGACGATTGCTGGGGTGGTGGTCTTGGTCGCCAGGTATCCGGCCTACAAGAAGTGGCGAACCGGTGGATCGCTCGTGGGTGGGCCTTTCCTCGGCGATCCGAAGCCCACGGCGACCCCACGCCCGGCTACGCCCACGACAGCGCCAACCACTCGACGACGCTGACGTCGGGCGACCCTCGCCAATTACCGGGCAATCACCTGTTCCAAAACTTGTCCTTCGCCGGCAACTCCAACGGCGGGGAAATCAAGAGACTCACCGACATGGGTCGTCGTCTTCCGGCGTACCAAGGCGAGGCCGGCGAGGCCGGCGAGGCCGAATGCTCCTGTAACGCAGAGTCCGACCATCGGGGACAACAGCCAGGCCACCGCCACCGCCACCGCCACCTCGGCGGCCAAGGTAACGCGGCCGACTCTCGGGCCGAGCGTGTGGAACCTGAGGTGGAAATCTCGCAAGGCGTCGGGGGTGGTGATGTGCCGCCCGACCAGGACGGACATGCCCCGTACCAGGCCGAACATCGACCCAAGGGCAATCGCCCATACCGGGTTTCCGGTTAGTGCAGCCAGTACGACCATCAAATACACGGCCGCTGTGGTGATGTAGGTCGCCAATCCGGTGCCGATCTGCCACCCAAATCCTGCGGCATAGACCCAGGGGCGGAAATGGTCGAGCCACCGCTCATTGACCTGGCGGTAGTGGACAGGAAGATGGAACCCACCGAGTCCGGTGTCGGACCCCACCGCCACAGCCGAGGCTGTCAGGGCAGTGACGCCGACAACGGTGGGCGAGAGAGCCAGCGCATGCACTCCGACAGCCAGGGCCGCCATGCAGAGTCCCAACACGACGCCACCAGCGGTGCCACCTGTCACGAACCAGATTGCGGACGTCCGGAAGCGATTCCCGCGCCCCTTCTCGCCCAGAGGTGTCACGCAGGCCAGCATCGAAAGTCCGCACGGCGACCAAGTGGACCGGACGGCGGACACCACAGTGACCAAGGCGGCAAGTGGAATGATCCAGAGTGTCATCGGATTCCCCTTCTCTCTGATCCTGCTGATCCTGCGACTCCGGGGCTCATCGGCTAAGCCGGAGACCCGAGGAACGGTGCGTCGAAGGAGAAGATGCCGCCATCTTGGGCAACCAACCAATACCCCGATTGCGGGCCGTAAGGTGCCATGCCCACGATCGGCTTGGCCAATGGCCGACCGCCCATGGAGCCATGGAACGGTGCATCGCCGAAGGCGAAGATCCCCCCGTCGGAGGCCACCAGCCAGTAGCCCCCACCCGACGGCGTGGCCGCCATCCCCACGATGGGCTGGTTGAGGGGATGGGCGCCCATGGAGCCGAAGAACCGAGCATCGCCGAAGGCGAAGATCCCCCCGTCGGAGGCCACCAGCCAGTAGCCCCCGCCCGACGGCGTGGCCGCCATCCCCACGATGGGCTGGTTGAGGGGATGGGCGCCCATGGAGCCGAAGAACGGCGCGAGAAACGAGAAGATTCCCCCGTCGGCGGCGATGAAGTAGTAGCCACCGGACGGATGTGCAGCGATACCCACCATCGGTCGGGCAAGTACAGCCGACGATTCATCACCATCGTTGGGGAAGTCACCGTAAGCGAAGAGTCTTCCGAACGACGTGAGGATCCCGTATCCGTTGCCGTCGCCGGTTGGAGCCATGGCGATCGTTTGACAGTTGGTGGCCGGGGAGTTGCACGGAGGTGGCCGAGGCGTGGGGAATGCCGACGTCCAACACGGCTCGTTCTGTTCGGCGGTGCCGTTGTCTTGGGCGTTGGCGGTAGTGCATGACGGGTCGACCTCCCACGGTGGGACGCAGGCCACCACCCGGCAGACAATCCGGCCGATGCACTCGACATTCTGATTGCACTGACCGTATCGAAACTGCAGGCACCCGGTGAGGTACGAGTTGCACCCGTTGGGCCCACAACCGCAGTTGGTGCCGTCACAGTCGGTGGAACAGAAGTTGAAACCGTTCCCGCAACCGCTGGTGCACCCGCAGGTGGCGTTGCAGTCCATGTAGTAGCGGGGCCCACCGCAGTACGAGGAATTGTCAGCCTTCCACCAGCCGGCCATGACCGTGTTGGTCGGACAATAGTTGTAACCGCCGTTCACCGAACAGCAGAATTCGGAGAACCCGGAGCAACACGTGGCCCCACAGCCACAGTTGGAGTTACCGCATGAGCAGATGAGCCCATAGGCGGTACCGGGGCGGAGTGCCAGGTCGAGGCCGGCCCCGATGGCCATGGCGCTACCGGCGAAGGCGGAACGGTTGATGAAACTGCGTCGGGACAGGCGCGATCCCAGAAATTCGGAGGCCCGTTCGGTAAGCGTCGTACTCAAGGGGTCATCGCCACCTTCCGGTTGCGCTTCCGGCCAGGAGGCGGGCCGCGTGCAGCTGCGCCAATGCCGAGAACGCCAAATAGGCCAACCAGATGCAGAGGGCGCTGGCGGCCAGGAGAGGAATGCCGTAGAGAGGTTGACCACCAAGCACAGTGATGGTTGATCCCCCACTGGGGGCATCGATCGCCACCGCCACGGCCGACAGAGCCAATCCCACGTTGATGACGACGTGAATCCGGGTCGCCGGGGTATCCGGGGTCCCGAAGCAGCCACAGCTGGCGAGGGCCCCGCCTTGGAACCGGACATACACCACGACGCCGGCAAAGACACCGAACGAAGCTGCCACCACGACGGCCAGGACCGGACGGGGCTCGAATATCCCCACAGCACCGACGATCGCTTCGGCGAGCGCGCCGATTCGGATGAGGGGCCGGAGGAAACGGAATTGGAGAGGGCGCCGCAGGCGGTTCGGCACCATCGGCGCCAGCGCTCTCGCCGTACTGTCAGGACGGAACAGCTTCATGAGCCCGGCCATCAGCAACAGTGCACAGGCCACGAGGTACAGGCCGATCAGTTCCACGCTGATGCCCCCGGAACTACCGATAGAGGCTGCGGATTGACCGACAAATTGGAAAGCAGGCTGTTGACGTGGGGAACCAGGGCTCCCCTTCGGGCGTGGCTGCCAAGGACGGCGTAGAAGGTGAAGGGTCGCCCGGACTCGGTGAAGAACCATTGGGTGCCGGATTGTCCCCCGAGACCTCTCCGTAACAGATTGGGGCGGAAGTCATCGACACCGAGGGCGCGGGGCATTCCCTGGCGGGCGAAGAGGCGGGTGCCGATACTCTCCGGGCCGTACTCGAAGAGAACGGCGAAGACGTCGTTCGGCCCCATCAGCGTGACGGCTCCGCCTCCGAAGTCGGCCACCTGGCCCGGCAGCGCGAAGGTGGCGAAGTGCGCCACCGGAAACGGAACTTCGTTCGCCACCCGTGGCCGGATGAAGATCCGTCCCTCGAAGGCGTCGGGAAGCCGGGCTTCGATGCCGTGGGCTCGGAGAGTCGCCATCCTCAACCCGCGCTGCGTTGTGCGGCCTGTGGGTCTTGAAGTGGGGTGGTTCGGGCACGACTCGGGTCGGCGGAGATGTTGTCGATGTTGGACGGAAAGATGTCATCCAATGATGCCGGGTAGAGGCTCGGGTCACCGGGAAGAATGCCGGCGGCCATCAACTCTCGATCATTGGCGGACTCCCGTTCGGGACCGTCGAGACCACCGGCAAAGGCTCGACTCCGGCTTCCGATCCCGAATGCCTGGACGTCGACCTGGGCCCGTCGGACCAACTCGGTGACCTGCGAGAAATGATTGGCCACTCCTTCGCCGATCCGGCGACCGGCCTTGCCGTCGACCAGCACGAAGAAGGGGGATCCCGGGACCTCGTAGTCACCCCACGCGTCGGTCGACATCACCACCTGGAGACGACTGTGAGCCTTGGCCTGAACTTCCCCGGCAATCTCCATTTCCGGTCCCTTGGTGACCACCACCAATCTGATGCCATCGGGCAGGCCCAGCTGGTCCGGTGTCTGGAAGGCCTCCCAAAACCCGGCGCAGGTCGTACAGCCTGATGACAAGAAAGCGACCAGCGTGAGTTGGTCGTTACCGGAGACGGCGATGGCCAGGGCATCTCCGGACGGCGTAACTCCGGCAATGGTCGGTGCCGACGTGGCATTGCGCTCTCCGGGAAGCTGCGGACCCATCGTGAACGGGACAGGAGTGGAGTTCGGAGCGCTCTGGGTGCTGTGGCGACGTCCTCCCGTGCGCCGGTGGACTTGGCCATCGCTGTGATCGTGCCGGTGATCGCCGTTCTGTCCGCCGACCGCTTCGCCGACCGGGTCGCCGACCGGGTCGCCGACACCGACACCCAACTCGTGGAGCGCCTTCAGAATGTCGGCGTGACTGCGCAGAAGCCCGGCCACCAGTACCGTCAAGAGCAGGACGACGACCGTCAAGATAATTACTAGTGCCACCATGGTGTATCCCTCACATCACACGTCCGCGAATATCCGAATCGACCCGAATGTTGTCTCGTGGAGCACTCTACGGACTCAGGGCATCGGAGTAGTGCATCCGCGCTGACCAGCAGGGGCTTGGTAGATAGCTCGATGACCTGATCCTCGGGTTCCCTGGGAGTTCCGTAGAAACGACCGCGCGACGACGGCGTCTGTCCTGTTCAAAGACTCGCGATTGATTCGGCGTTGTGGCAGCGCCGGGTGCGGTGACATTCTAACAGCACGCGATTGGTTTCAGGGGGTCAGGTCACACTTGCTTGCCGAAGACGACCAAGAGCGGACGGAGGTGGACCTCGGGAGTGATGTTCCGGTCTTTCCCGTCGAACCGGGACCCGGTTTCCCGATTTTCCCCCATGAAGAATTGGCGGTCGACAAGGTGTTGGCTGTGCTCGCCGCGTCAAGGCACATGATTCCGTCGACTTCATGGCAATCGAGGATCAATTTGGGCTCGAACGACTCCACAGATAAGCATTCCCAATCGATGATGGGGGCATCAGCAGTTGAGCCGAGTTATCGGATTCTTGCGGTTGCGAGCACTCGAGTTCAGCTGGCAACAAGAACAACAGCGAGGGGCACGGAGAGATCAAGGACCAGATGTCCCGCATGGCCACGTCTTCTCTCGCCGTCGGCATCACGGCCTAGCTTCTCCTTCGGCGGTCCCACCGGGCCCGTCATCGACAGCTGCAGCAACCGTCCCGGGGTTGGACCGACGGCGATCAACCAAGGCCAGCAGGCAGGCGACGATCACAATTGGCAACCCGATGGCCACGTTGTCCCAGATCACCATCACCAACATGCCGATTCCGAACAGGGCCAGCTTCAGCGGCTGCACATAGGTCGACAGCAGACGGTGGAGCGTTCCGTCCGTCCGCCTTCCCAGTGGCCACATGGCTCTGGCCCGGGTCCGGATCGAGCTACTACCCATCGCCACACCGATCAGCGCCGCCACCACGGCCACCGCCAGAATCGTACGCACGGCGTCCAACGGAGGGGCGGTGAAGATGTCATACGAAGCTGCCGCTGCGTCGTGTGGTGTGACGCCGGACAAGGCATCGAGGTACCGATGCCGGCCAATCTCGAACGCCACCAACAACCCGGTCATGGCAAGGCTGAGACCGATGGTGGCCCGGACGAAGCCACGCCGGCGATCGGCGAACGACAACACTCCCCCGGCGAACAGACCGAGAGTGACGATGGGGAGGAGTAATGCCCACCGATCGAGCGTCCGAATCCAGCTCTGCAACCACTCCAGCGAGGTGGATTTGAACAGAATCAACCGAGGAGTCCCGCTGAACCCCACCCCGTCGAAAATGGTGATGCCGTTGGCATCGAGTTGCCGCCTCACCTGATCGGCGACTTTTCCGAGGTCGAGCTCTACTCCACCCCGATCGGCTGAAAGGGGCCCTCTACGCGAACCCGTCAACAAGGCGACGAGCTGTTGATGGGCGCCACGATTGATGGTTGTCCATAAAGTGCGGAACGCTTCCGACTGCACAAACCTCAAGGTGATCTGGTGTACAACGGTCTTCAGCCCGGCGGTGATCGGGGTGGCCAAAAATGCTGCCGTTGTCGGTAATGCGTTGGCCACCTGCTGCTTGAGGTCAGTGCCGGCCACCAACTGGGCGCTCACCGCATCAGCCACCGCCGACTGCACGGCAGGGTCGGAGGCCAAGGGTTGCACGGTGGCAACGTAGGTATCGGTATCCAATGCCTCGTTGCGGACGAACACCACCAGCACCGATGTCATGGCCAAGACGCACGCCACCGCCAGCACGGCCCACGAGGAGACCCGACGAACTCGATGCCGGGAGCCGTTCAGCTCTTCGCCGGCTGCCCGCACTAGGTCATTCCGTTGGCGAAGGGCTTTGTTCTCCGGTCGGAGCCGGTCCGACACATCATCTGGCCGGTGGGCCCCCATCTGTGCCAAGTGGGGCCACGTTGTCGTGAGGTGAGAGGCAACCGGTGGCAACATCCCTTCATCGGGTGGGTCGATGGGCGTTCGTCCATCGCAAGGAGGTGCTTGCGCTCTGGGTTCTCCTCCTCATCGTCATGGTCTCTCCCTCGACTGCCTCCACTCGCCCTCCGAGTACGCAATCATTTCCGGGTTCTTGAGTCGGAGCGGCTCTTCGGTGAGCCGAACGCTTTCAATGTTGCCCCAAATCGGACACTGCAGAGAGCCGGCTTTCATTATCTGTTCACACATGAGGCACGGCCGAGCCCGATCAACTTCCCGCAAATGACGGCCCGGTCGGTGTTGGATCGACCCGAGTACATCTGACCAATGCCCGATGAAGGTTGATCGACGTTTGGGCCGGCACCCTTTGGCCGCGGCGCGGCCGGATACTCCGGAGCCTGTGTCGATCGGAATAGGTCAATCCCAGGCACAGACCCGGCCGCGGCAAGGGACAGGTACTTCAGGCTCGTAGCGGTTCGACGACTAAGTCGCTCCTCACCCGCGAAGCATGCCAGCCACTGGCGCGGCCTCAGCTCCGGGCCTTCTTGGCCTCTTCACGGCGAATCTTGGCTTTTCGAATCATCAGCAACCGGTCGGCCACGCCACCGAGGAGGGCGGTGACCACCAGAACCCAGATCAGCCGCACCGAAGATACGAAGAAGACGAAGTGCACGGAAACCGGTCCACTGTTGGCGATCACGAAGGCAATCAGAATCGCCACGATGATCACGGCGGCGACGATGCGCACATTGTCGCGAGTCTCACGCTTCCGGATCGCAGCCCGGACCGAGTTCTTCTTCGGCACCCCTTGGGGGGCGCCTTGCACGTTGGTCACAATCGACTCCCATCGATGGTCGGCCCGATCGACAGTACTGCGGGGCCGCCGGCCCGACAAGGACCCTGCCCATCCGACAGGGACCGGATCAGGTGAAGAGAAGGGTCGCTTGGTGGGCGAAGTCGACGATTGGCCCGGGAATGATGCCGAAGACGATGGTGAAACCCACGCTCAGTCCGATGGCCACTGTCGTCAGCCCCGGTACCCGCACCATCCGATCGGCCACTGCTGAGGTGGGAGGTCCTTCGGTGAGGACCGACAAACTGGCGACAGCATCATTCTGCCCGTGCACCGAAACCGGGGCATTCGCCGGTGAAGCCACCGAGATGGGACCGGCGTCCAGTTCCCCTGCGTCCAGGTCGGACAGATCTCCCACTGCGCCCACCGGTGAGTACATCGCCACCACCACCCGCAGATAGAAGAAGGCGGCTACTGCCGCGGATGCCATGGCGATCACGGCCAGGGCATACGAATGGATGTCGACGGCCGCGGCCACCACGGTGAACTTGGCCAGGAAACCGGTGGTGAAGGGCGCACCGGCCTGGGCCAGCAACAACACCGCGAAGGCCAAGGCGAGGAGGGGCTGTCGTTTGCCCAGACCCCGGTAGTCGGTGAGCTGGTGCCCGGAGTCGCCGTCGCGGGCCACCACGGTGATCACCGCGAACGTCCCGATCACCATGAACATGTAGGCGAAGAGATAGTAGAGAGACGCCGACACCCCGCGGACGGTGGCTGCCTGCACTCCCAGCAGAATGAAGCCGGCGTGGTTGATGGACGAATACGCCATCATCCGCTTGATGTCCTTTTGCACCAGGGCGGCAAAGGCTCCGACCACCAGACTCAGGATGGCGATGCCCCACACGATCGGCTGCCAGTCGGCCCTCAGCGTGCCGAACGATGACACGAATACCCGCAACAGGGCGGCGAACGCCCCGGCCTTGGCGATGGCGGCCATCAACCCGGTGACCGGGGAGGGAGAGCCCTGGTAGACGTCGGGTGACCACATATGAAACGGAACCGCGGCGATCTTGAAGCCGAAGCCGACCAACAACAGGGCCAGGCCGGCCAGCAACACACCGTTGCTGGCCACCACATTCTTGGACAGGTAGTCGGCGATCTGGGGGAGGTTGCTCGAGCCGGTTGCCCCGTACACCAGGGCGATCCCGTAGACGAATACCGCGGAGGAAAAGGCTCCGAGGACGAAGTACTTGAGGGCGGCCTCTCCTGATTCCGCTCGTTTGTGGTTGAAGGCGGCCAACACGTACAGGGCGATGGAAAGGATTTCGAGGCCCAGGAAGATCACGATGAGGTCGTTGGCCGAGCCCATCAGCATGGCGCCGGAGGCCGACAGCATGGCCAGCACGTGGAACTCGGGCCCATCAATGCCCTCACGCTTGAGGTACCCGTCAGCGATGAGGGCGGTGAGCAGCATGGCAATGGCCACCACGATCTGGATGAACACGCTGAAGCCGTCATAGGCGATCGATCCGGCAATGGTCACCTTGGCACCATGAGTGACAACGTGGTCCCATTGGAACAGTGCGGCCACCAGGGTGGCAATGGCGGTGCCGACGGTAATGAAGGTGGCCGAGCCGACCCCCATCACCTGGCGGAACAACGACGAGGCGGTCACCAGCAGCACCGCCCCGCCCATCATGATGAGGATGGGCAGGATGCTCAGGTAGTCGATGTGCGGGGTGTGGATCTTTGCGCCGTAGGCACCGGAGGCAGCGGCGAAGAGCAGGGTGGACATCAGCGGGCACCTCCGGCCCCGAGGGTGGACCCCGAGTCCGACCCGGAGACCGCGGTGGACGCCGACTGCCCGGTGGCCACCGGGGGCTGGTGGGTGCGGGTGGCTTGGTCGACGTGGGTGATCAGCTGGTTGACCGAGGGGGTGATCCGGTCGAGCACCGGTTTGGGATAGACGCCGAGGAAGACGATGAGGATGATGAGCGGCGCGATGATCAGCCGTTCACTCCAGGCCAGGTCGCGGGTCTTCTTGTCCCGCTCGGTGGGCTCGCCGTGGAATACCTGCTGGTAGGCCCACAACAGATAGAGCGCGGCGATGATAATGCCGAAGGTGGCCGCCACCGCCCACCACCGGTGCACGATGAAGGTGCCGGAGAGGATGAGGAATTCACCGACGAACCCGTTGAGCCCCGGGACACCGATCGAGGCCAGCATCACCACGGTGAACACCCCGGCCATCACCGGCGCTGACCATTGCAGGCCCTTGAGCTCATTCGCCTGCCACGACTTCCGCCGCTCGTACAGCCAGCCGATCACCAAAAAGAGAGCGGCGATGATCAGTCCATGGTTGACCATTTGGATGACGGCACCGGTGAGTCCCTGGGAGGTGAGAGCGAAGGTCCCCAACACAATGAAGCCGAGCTGGGCCAGGGAGGAGAAGGCCACCAGGCGCTTCAGGTCACGTTGCGCACATGCCACCACGGCACCGTAGAGGATGCCGATCACGGCCAGGGTCAGCAATACCGGGGTGAGGGTGCGGGTGGCTTGCGGAAACAGGTTCAGGTCGAAGCGGATGATGCCATAGGTCCCGAGCTTGGCCATCACCGCGGCCAGGAGCACCGATCCGGCGGTGGGTGCCTCGGCATAGGCCACCGGCGACCAGGTGTGGAACGGGAAGATGGGTGCTTTCACCGCGAAGGCAGCGGTAAAGGCCACGAACAGCAGCACTCCGGCGGTCCCTGACAGGTGGGTGTGCATCAACGCCGGGAGCTCGAAGGTGAGCACGCCGGTCTGGGACTGATGAAGGAATGCCACCGCCACCATGCCGACCAGAAGGAACGCCGATCCGGCAAAGGTATAGATGAAGAACTTGATGGCGGCGTACCCCCGTCGGGCATACCCCCATCCACCGATGATGAAATAGGTCGGGACCAGGGTGAGTTCGAAGAAGAGGAAGAAGAGGATCAGGTCGAGGGAGACGAAGCTGCCCAGACATGCGGCCTCGAGCAGCAGCACCCAGGCCACGAACGACCGCGGGTCCCGCTTTACCCGGGCCCCCAAGAGGGTGAGCGGGAACAAGATGGCTGCCATCATCACCAGGAACAGCGAGATGCCGTCCATGCCCAGCGACCAGTGGATACCCAGGGACTTGGTCCAAATGTGGTCGGAGGTGAACTGATAGCCCCCGAAGTGGGTCTTGAACCTGACCAATACGGTGACGGCAACGGCCAATGTCACCAGCGACACCGCGATACCGACCGCCTCGTGGGTCCAGCCTGCCACCCGCTGGCGAGGGATGAGGGCCACCACCGCGGCGCCGACTGCCGGGATCAGAACCAGCACGGTGAGGAAAGGAAACGGGGTTGTCGACATCAGGCCCACCACGTCCTCGTCAGCATGAACGCGAACAGGGCCACGATCCCCACCACGATCCACAGGGCGTAGTTCCGGACATACCCGGTCTGGACACGGCGCAGGGCCATGCCCGTGCGCCGGACCAGCGCTCCGGTCCCGTCCACCGCACCGTCGATGACCTTGTCTTCGATCACGGTGGAGGTGAACTGGGCCAGGCGTGCCCCGGGCCGGCCGATGATGGCGTCGAAGATCTCGTTGAAATACCACGATTGGCGGAGGAAGGCCCACTCCAGCTTGGGCCGGTCGGCACGGGTGATCCAGAGACGGAGACCGATGAACACCCCGATCACCGCCACCACTGCGTCCAGCGTCGACAGCTTCCAGATCGTCGACGTCGTCTCGTGGTCGTTGTACAGCGACCCGGAAAAGACCGGATCAACCCAGCGAGCCAGGGAGAGGTGGGGGGTGGCGAAGGCCATCACCCCACCTGCCGCGGCCAGTACCGCCAAGACGATCAGGGGCAGGGTCATGACCCACTTCGACTCGTGAGGCTCGGGGATGGGCCCGGCGGCGTGATGGGCATCGGGCATGTCGGCGTCGGCACCGACGGCCACCTTGTTCTTCCATCGGTCCTGGCCGAAGAATGCCAGACCGGAGAGCCGGCTCATGTAGTACGCGGTGAGCAGCGCCGTGAAGATACCGACCACCCACAACGCCGGGTGGGCGGCCCAGGCGTTGTCCAGCACGTCGCCTTTGGCCCAAAACCCCGACAGAGGCGGCACCCCGGCAATGGCCAACCATCCGATGCCGAAGGTGACGAAGGTGATCGGCATGTAGACCCGCAGGTTGCCCATGCGCTTGAGGTCCTGCTCGTCGTGGAGCCCGTGGATCACCGAGCCGGAGCCGAGGAACAGGAGCCCCTTGAAGAACGCGTGCGCCACCATCAAGAAGATGGCTGCCTCGTAGGCGCCGGCGCCAATGGCCAGCACCATGTAACCGAGTTGGGAAACGGTGGAGTAGGCCAGGACTTTCTTGATGTCGTTCTGGGCGCAGGCGATGGTGGCGGCTACAAAGGCAGTGGCGGCGCCGATAAGGGCCACGATCCAGGCGGCGTCCGGCGATGCATGCAGCAACGGGTTGACCCGGCACAGCAGATACACCCCGGCGGTCACCATGGTGGCGGCATGGATCAGCGCCGAGACCGGGGTCGGGCCCTCCATGGCGTCGGCCAGCCACGGGAACAGCGGGATCTGGGCGGATTTTGCCGCCACCCCCACCATCAGCAGTAGACAGATGGCGGTGATGTTGGCCGTGCCGATCTTTCCGACATTGGCGAAGATGACGGAGTAGTCGAGCGAGCCCACCTTGTCGAAGGTCAGAAACGCAGCGGCGATGAATCCGGCGTCACCGATCCGGTTGTAGATGAACGCCTTCTTGCCGGCGACCGCCGCGGTCTCACGGGTGAACCAGAACGCCACCAGCAGGTAGGAACAGGTACCGACGCCCTCCCATCCGACGTAGGTGACCAACAGGTTGTTGCCGAGGACCAGAATGAGCATCGAGGCCACGAAGAGGTTGAGGTAGAGGAAGAATTTCGGGTAGTCCCGATCGCCTTTCATGTAGCCGATGGAGTACAGGTGGATGAGAGCGCTGATCCCGGTCACGAAGAGGACCATCGTCATCGACAACGGGTCGACGTACAGGCCGGCGTGGATCTGCATGCCACCGACAGGTATCCATGTCCAAAGGTTCTGGGTGAACGACCGGACGGCACCGTGGACGGCGAGGAGGTCGAAGAACACCCCCACCGAGACAATGAACGACGCCCCGACAAAGATCGTGGCCACCGCGCCGGCGACGGGATCACCGAGCCGACGTCCGAACAGCACCTGGACGGCGAAGCCGACAAGGGGCAGCAGAATGATCAGATAGGTCAGGTGCAGCACTGTGCCGTCAGCCCTTCATCAGGTGGAAGTCGTCAGCCGTGGCGTTGGCTCGGCGGCGGAAGATGGCGACCACGATGCCCAACCCCACCACGACTTCGGCGGCGGCCACTACCAGCACGAAGAACACCAGCACCTGCCCTCCGATGTCGTGGAGCATGTTGGCAAAGGTCACAAACGTCAGGTTGGCGGCGTTCAGCATCAACTCCACGCACATGAACATCACCAACACGTTGCGGCGGATGAGGAGTCCGAAGGCACCGATGGCGAAAAGAACTGCAGCCAGCGCCAGATACCACTCACCGCTTATGTTCCCATTGAGGGCGGAGGCCGCTCCGATCATGGCGTCACCTCCTGGTGGGCGTCAGCTGCTGCCGGGGCAGACTCGTCGACCAATTCGTCGTCGGGGTCGGGGGCGGTGACCACCGCGGGAGGCCTGCGGGCCAGCGCCACGGCCCCGACCACCGCGATCACCAGCAATGCCGAGGTCACCTCGAACGGGAAGAGATAGGTCGTGTACACCGATGTGCCCAACTGGGCCACATTCGAGGTCGAGCTATCGGTGGATCCCGCCACCGAAAGTGCCCCGGTGGTCCACTTCGATACTTCGCCCAGCAGCAACAATCCGGTGACGCCCAGAGCCACCAGTGCCACCGCCAGAGGCCGTTGTCCCCGCAGCGGCTCGGTGGCGATGTTCTCGTCGCGGTCGACACCGAGGAACATGATCACAAAGAGGAACAGGACGACGATGGCTCCGGCGTAGACGATGACCTGTACCGCGGCCAGGAAGTCGTCGCGCTGCAAGACGAAGAGCACGGCGATGCCGAACAGGGTCATCACCAGCATCAGGGCCGAGTGCACCGGGTTGCGGGCCACCACCACACCGATGGCCCCCGACAATACGATGGCCGCCGCCACGACAAAGGTTCCCCAGTCGACCAACGAGGCATGACCGGTGGCGGTGGCGGCCAGAAGCACCCCATGCATGACCGCGGCCATCAATCGCCACCTTCGTCATGAGTCGGGGCCGTGGGATTCGGGGCCGTGTGAGCCGGGTCCGTGGGGCGCTCGGTGTTCCCCGCCGCCAGGGAGGCGGCATAGTCGGAATCAGCTTGGGCGCGGTGTTTCTTCCCTGCTCCGGGTGAGAAACGCTCGGCCTTTTCGATCATCCGGCCCACCATCCCTCGGGGGCCCCGCTTCGACGCGGGGATGTCGATGGGACGCAGATGGCGCTCCAGGGTGTCCCGCAACGGCAGCGATCCGGTGGTGGCGTCGTCACGGAGACCGCTCTGGCCGCCCTCGGGAGCCCGCACCCCGAAGCCGAGCTCTCCCGACCACTGCACCTCGCCCTCGAAGGCGGCACTGCCCGAAGGGGACGTGGCCCGCATCCATCCCGAGGTGTGGAGTTGGTCTTCCTCGCGCCAGTCCTCCCACGGCAGGTGCTGGGGCATGCCGCTGTCATCGACGAGCAGTTCGTCCTTGGTGTAGATGGCGTCGTTGCGGTTGGTGAAGGAGAACTCCATCAACTTGGTCTCGGTGATCGCCTCGGTCGGACATGCCTCCACGCACATGTCGCAGTGGATGCAGCGCAGAAAGTTGATCTCGTAGATGTAGCCGTACCGCTCACCGGGGGACACCGGATGGTCGGGCGGATTGTCGAGGCCGCGCACGTAGATGCAATCGGCGGGACAGACACCTGCACACAGTTCGCAGCCGATGCATTTCTCCGTGCCGTCCTCGTACTTGTTGAGGACGTGGCGACCGTGCTGGCGAGGCTGCTTGGGCCGCTTCTCTTCGGGGTATTGGCGGGTGACCGGCTGACGCCCGAGGTGCTCGAGGGTCAACTTGAACCCACCCAGGAAGTTCTGGCGTTGCTTGGGGGGCTTGGGCAGTGGCATCAGGCGTCATCTCCCTCAGTTGGTGAGGACACCGATCCGGCCGGTGACGATGCGGTGGGTACATCGGGCCGGTTCCACAATCGGAGGCCGACCTGGGGAAGGATCGCCCGGGTCTCCTCGCGCTCGGACCCGATGAGGAAGGACCGGGTGATCAACACGCTGGCCACCACCACCGTCGCCGTCATGGCCAGGCCCCACCAACCGTCGATCACGAAGCCGGCCACGATGAGGAGCCAACCGAGGGACAACGGGATCAGCCGCTTCCAGCCCAGGTCCATGAGCTGGTCGTACCGGAGTCTCGGGAGCGCGGCCCGAAGCCAGACGAAGACGAACAAGAACACGATGGTCTTGCCAAGGAACCAGAGGATCGGCCACAGCCACTGGGTGTGGGGGATGTGCGGCGCGGGCCCGTCCGGGCCTCCAAAGAAGAGGGTCACGGTGATGGCCGACATGGTGATGGTGTTCATGAACTCGGAGAGGAAGAACAGCGCGAACCGGATCGACGAGTACTCGGTGACGAATCCACCCACCAGCTCGGAGTCCGCCTCCACCAGGTCGAAGGGGGGCCGGTTGGTCTCGGCCACGATGGCGATGAAGAAGATGACGAAGGGGATGATCCCCAGTCGGATGGCGTTCCACTGCCAGAGGTGGAGCGCTTGTCCGTTGACGATGTCCCGGGTGGTGAGCGACCCGGTGATCAGGACCACCATCACCACCGTCATGCCCAGCGCCGCCTCGTAGGAGATCATCTGCGCCGAGGCGCGGACCGATCCCAGCAACGGGTACTTGGACCCCGACGACCAACCGGCCAGCATCACGCCGTAGACGCCGATGGACGACATGGCCAACAAGAACAGGATGCCCATGGGCGGGTCGGCCAACTGCAACTCGAAGGTGTGGTGGGCAATGGTCACCTCGCCGCCGATGGGGACGATGGCAAAGGCGAGGAATGCCGGGATGATCGTGAGGTAGGGCGCCAGTTTGAAGACGATCCGGTCGGCCCGTTCGGGGAGCAGGTCTTCTTTGAAGAAGAGCTTGAGGCCGTCGGCCAGCGTCTGCATGATGCCGAAGGGCCCAGCCCGGTTGGGGCCGATCCGGCTCTGCATGTCCGAGATGACCTTGCGCTCGAACCAGATCATCAGCATCACCGACACCATCAGGGCGCCGAAGACCACCAACACCTTGATGAGCACGATCAAGAAGACGACCCAGTCGACTCCTCCGTTGAAAAGTGGGTCGTCGGTGCCCAGCAACGACGGGAGGGCGGCGAGAAGTGGGCTCATGGTGTCTCCAACCGCAGCTCGGTCACCGGAGCGGTGGCATCGATGAGATCGGCAACGGTACCTTCGGCCAGCGGCACATTGAAGTCGGTGGCCACCACCTTGCGGGGAAGGGAAGGATCGGCCACCGCCACCAGCACCAGTGACGTGGTGGCCGTGCGCACCTTCACGTTTCCTCCTGTACCGATGCCGAGATCGTCGAGGTCGTGGGGGTTGACCCGAAGGGGCGAGTCGGGTATCAGCCCGGCCAGGACCGGGACCGCATCGACCGCGGCCCCCCGGTCGTAGAGGCGACGGGAGGCGACAAGTCGCACCGAATAGCTATCAGTGGGCACCACCCGGGGAACGGTGATCTCGAAAGGCCCGGCCAGCTGGGGGGGTTGGTTGGTCACCGCGGCATCGCCGGAAGTCCCCGCACCCACCTCGGGCGCCCCCTTGGACCCGTTGGCCGCGTTGGCCGCGTTGGCCGCGATCCCGGCGGTGCGGGCCCCGGCCAAGCCGGCCCGGGGAGGTGCACCCTGCTGTTCGACCGACTCCACGCCGGGGAAGGCGATCGGGTCGAGTGGGGCGGATCCGGGACGGCGGCTGAATGCCACCGCAGTGACCGTCAACGGGGCCACCACGCCATCGGTGGCGCCGGGGGTGTCGAGCACCGATCGGGTGATGCCGCGGTACGCGGGTGCCAGCCGTTCGATCTCGTCCCAGACCTCGGCCACTGAATCGAGGTGGAGATCGGCCCCCAGGTGGACAGCCAACTCGGCGGCGATCATCCAGTCGGGCCACGATTGGCCCGGCTGCACCAGCTTCTGCCCGAGGCGGCTGATCCGGCCCTCGATGTTGGTGGTGGTGCCCGGTCGCTCATGGGCCTCGGCGACCGGAAGCACCACATCGGCGTGGGCACTCAGCGGGCCGGGCAACGATGCCACTGACACCACGAAGTCGGCACCGGCCAGGGCGCGTCGGACCATCCCGGCATCGGGAAAGTCGGTGAGGGGGTCGGCCCCGAGAATGACCAGGGCCCGCACCCGAGCCCCGTTGCGATGAGGCTTATCGGTTCTGGCTCCCTCGCCACCGGTGCTCCCGCCCGCCGACTCGAGTATCTCGGTGGTGCCCAGTCCGCGTTCGTCAGGTACCTTTCCCCACGCCTGGGTGAACCACTGGCGTCCGGGCTCGAGGCCCACCCGGCCCGGCAGCAAACCCGGCGACAGACCCATATCGAGGGCACCCATCACGTTGCCCCGTCTGAGCGCCGGAAGGAATGTGGCTTTGGGTAGCGCCCGAGCCAGCACCTGGACGGCTTCGGCCACCAGGGCCCCGTCTTCGGCCAACGAAGGCCGGCCCACCACGATGACCACCTTGTCGGCTCCGGCCAGCCGGCGGGCCTCGGCCAGATCAGTCGGGTCGGCGGTGGCAGGGGCGGGAGCCCCGTGGTCGGCGATCGCCTTGGCCAACTCGGTGGCAGCCCCGGGCAGGTACCGCAACGACACCGCGGCATGGGGCGTGAGCGCGGTGGCCTGGGGGGACAGCTCCACCAAAGAGAGATCGCCGTCGACAATTCCGGACCGTAGCCGCAAGAAGAGAACGGGCAGCTCCTCGCGAATGTCGCCCGACAACACGATCACCGTGTCCGCCCCGACGGCTTCATCAATGGTGGCACGAGGAAGTCCGAGCACCACTTCGGCCGGTAGCCCGTCGCCGAGCTGAGCGTCGACAGAGTCGGTGCCGAGGATCCCCTTGGCCAACTTGGCCCAGGTGTACGCGCCTTCGTTGGTCAGGCGGGCACCACCGATCACCCCCACGCCGCCGGGGCCGCCGCTCTTCTTGGTGGCCGCCCGCAATCCATCGGCCACCACATCGAGCGCTTCATGCCACGACACCGTCACCAACCGGCCGGCCTTGCGAACCATCGGCTCGGTGAGCCGGTCCTCGCTGTTGACCGACTCGAAGGCGAACCGACCCTTGTCGCACAGCCAGCCGTGGTTCACCGGGTCGGCATCGATGCCGAGCAGGCGGGTCACCCGGTTGGAGGAGGATTGCACCGCCACCCGGCACCCCACCGAACAGGTGGTGCAGGTCGACTCCACCTGGTCGAGGTCCCAGGGTCGGGCGGAGAACCGGTAGGGCACGGCGGTGAGCGCCCCCACCGGGCAGATCTGCACTGTGTTGCCCGAGAAGTAGGAGGAGAACGGTAGGCCGGGGAAGATGTTGATCTCGAGTTGGTCGGCCCGGCCGATGAAGTCGATCTGGGCCTCGCCGGCCACTTCGGCCGCGAACCGGGTGCAGCGGCTGCACTGGATGCACCGCTCCCTGTCGAGCAGCACCAGTTCGGAGATGGGAATCGGCTTCTCGAAGTGACGCTTCTCCTCGACGAACCGGGTCTCACCCGGGCCATGGGCCAGGGTTTGGTCCTGCAGGGGGCACTCGCCCCCCTTGTCGCACACCGGGCAGTCGAGCGGGTGGTTGATCAACAGGAACTCGAGCACGCCGTCCTGGGCCTTCTTGACCTTGTCGGAGTCGGTGGTGACCTCGGACCCCTCGGCGACCTCCACAAAACAGCTGGGCTGGAGCGACGCCCCCCGGGGGCCGCTGACCTCGACCAGGCACATCCGGCACACCCCCACAGACTTCATGCGGGGGTGGTAACAGAATCGAGGGATGAATGTGCCGGCCCGCTCTGCCGCGGCGATCAACATCTCGCCCTTGCGGGCGGTGACCTGTCGCCCGTCGAGGGTGAATGTGACCTGTCCCTCGGCGACGTCCGGCGGAACGGTATGGGCGGGTTCAGTGGTGGTGGCCCGGTCAACCATAGGGACAGCCCCCCTCCTTGATGTGGACGAGGAACTCATCCCGGAACATCTGGATGGCCGATCCGATGGACGACGGGATGGAGGGCCCCAGCACGCAGATGGTGGTCTGCTGGGGTGGCCAGGTCAGCCCGGGGGCGATGTTGTCGCAGACATCGAGCAGGAGGTCGAGGTCGTCCTCCCGGCCGTTGCCGGTCTCGATCCGCTCCATGATCTTCTCGAGCCAACCGGAGCCCTCCCGGCACGGCGTGCACTGCCCGCACGACTCCCGGGCGAAGAACTTGGTGATGCGCCATGACGCCCGGACCGCACAGGTGTGGTCGTCCATCACCACCACCGAGCCGGACCCGAGCATGGAGCCCGCATCGGCGACTTCATCCTGGCCCAGGGGGAGGTCGATCTCGTCGGGACCGAACCAGGGGGCGGACACACCGCCGGGGATGAACGCCTTCAACTCCCGTCCGTGGGGAATTCCCCCGCCGAGGACCGGGGCGTGGATGAGATCGCGGAAGGTGGTCTTGACCATCTCGATCTCGAAGACCCCGGGTCTGTTCACGTGTCCGGCCAAGGCGAACAGTCGCGTCCCGGTGGATCGACCCTCGCCGAGGGCGGCGAAGGCAGACCCACCGTTCAGCACGATCCAGGGCAGGTTGGACATGGTCTCGACGTTGTTGACCACCGTCGGCTCACCGTAGAGGCCGATGGCGGCCGGAAAGAACGGGGGCTTGATCCGGGGGAAGCCGCGCTTGCCCTCCAGCGATTCGAGCAGGGCGGTCTCCTCGCCGCAGATGTAGGCGCCCGCCCCCGGGTGGACGACCACGTCGACCGAGAACCCCGACCCGAAGATGTCGTTCCCGACGGCACCGTGGGAGTAGGCGTCGTTGAGGGCCGCCTGCACCCGCTCGAGGCCGAGGGCGAACTCACCCCGGAGGTAGATGAATACCTGGGAGACCTGCGTTGCGTAGGCGGCGATCAACACGCCCTCGATGAGCTGGTGGGGATCGCGCTCCACCAGCAGATGATCCTTGAAGGTGGCCGGCTCGCTCTCGTCACCGTTGACCACCAGATAGGTGACCGGGCTCTGACGGAGCATGGCCCACTTCCGGCCGGCCGGGAACCCGGCACCCCCCCGGCCGAGCAGGCTGGCCGTGTCGATCTCGTGGACCACGGCTTCGGGGGTCATGGCGAGCGCCTTGCGCAGCCCGTCGTACCCGCCGGTGGCCAGGTAGCGCTCGAGGGTATGCGAGTCGGCGTGACCGATCCGACCGGTGATGATCTTCGGGGCTCCGGTGACAGGCATCAGGCGCCGGCCTTGTTGGCAGCGGTGTCTTTGGCCGCGGCCGCCCGCTGTGCCTGGGCCTCGGCCATGGCCGCCCGCTCGTTGGCGATCTGGTCACGATCTGCCTGCAGCCCGGTGGTCCGGGCCACTCTGTTCAACGTCCCGTGGGTGGGGATCTCCGCGGCCCTGGCCCCCGACCGGAGATCGGCGATCAGCTGATCGAAGCTCTCGGCTGTCTGGGCTCCGACATAGCGGTGGTTGACCTGCACGCACGGGGCCCCGTCGCAGCCGGCCAGGCACTCGGCCTCTTCGAGGGTGACGGCCCCGTCTGCGGTGGTGCCCCCGGCGTTGACCCCGAGGGTCGACTCGGCGTGTTCGAGGAGCTCCATTGCCCCATTGAGAAGACAGGCGATGTTGGTGCACACCGACACCAGGTGGCTCCCCACCGGCTCGGTGTGAAGCATGTCGTAGAACGACGCCGTCCCCAGCACCTCGGCCGGGGTCAGATCGAGCAGGGCGGCGATGTCGGCCATGATCTCGGGCGACAGCCAACCCTCTTGTTCCTGGGCCAGATGGCACAAGGGAATGAGCGCCGACCGCGGCTCGGGATAGAGGGCGATCAGCTCCCGGGCGCGGGTGGCGGTAGCCCCTCCCAGATGGGTGAGGGCGGGAGCCGGTCCCCCCTTGGAGCGGGGGCGGTCCACCGGGGTGGGGTGGGCGGCGTTGCTCACCGGTCCACCTCCCCCATCACCGGGTCCACCGAGGAGCAGACCGACACCGCGTCGGCCAACAGGCCACCGCGCATCATCACCGGGAGGGCCTGGAGGTTCACGAAACTCGGCCCCCGGATGTGCATCCGATAGGGCTTGGACGATCCGTCCGAGACCAGGTAGCAGCCGAGCTCCCCGCGGGGGGACTCGATGGCGACGTAGACCTCACCCTCGGGCACCTTGAAACCTTCGGTGAAGACCTTGAAGTGGTGGATGAGGGCTTCCATCGACTCGTCGATCCGGGCCCGGGGCGGCGGGGTGACCTTCTTGTCCTGCACCCGGTAGTCACCGGCCGGCATCTTCTCGACGATCTGGCGGATGATCCGGATCGACTCCCGAATCTCGTTGAGTCGCACCGAGTAGCGGTCGAAGTTGTCGCCGTAGGTCCCGACGATCACGTCGAAATCGACCTGGTCGTAGTGCAGATACGGCATCGAACGGCGGAGGTCCCACGGGACCCCGGTAGACCGCAGAATGGGCCCGGTGAGGCTGAGGGCAAGCGCCTCCTCGGCCGAAAGTCGCCCGATCGACTCGGTCCGTTGACGGAACAGCGGCTGGCCGGTGAGAAGCTCGTCGTACTCGTCGGTTCTCGGCAGCACCGTGTCGCAGATGATGGTGACGTCGTCCTCCCACCCGTCGGGGAGGTCGGCCGCGGTTCCGCCCGGCCGGATGAAGTTGTGGTTCATTCGCAGACCGGTGGTCTTCTCAAAGAAGGCCAGTACCATCTCGCGCTCGCGGAAGCCGTAGATCATCATCGAGGTGGACCCGAGGTCCATGCCGTTGGTGGCCATCCACATCAGGTGGGAGGACACCCGGTTCAGTTCGGTCATCAGCATGCGGATCCAGTCCGCCCGGGCCGGTAGCTCGATCCCCAACAACGCCTCGACCGCCAACGACAGCACCAATTCGTTGTGGAGCGGAGAGAGATAGTCCATGCGGGTGACATTGGTCGACCCCTGGACATAGGTCAGCTCCTCGGCCGTCTTCTCCATGCCGGTGTGGAGGTAACCGATCACCGGCTTGGTCCGGAGAACTGTCTCGCCGTCGAGCTCGAACATGAGGCGGAGCACCCCGTGGGTCGAGGGGTGCTGTGGGCCCATGTTGATGATCATGGTGTTGTCATCGGACTGTTCGACGTCGATGTTCGCCGGGTCGATCACCACCCCCTCGGGAAGACGGAGGACGGCGCCGACCTCGCGGCGAAGCTCACCGGGATCAGTGGCGGACCGCCGGGTCAGCTCTTGGTGGCCCTCGGAGGTTTCCGTCGACAGCCCGATGGCTTCGCCGCCCGGCCCAACCTTGGGGTACTCGTCACGGGAGACGGGCGGAGGCTGCGGGGTGTCGGGGTGGCCGGAGGACTCGGCCTCGTGGGCGGAGGCACGGATAGTGGTGTCGTTGGGGGCCCCGTCCCCGCGTTCGGTCGCCGGCAACGCTGGCGCGTCGGTCCCACCGACCCCATCCTCTGGGGTATTCGATGTCGGATCGGTCATCTCGGTCCCGGGGCACCTTTGAACTGCACAGGCACCCGACCCACCCCGTAGTCCTTGCGCAGGGGATGGCCCTCCCAGTCCTCGGGCATCAGGATCCGGGTCAGATCCGGATGGCCCACAAAGATGATCCCGAACATGTCGAAGGCTTCGCGCTCCATGGCCTCGACCCCGGGATAGACGTCGAAGATGGAGGCCGCCTCCAGGTCGGACTCGGGAAGCTGCACCCGGAGCCGCACCCGCCGGGCGGTGCTCAGTGACAATAGGTTCACTACCACCTCGAACCGCTCAGGCTGAACCCCGTCCGGCAGGTGCCGGTTGAAGTGGGTCAGGTAGTCGACACCACACAGATCGATGCACATCTCGAACCCGTCGTCACGGTAGCCCTGCACCAGCGGCAGGTACTGTTCGCGCGTCGGGAAGACGATCTCTTGGACCGGCCGTCCGGGAAACCGTGAACTGCCTCCGCCCGAGTCGCTCAGGCCCGCGGTGCCGGCGGGACCTTCGACCGGCGTCACCGGATCCACCGAGGTCGCCTCGGCGGCACCCGTCACAGCGGCTCTCCCACGCTGCGGGCGATGACGGGGTTGCGCTTGGGAGTGCCCAGATGCACGGCGTCGGGACGATCCGGGGTCCATCCCGAGGTCTCTTCGTCGCCGCGGGTACGGCCGTCGTCGGTATCCCCGCCACCGTCACCGGCCAGGCTGCGACGTCCGGGACCGCCGGCATTCCCCGGCGTCCAACGGTCGGACCGGCGGGTGATATCGGTGGTGCGCACCTTCTCGTGGAGGGTGAGGATGGCGTGCATCAGGGTCTCGGGAGTCGGGGGGCACCCCGGGGCGTAGACGTCGACGGGGACGATCTGGTCGACGCCCTGAACGATGGCGTAGTTGTTGAACATGCCACCGCTACTGGCGCAAACTCCCATCGACAGCACCCACTTGGGCTCCATCATCTGGTCGTAGACCTGGCGGAGCACCGGCGCCATCTTCTGCGACACCCGACCGGCCACGATCATCAGGTCGGCTTGCCGGGGAGAGGCGCGAAAGACCTCCATGCCGAAGCGGGCCAGGTCGAAGTCGGCAGCCCCCACCGACATCATCTCGATGGCACAACAGGCGAGGCCGAAGGTGGCCGGCCACATCGAATAAGTGCGCGCCCACTTCACCAGGTCTTCGAGCCGACCGGTGAGGAAATTATGTTGGAGATCTTCGAGTCCCATGGCGGGTCGTTCTTCTCAGCTCTAAGCGGCCCGGACCGGTCCGGCTGGAGCGGCCGGATCGCCGGTGATGGGGGGGACGGGGTCGGTGGTTCTGGTGCCGCCGGGGCCTGGGCCCGACGGATCACGATACCCGCCAGGTCCCCCCGGGCCGGCGGTGATACGGGCGATGGTCGATTCCGAGGTGCGCGAGGGCATGGCCCTCACCAACTGTTTGGCCGGGCCCCAGGTGAGGGCCCCGTTGCTCACCAGGAAGAGGAACGACACGAACACAACGGCCGCGAATACCAGCACCTCGACGAGGCCGAATGAGCGCAGCTGCCGGAAGATCACCGCGAACGGATAGAGGAACACGATTTCGATGTCGAAAATGATGAAGATCATGGCCACCAGGTAGAACCGCACGGGAAAGCGGGTGGGCGGCTCGATGGTGGGCACGATGCCGCACTCGTACGGGGCGATCTTGGCTGCCGTGGGGCGCTTCTTGGGCGCGAGCATGGCTGACCCCACGAACGAAAGTGCGGCGAACAGGAATCCCAGGATAATGAGGATGAGAATCGGGAGATAGTCGTCCACTCGAGGTGTTTTACCACGACATGGTTCCCAGGGCACATCGACGCGCCGAGGCGGCGTGACTACCGGCGGAACCCGGGCGTACGATGGGAGGTCGTGAGCCAAACCCGCAACGGCGCCTTGACCAATCCTGTCGACACTCATGACGCTCGGCGTCTGTACGACGTGCTGGTCATCGGGGGAGGCCCGTCCGGATCTTCGTGTGCCTACTGGCTGGCCGAGGCTGGCTGGGACGTAGCCCTGGTCGAAAAGAAGGTGTTCCCCCGCGAAAAGACGTGTGGGGACGGGCTGACCCCCCGGGCCGTCCGGCAAATTGCCGACATGGGCCTCGAGGACTCCCTGAGCGGGGCCCACCGCTACTCCGGCCTGCGCGCCCACGCCTACGGCAAGGTCATCGAAATGACCTGGCCCGAGCATCCGAGCTTTCCTTCCCACGGATACGTGATCACCCGCCACGACCTCGACGCCATCGTCAACGAACGGGCCTCCAAGGCCGGGGCCACCGTGTGGCAGGGCACCGAGGCCATCGAACCGGTTCTGCAAGCGGACTCCGATGCCCCGCTCCAAGCCGGGTCGGGTACATCCCCGCGGCTCCCGTCATGCGTGGGTGCAATCGTGAAGGACAAGGCCACCGGCGAAAAGCGTGAGGTGCGGGCCCGCTACGTGGTGGTGGCCGACGGAGCCAACTCCCGCTTCGGCAGAGCCCTGGGGACATCCCGCAACCGGGCCCGGCCGATGGGGATGGCCCTGCGTGGCTACTACACCTCACCGATGCACGACGATCCGTTCATCGAATCGCACCTCGACATCCGGGACGGCGAGGGGAATGTGGTTCCGGGCTATGGCTGGATCTTCCCGATGGGTGATGGACGGGTCAACGTGGGGGTGGGCCTGCTGTCCACCGACCGCCGTTGGAAAGGCGTGAATACGTCCACCCTCATGGACCATTTTGTGAGTTGGGCCCCCAAGGAGTGGGGTCTCTCCCCCGCCACCTGCCTGGGTCCGCCCACTGGCGGCAAGCTGCCCATGGGCCTGGCTGTCGGACCCCGGATCGGCACCACCACGCTGGTGGTGGGGGATGCCGGAGGGAGCATCAACCCGTTCAACGGCGAGGGCATCTCCTATGGCTACGAGACCGGGCGACTGGCCGCGGCATCACTCGGGGAGGCCCTCCGCGGAGACGGGCATGCCGCCCTCGAGCGGTACGAGGCGCGGCTGGAGGAAGCCTACGGCCTCTACTACCGGGTGGCCCGGGCTTTCATCCGGATGATCAGCCAACCAGAGCTGATGAAGCTGTGCGTCGGGACCGGGATGTACTCCGAGTCCCTCATGACCTGGATCCTTCGGATCATGGCCAACCTGCTGCGACCGGACGAGGTTGGTCCGGCCGAGGCCGCCTACCGGGCGATGGCGACCATCGCACGGTTGGTCCCCGAGCCCAGCTGACGTTGAGGGTCCCGGCAATCCCCCGGCGCGACTGCGGCGCGACTGCGGCGGCTACTTGTGGGTACTGGCAGAGATGCGCGCGACCATGGCGTTGTAGGCGGCGTTGAAGGCGTCGGACGGGATAGCCGGGCCATGGGTGGAAGGCTGAAGCGTCGCCTCGACCCGACCGCCGATGATGTAGGCGTCACCCACCAACCGCGTCCCCTGGTTGGGGACGGTAAAGGTCGTGATGAAGCCATAGGCCACCCCTCCGGTCGGGGGATGAATGGTCACTTGTTCGACATGGGCGGTTGTGCCCGGGGCCAGGGCTGAGGCCGATGCGGCCTGGAACTGTTGGAAGCAGGGAACAAGGCCCGGCCTGGTGAACACGGTGGCGTCGGCTTTGGCGTCGCCGGCCGTCTTCACAATGTTCACCGCCGACTGCATCTCGATTTGCGGGTCGAGCGGACTCTGGAATACCGGCGAGGTGGAGGCAACCGTCTCATTGGCCTGGGGGGTAGTGCCGAAGACCTGACCGATGATGGCGACCGACGTGCCCAGACAGGTGGCAAACGCGGTGCTCGCAGGGGACTCGACAGCCTTCCCTGTCGTGTTCGGCGCCGATATCGACTCCGACGAACCAGGCGCCTGTTTCCACCCGACGGGGAGATCGCTCAACTGCAGATTGGTGCTGGTGGCCAGGGCCTTGTCCGCCGCCGGCGATGATGAAGGCGTCGGGGACGTGGTGGCGGTGGTGGATGAGTTGTTGTTCTTAGTGACGATGAGCACCACTCCTGCAATCACGACGATGACGATGAGGCCAATCAGGACGATCAGGGTGCGCCGATCGGCGGGCTTCTTGATTTGGGCGCCTTGCTCCGCGGAAGGGACTCCCGCGTCTTTGGCCGCGTCTTTGGCCGCGTCTTTGGCCGCGTCTTTGGCGATCTTGCGGCCTTTGCGATCAGACTTGGGTCCCTTGTCGCCCTCGACTCCGGCCAGGTTTCCGGGAGAATCCAGCGGGTCTCCGCGCCGAAGGTTGCCCGTGACCGGGTCAATATGCTCTTCGGCACTCGGCGGAGTCACCATGGCGGCGGATGGGGGGGCCGGCTGAGCGGATGGGGGGGCCGGCTGAGCGGATGGGGGGGCCGGCTGAGCGGATGGGGGGG
>JADGOI010000088.1 GCA_017883075.1 Acidimicrobiales bacterium
AGCACCGGCTGGGCCTTCACCCAGGTGAGACCGGTGGCTCCGCCGGCTGCCCCTCGACCGCCGTTGCCCGGCGGGGGGTGGGCGAACACGGTCGTCGTCGACGATGACCCGGCCGATCCCTGGTGATTGAAGGCAAACGTCTCCATCTTGGGACGCAACTGGTCGGCGTCCCCACCCGGCAGCAGAAACCGATAGGTGGCGAACATGGTCCGGAGACTGATGAGGGCGCCGGCCCGGGTGTGGGGGCGCGATCGGTCGGTGGCGTCGGGATCGATGATTTCGTCATCGTCCCCGACTCCTTCACCTGTGCGATTGAGTTCCGGGTCCACCCACCACTCAGGCGTGATGCCCCCGCTCCATGGTTCGATGACGTGGGCGACGAGGGACGACCAGGGCAACAGTCGCGACTGCTCTTCGGGACTGTGGATCACCCCGACGCCTTCATCGTCGAAGGTCAACGTGATTCCATCAACCTGAAGAGGGGCACTGCCGTCGCTACTCAGCAGCACCAGGCCTTCGAGCTGAAACGGTACAGCGGGGGATGGCGTCACGAGTAGTCGGCCGGAAGTTTCCGGTGGACTATTGCTCTTCGACTCGCCTTCTCCTACCACGGCAACTCCCCTAGGTGACCTGCCACGATACTTTCACTTGGCGGCGCGGTGACAGTTCGGATTGGGTCGAGGCGGGACAGGCCGGTTGGGCCACATGCCGGCCAGAGACGAGGTGGGTCAACCGCGCCGCATGGCGTCGCGTAGCGGACGGAACCCGATGAGGGTGACGCCGGACTGGGCGATGATCTCTGCCATGCCGCCATCGTCCACCAGCAGGGTGTGATCGGAGACCCGATCCTCCCAGTCGGTGGTGATGGCTCGGATCTCCGGTGAATCGACGGCTGGGCGGAGGTTGACCTCGGTGACTCCGGGCTCGAGGTCGGACAACAGGTCGATGAGGGCCTGGCGAGGGTGCAGTGCCGGGATCGAGGCACACCGGTCGGCAAAGAGGACTCCCTCATCTGCCGCCAGTTGCCGGAAGGGGAATCCGATGTTCGGCTCGGTGTCCGCCCCCAGCAGGCGCAGGGGAAGCGCGAAGTCAATGGCCATCTCGAGGTACACGTCGAAGAACTCGGGTCGGAGGATCAGGGCGTCGAGGTGAGTGTCGAGATGGCTGACGTCGAAGCCCCAGAGAACTGCCCGTTCCACCTGGGCCCGGCACTCGCGCCGGACTTCGTCCAAGTCGGCGTGGTCCCACATGTCGGTGATGGTCCGGGGGAACCCGCCGTCGCCATCGAGAAGAGATGGAGCCTGGGTGATGGGTCCCCAGCGGAAGAGATCATGCTCGGCATTGAGGGTGAGGCGGACTCCGACATCCTCGCCCCGGTAGCGGGAGGCGGCTTCGCGGGCCCAGGGCGCCGGCACGATCAGCGAGGCAGAGGTGCCGATGCCCCCGTCCAGTGCATCGAAGACGCCCTCGTTGGATGCGTGACAGAAACCCAACTCGGCACAGTTGAGGAGGAGCAGTCTTGCTTCGGCCGGGTGATCGAGACGCTCAGCGACAGTTGGCATGGACTCGACCGTAGCGTGCGCTTAGGTCAGGCGGCGCGTCCGGCATTCCGGCGGCGTGGAGGCTCGACCGGGTGCTGAACTGCCACCGGCTGCCGATCAGTAGGGGCATGGGCGGCGAGCAGGGCCCTGGCGGCCGCTATCCCTCGTTGGCCGATGAGCCGGGTCTGTTCGTCGAGGCGCCATTCGTGTGGATGGCCGTCAGGTGCCGACTGGCTGGAGGCCGTCCGCGGCACGATTGGCAACGGCAGTTCGGGTTGATGTGCCCGGCATAGGTTTGGTGTGTCGGTTCCCATGGGTACAGCATGGCAAGAGGGTGTATTACAGGGTCATGAGTGCAACCTCGGTCGCCCCTCCCACCTCACCGCGCTATGGGATCACCGTCCCGTTCGATGGGGTCACCCTGGTCGAACATCGCAGCTGGTACCGCGAGTTGGTCGAACTCGGCTACACGGACGTGTGGTCGGCGGAGACGGATGGAACCGACGGGTTCACCCCGCTCGCCCTGGCCGCGGCGTGGGAACCCGAACTCCGGCTCGGGGTAGCCATCATCCCGGCATATACGCGGGGACCGGCGTTGCTGGCCCAGAGCGTGGCCGCCATGGCCGAGGCCGCACCCGACAGGTTCGCCTTCGGTCTGGGGACTTCGTCCGACGTCATTGTCGGGCGTTGGAACGCGGCTCAGTTCGTCGAGCCCTACAAGCGGGTGCGGGACACCATCAGGTTCCTCCGCTCGGCATTGGCGGGGGAGAAGGTGGACCACGAGTACGACACGTTCACCGTGCGCGGCTTCCGATTGGCCCGCCCGGTCGAACACCCACCCCCGATTTTTTTGGCCGCGCTGCGTTCAGGCATGTTGCACCTGGCCGGGCGCGAGGCGGATGGTGCCATCGTCAACTGGCTGTCCGCCGAGGATGTGGCCACCGTCAAGCCCGAGGTCGGCGCAGACATACCCATGGCGGCCCGAATCTTCGTGTGTCCCTCCGAAGACGTCGATACCGTGCGCAAGGTGGGTCGCCGGATGATCGCGGCCTACCTCAATGTGGGGGTCTATGCGGATTTCCACCGGTGGCTGGGGCGGGGTCCCGTGCTCGAGCCGATGTGGGAGGCGTGGCAGGCCGGCGACCGCAAGCGTGCGCTGGAGGTCATCCCCGACGAGGTGGTCGACTCGCTGATCGTCCACGGCTCGTACGACGAGTGCCGCGCCCACATCGGCCGGTACGTGGCCAATGGGATCGACATCCCCATCATGGCGGTCATGCCGATCGGGATGGAACTGGGCGAGGCCATCCGCGGCTTGGCTCCCCCCTGGACCGCCCGCAGTGTTGATGGGCTGATGGCCCCGGGTTCGGTTCGTAACTAATCGTTGTAGCGGGCCACGATTTCCGCATCTTGGTCACGAACCTTGTCGGCGAGTTCCTTGCGGAACCTGTCCTGCTCGGCCGCCAGCCGTTCGTCGGAGAGGGCCATGATCCTCACGGCCAGAAGCCCGGCATTGCGGGCCCCATCGACGGCGACGACTGCCACCGGAACACCCCTGGGCATTTGGACCATGGCCAGGAGCGAGTCGAGACCGCCCAGGTTGCCCAAGGCGATCGGCACCCCGATCACCGGCAGCGAGGTGGCGGCGGCAAGCACGCCGGCCAGATGGGCAGCCCCCCCGGCCGCCGCGATGATCACCTTGGTCCCGTTGGCTGATGCGGATCGGGCGAACTCGATGGCGTCGTCGGGGGTGCGATGCGCCGAGATGACCCGAACTTCGACCGTCACCCCGAAGGACCGCAGAATCTGGACGGCATCATCCATGATCGATGCGTCGGAGGCACTTCCCATGACGATGGCAACTGACATAGGAGCATTCTGCCCGAACCGGGCGTGACGGGCACGTTGACGGTGACAATTGCCCGGGCAAGCGGAGGGTCGGGGCCGGCCGGTACGGTGGTCAGGCATCGTGATCGCCGCGATCACGCAAGAGGTGGGCCGCCCGGTGAGCCGGTCCCGAAGGAGAGCCAGCGTGCGCATCGGAGTGATGTTCGATATTGACCAGTCCATCGACGACGTGGTCGCCCAGGTGTCCTCGCTGGCCGCGGCGGGCATCGAGACGGCCTGGACGTCGCAGATTTTCGGCTACGACGCGCTCACGGTGCTGGCCCTCGTCGGTCGTGAGGTCCCCGACATCGGCCTGGGCACGGCGGTGGTGCCCACCTATCCCCGCAATCCGGTGATGCTGGCTGCCCAGGCCCTCACCGTGCAAGCCGCCACCGGGGGTCGCCTGACACTGGGGATCGGCCTGTCCCACAAGATGGTCATCGAACACGTCTTTGGGCAGTCTTTCGAGAAGCCGGTCCGCCATATGCGTGAGTATCTCTCCATCCTGGTGCCCATCATCGAGGGTGAACAGGTGTCCTTCACCGGCGAGACGCTCCGGGCCTCCACCTTCGGTCCCCTGGGAATCGCTGCCCCACCGGCTCCGGTGCTGGTGGCGGCGCTCGGGGGCGCCATGTTGGGCATCGCCGGTCGGATGGCGTCGGGAACCATTACCTGGATGACCGGGCCCGCCACCATCGAAACCCACACCGTGCCCACCATCCGGGCAGCCGCCGCTGAAGCGGGTCGTCCCGAGCCCCGGGTGGCGGTTGGCCTGCCGATCTGTGTGACCGCCGATACGGCCGCCGCCCGAGCCAAAGCTGCAGAGGTATTCGCCCTCTACGGAACCTTGCCCTCCTACCGGGCGATGCTCGACCGGGAAGGTGCTGACGGACCCGCCGATGTGGCGATCATCGGCACCGAGTCAGAGGTGGCCTCACAGGTTCGTCGCCTGGCCGATATCGGGGCCACCGACTTCTGCGGTGCACCCTTCGGTTCGACCGAGGAGATCAAGGCTTCGGTCGGCGTCCTGGCCGAACTGATCAAAGGCTGAGCGACCGGGTCGACGTGTGCCCTATCGGGTGAGGCGGGTGTGTTTGAACTCGTTCAACTCGGGATGGGCATCCATCAGCCGGATGATCCGGTCGATGGTGGCCCGGGCGGTCTCGCCGTCTCCTTGGGGACGGGTCATCAACCGGGTGAAGACGGCTCGATCACCGACGATGAAGGTGGGCACACCGAAGACGTCCAGATCCTCGACCATCCGCTCGTGCTCCGCACGTGCCACTTTGCGGGGCCAGCCGGCATCGACTTCAGCGAGGACGGCATCGGCGTCGACGCCGGCCCGGGCCAGGGCATTGCGAACGATCACCCGGTCGCGCAGATCCCCGCCGTCGTCATGGCGGGTGGAGAACAGGGAGCGATGCACCTTGGGGAAATGCTCGGGGAACCGGTCTCGGACCACTACGCCGGCCTCCAATGACAACAGATCGGGGATGTGGGCCGGATCCTCCCATGATGGCGCGCCGCCCTCCTCGACGTGGGTCTCATTCAGAAAGAAGGGAACGAAGGTCACGTCCCAGTCGGCACCGCCGGCCAGCCCGTCGAGGATGTGCTCGTGGGCATTGCGGGCGAAGGGGCATCGGTAGTCCCAGGTGACGGAGAACGGCGGAGTGGCGACCATGCCTGTCCAACCCCGGCCTGCCTGACTCCATTCCTTTGCAGGGTTTGACCCCGGGGGTGGGTCGCCCCGGTCAGACAAGACGTCTGCCCACCAGGCCGAGGACGGTGCCGATGGCCATGCCCCCCAGGACATCCGAGGCGTGGTGGGCGCGCAGGTGGATGCGGCTGATCCCGATGAGCCCGGCGCAGGTGAACAACAGGGCATTGCCGCTCAGATCATCGTGCTCGGACAGAACGGTGGCAGCGCAGAAGGCCGCCAGGGTGTGACCACTGGGGAAACTGCTGGTGGTCGGCTCACGGAGTGGAACGATGTTGTCGCCCAGGCGCAGATCGGCACTGTCGGGCCTTGGACGCCCGATGATGGCCTTGAGCGCGGCGTTGACCACGCTCGATTCGGCGCCGGCCACGGCCAGGGCGCGGACCGCCCGGTTGCGGCGTGATCCGGGTCGGCGGGCCCGCCAGGCCGTGGATGCGGCCCAGAGCAACCCCCGGTCGCCGAGGCCCGACACAATCCTGGCCATGGCGTCAGCGACGGGTTGGCCACGCCACGGTTCGAACCAGGCGTCGACCCGGTCATCGATCGCCTCGACGATGTCTCCGAAACCGAGTGAACTGGGATCCACCGGGCCGGCGAGGTTGCCCCTCGTCTGACCCCGGCTCGCACCGTCGAGCGGGGTCACGCCACACCCCCGGCGGCAATTGCGGCAAGGGCGGGGGCGGCGTCGTCCGGATTTCCGCCGAAGGCGGGACAGAAGGTCTGAAACCGGCAGTAGTTGCACAACGGTGATGTCTTGGGCCGGAAGTCCTCCGTCTCGCACGCCTGTTCGATCGCCGACCATACGGCCAGGGCCTTCTGGCGCTGACCCCTGAGCACCTGTTCGGAAGGCTCGGCGCTGATCACGGTGGGCTCCTTCAGGTGCAGGAGGCGAACCGCGATCGGACGCCGGCCGAGCACCTCCTGACAGAGAAGGGCGTAGATCTGAACACCTACCAGCTTCGACTGTTCGAAGGCGGGCGAGGGCGCTCGCCCCGTCTTGTAGTCGACTACCACCAGATCGCCGTCGGGGGTCAGATCGAGCCGGTCGATGATGCCCCTCAGGCGGAGATCGCCCAGCCGTGCCTCCAAGGTCACCTCGATACCGACCGGGGTGACGTCGTTGGGGTCTTCGATCTGGAAGTAGTTCTTCACCAGCGTCTCGGCGTCGCACCGGAAACTATCGGCATCAGCCGGGGACAGCGCCAGTTCGATCCACTCCGGGTCGACCTGGAGGTGGTCCCATGCCGACGACAACTCGACCAATGCCGCGGCCTGGCTACGTTCTCCCCGTTGGTGACGCCAGAACAGGCGCTCCAAGGCGGAGTGGACGAGTGTCCCTTTGACGGTCCACACCGTCGGGGGTTCGGGAAGCCGTTCAATAGCGGTGAAGCGGAATGCCAGGGCACATTGGCGGAACGAGGTCACCTTGGAAGGGGACAACGACCGCGGGGGTTCGAATGGCATCGAGGACAGACTACGACGCGGGTGTCCCATCGAGAAGACGGAATGCCCCGGTGATCGAAGTCGCGACCTGGTCGGGACGTTGAAGCGGGCCGAAATGACCGATCCCCGGCAACACCTCGACGGTGCTGGAACGCAGCTGTTCGGCATCTTCATTGAGGAAGGAGACCCCCAAAGCATCGGTTCGTTCACCGCAGCTCAACCAGACATGGCAGCCGATCTCGTTGAGGTGTGCGAACGCATCGTGGGAGGTTCCGTGGGCATAGACCTCGGCTTCGTCTTCTCGGCGGCACAGCAGCCGTATGGTTTCACCGTCGCCGCCCTCCTCGTCGGGCACCAACTCGAACCCGCAGTCGACGTAGGCCTGGAGCGCATCAGGATCGAGATCTCCGAATGGTGGCTTGGACGAGAAATTGAGGAACGCGTCAGTGGCGGACGGGAACGATTCCCGACGCCGACGGGCACCGTCCGAGAGGGGGTTGACCGGGTTCTCCACCGGTGGTCCGGAGAAGACCACCGGTTCGAAGCAGTACATGGCGCGGAAGGTATTCGGCCGGCTCTCCTCGGCGAGGAGCAAGGATGCGGCCCCACAGGAGTGTCCGAAGCCAAAGGGGCGGTCCAGCCCGAGGTGATCGATGGCTGTCAGCACGTCGACGGCAAACCCGGCCCAGGCGAAGTCACCATTGCCGGGAGACTCCGACCGACCGTGAGCCCGGAGGTCGAGACCCCAGCAGTGATAGTCGCCGGCCAGATGGTGGGCCAGCGGTGCCAGCACGCCGGCACAGAAGCCGGTGGCGTGCACCAGCAACAGGTCGGGGCCGTCTCCGCCGAAATCGTAGGTGGCGACTCCGACCCCGTCAGGTGTGGTGCAGTTGCTACGAGTTGGCCCGTCCTGGTCAATCGTCGTGCCCACCCCCGTGACGTTATCCGAGGAGATGCTCACCTGAATCCCCATTCGGTCCGTGTCGCTGTTCGCGATCCGGTAGATTGACGCCCTTATGGAGCATTTTCTGGAGACATGGGGTTATCTGGCCATTTTCGGATTGACCTTGCTGTCCACCATGGGTCTTCCGGTGGGATCAGAGGCGTCGATGATCTACGGCGGGGTGCTGGCCAGCGGTCAGGTGTCCCAAGGTCACCACCTGTCGTTGGCGTTCGTGATCGTGGTGGCGTTGCTCGGCGAGTTGGTCGGCTCGTTCCTCGGCTACACCATCGGCTACTTCGGAGGCAGGGCGCTGGTGGATCGACTGGGCAAGTACGTGCTGCTCACCCACAAGGACCTCGACCGCGCCGAGGCGTGGCTCGATCGCCGGGGTGAGCCGTTTGTCTTCTTCGGTCGTTTGATTCCCCTGGTGCGATCCTTCGTGTCGCTGGCAGCAGGGTTGGGCGAGATGACACTGGGGAAGTTCGCCGTGTTCACCGTGGCCGCCTGTGCCATGTGGGCGACGGCATTGTGCAGCCTCGGCTACAGCCTGGGGAGCAGCTATAAACATGTGCTGAAGGACTTCAGCTATGCCGGTTACGTGGCCGGGGCCCTGGTGGTGGTGGCGGTGGTGATCCTGTTCGCCCACCGGATTCGCGTGGTCCGTACCGAGCGGGGGGCCGGGCCAGCCCACCGCCGCCGATGATCCCTACCGGTGGACGCCTATCCACGATGAGAGTCACACCTTTCGGGTAGGTTCGGGCCATGGGTGAGATTCCGACTGATGGGGCCACGCTGGAACGCCAAGCCCGTGAGCACAGGGACAGTGGGCCGATCACCTCTGCCTACGGGGCCCACCGTCCCAGGGTGATCTCAGTACTGAATGAGCCATTGGCCACCGAAGAGGAGGGGCACGTCGACCCGTTGTCCTTGACGCGCGAGATGGGCGCCGTCCTCACCGACGCCGGGTAGCTGATCGCATGCCCCGTCCCCCCTCCGCCAAACAGGTCGCCGCCGAGGCCTCGGGCCATCTCCACCGTTCCACCCACTGGCAGGGGTTACATCCAGGTGACCCGGTGATGATCGCCGGGGTGAAGATGCGGGGTGCCACCTGGCAGTTCCGGGCCCATATTCTCAACGAGCGCAACGGCACAGAGTCGGTCGAGGTGGTGGGTGGGCGACCCGGCGACCGGAAGCTCCGATCCTTCGAACCCAACCGGATCTTCGCCGTCTCGGGTAACAGAAGCCGGTCGGGAGGTTCGGAGAAGGCCATCAACGGGCAGCTCTCCCTGGCCGATGCGCCCCAGCTTCCTTTCGGTTGAGAATGCGGTCTTGGATGATGAGCGCCATGGACGCCCGGAGGTAACGTCGTCTCCCATGTCCTCAGTTGTGTTCTTCCATGCCCACCCCGACGACGAGGCCATCGCCACCGGCGGCACCATGGCGGGACTGGCCTCCGCGGGCCATCGGGTTGTGCTGGTCACCGCCACCGGTGGCGAACTCGGTGAGATCCCTGCCGGCTTGCTCGAAGAGGGTGAATCGTTGGCTGACCGCCGAGCCGTCGAACTGGCCGAGGCCGGCCGACTGCTCGGAGTTTCCCGACAGACGTTCCTCGGCTACCACGACTCCGGCATGGCCGACGAACCGACCAATGAGGACGTCGGCTGTTTCGCCGCCGCTGATGTCGAGGAGGCCGCCCACCGCCTGGTGAAGGTTCTCGAGGAGGAACAGGCCGAGGTCCTGGTGATCTATGACGAACATGGCGGCTACGGGCACCCCGATCACGTCCAGGTGCACACCGTCGGTATCCGGGCCGGTGAACTGGCCGACACACCCCGGGTGTTCATGGCCACCCAGGACCGTGACTTCTTCCTGTCGTTGATGGACCAGGCAGGAGAAGCGGAGTGGTCGCCGCCGGAAGAAGCCACCGAAGGGTTGAAGACGATGGGCGAGCCGGCCTCCCGCATCACCACCGAGGTGGACGTGACCCGGTGGATCGAGGCAAAACGGGCCGCGATGCGGGCCCATGCCAGCCAGATCACCGAGGAGAGCTTCTTTTTGGCCATGCCGGATGACCTCTTCGAAGTGGTGTGGGGACGCGAGTGGTATATCCGGATCCGGCCGGTGGCGCCCGACCCCTATACGGGGCGGCGCGAGTCCAGTCTGTTGGATGGATGAGCGCTAGCCTGCCCCCATGCCGTCCACCCATCGATTGCTGCGGATCCACGGTGGGCGACTGGTAAATGCCGAGCCCCGGGCGGAGCTCGAGTCGGCGCTCGACGATGCCAGTGCCGAGGGCTATGCGTTGGTGAACTCGTTCGCGGTGGACGACAACGTCTACCTGGTGTTGTCCAACCCTGGCGAACCGGGGACGGACTAGCCGCGGGCTAACCCAGTTCGGCGACGAGGTCGGCGACCGAGCCGACGATGCGGGACGGCCGGTAGGGGAAACGGTCCACGGCATCGGATTCGGTCATACCCGACAGCACCAAGATGGTCTCGAGACCGGCTTCGATTCCGGCCACCATGTCGGTATCCATCCGATCACCGACCATCACGGTGGTTTCCGAGTGGGCTCCCAGGGTGTTCAACCCTTCCCTCACCATCAAGGGATTCGGCTTGCCGACAAAGTAGGGATCAACCCCGGTCGCGCGGGTGATCAACGCCGCCACCGAACCGCATGCGGGTAGCAACCCCTCCGGCGACGGCCCGGTGGGGTCGGGATTGGTGGCGATGAACCGGGCCCCGTCGGCCACCAGTCGGATGGCGGTGGTGATGGCAGAGAAGCTGTAGGCACGTGTCTCGCCCAGCACCACATAATCGGGAGCTCGGTCGGTGAGGATGTAGCCGATGTCGTGAAGGGCGGTGGTGAGCCCCGCTTCACCGATGACAAAGGCGGTGCCCCCCGGACGTTGGCTATCGAGGAACCGGGCGGTGGCAAGGGCCGAGGTCCACAGCGCGTGGTCAGGGATATCCAGGCCTGAAGTGGCGAGCCGGGCGGAGAGGTCCCGGGGCGTGTACATCGAGTTGTTGGTGAGCACCAGAAAACTTCGACCGCCGTCGCGCAGGGCACGGACGAATCGGTCGGCACCGGGCACCATCACCCCTTCGCGGATGAGCACGCCGTCCATGTCGCACAGCCAGCTGCAAGGAGTTTCGCGGGTCATCATTTCTCCAGTATGGATGGTGGTGCCTCATCCTCGGGACATGTCTGTCCGAAACCGAACTGCGTGGCATCGAGAGTCCGGCCCGAGTGCCGGAGGTGCGGTTCGACCCGACGGGTGTAACCAACCGGTCTACCGCGGCTGATGGCGGCACCGACAAGGTGCGGCTCACTCGGCCTGCGAGCGGGTGACGGGGATCGAACCCGCGTAATCTGCTTGGAAGGC
>JADGOI010000204.1 GCA_017883075.1 Acidimicrobiales bacterium
ATGATGGGGTTGAAGACCAACAAGGTAAGGCCGATGAGGCCAATAGCCATCACGTATGACTGGCGCGGGTTACTCTGACGTTCGACCACTAGGACCATCCGCACCGCTTCGCCGCGCTCGTCCAGGAGATCATCGCCGAGGATCTCTCTACTTGGTCCCACTGGGTGCAGACACGGTCGGGCCTGGTCGTTCACTGGGCCATTGAGCGACCGGCCACCGCCGGCAACACGCGAACGGAGAACATCATGGAACTGGGAATGGTAGGACTGGGCCGCATGGGGGCGAACCTGGTCCGGCGCGTCAGCCGCGCCGGTCACCACTGCGTTGTCTTCGACGTCAACCCCGCCGCGGTCACGGCCCTGGAAGTCCAGGGCGCCACGGGTGCCTCTTCGCTCGAGGGTCTGGTGTCCAGCATGTCGGCGCCACGGGCGGTGTGGGTGATGGTGCCTGCCGGGGAGATCACCACCAAGACGGTCAGCGATCTCGCCGAGTATCTCGAACCGGGGGACGTGATCATCGACGGGGGCAACTCCTACTACCGGGACGACATTGCCCGGGCCGAGGCCGTCCGGGCCAAGGGCATCCACTACGTCGACGTCGGCACCAGCGGTGGGGTGTGGGGACTGGAGCGCGGCTACTGCCTGATGATCGGCGGGGAGCACGAGGTGGTCGAGCGACTACAGCCGATCTTCGAGGCCATCGCCCCGGGAATGGCAGCGGCCGAGCGCACCCAAGGTCGCACCGGTGAGCCGAGCCCGGCCGAGCACGGCTACCTCCACTGCGGGCCGAGCGGGGCCGGCCACTTCGTGAAGATGGTCCACAACGGCATCGAGTACGCGGCGATGGCCGCCTACGCCGAGGGTCTGAACATCTTGAAGAACGCCAACGCCGGAGCAGCCAAGCGGGACGCCGACGCCGAGACCGCGCCCATGGAGAACCCCCAGTTCTATCGCTACGACCTCGACCTTGCCTCGGTCACCGAGGTGTGGCGGCGCGGCAGCGTCATCTCCTCGTGGCTGTTGGACCTTACCGCCCGAGCCTTCGTCGAGGCCCCCGATCTGTCCGGTTTCTCCGGCCGGGTGTCGGACTCGGGAGAGGGCCGCTGGACGGCGATCGCAGCAATCGAAGAAGGAGTACCGGCGCCGGTGATCACCACCGCGTTGTCCTCCCGATTCGACTCACGAGACCTCGACCACTTCGCCAACCAGGTGCTCTCCGCGATGCGCAAGGGCTTCGGCGGCCATGCTGAGAAGCCGGCGGGATGAGCTCGCCTCAAGACCCGACTCACCGACAGGAGTCCGGCTATGCCATCGAAGTACCTCGCCATCCTCTTTGACATCGACGGCACGCTGATCATCTCCGGCGGGGCCGGGGCCGCCTCGTGGCGGATGGCTTTCGACGAGCTCTACGGCATCCCGGCCGACATCGGCCAGTACACCGACACAGGCATGACCGATCCCGACGTGGGACGCCAGACCTTCGTGGCTGTGATGCACCGTCAACCGAGCCGCGCCGAGTTCGCCAAGGTGCTGGAGCGACGGCTGTACTACCTCTACCAGATGGTGGCCGACTCAAAGGACTACCGGGTCCTGGACGGCGTCGAGGAGCTGCTGCCCCGCCTCCTCGACGACGGGTACCTGCTGGGGATCGTGACCGGCAACCTTGAAGCGGCCGCCCACATCAAGCTGCATCGGGCCAAGCTCAACCGGTTCTTCTCCTTCGGGGGCTACGGCTCGGATGCGGCAGACCGCGGTGAGCTCACCCGGATCGCTCTGACCCGGGCCTCCCTCGTCTATGGCGAAGACGTGAGGCCGGCCCAGTGTCTCGTCATCGGTGACACCCCCCATGACGCCGAGGGGGCGCACGCCGCGGGCATCAAATGCGTAGGGGTGGCCAGCGGCAAGTTTAACGTCGCCCAGCTCAACGCTGGCGGTGCCGACTACGTCATCACCTCACTCAAGGAAGCACTTCCGCTCTGAGCGCCAAAGCGGTGGGATCGGTGACCGGCGGGCGGATCGCTGATCGGGCACCGGGGGCTGACCAGCGGACTCATTGTTGCCTCCAGCCGCTTCCTCGACTGGGATTCGATCGGGTGGCCAGCTTGGGCGCTGTTTCCGTCCCGCGGGTCCTTAGGTTGTGATCTCTCGGGGTAGGTCACCTCGGTGTGTAGACGAGGACCACGACTCCGTTGGTGAAACGTGTTATGTCGACCAGGTTCAGATGTGGAGAGGTGTTGATGTCTTCGAAGAGGTGTTGACCGGTTCCGATGGCTACGGGTGTGAGCAGGAGATGGAACTCGTCGATGAGGTTGTGTTTCATCAGCGTGGCATCCAATGGACCGGTGCCGAATTTAAGAATGTCTCGGCCGGGTTGCTGCTTCAGCTCGGCCACGTATTCGGCGACGTCGCCGGGGATGACGCGGGCGTTCCAGGTTGTCTCTCGCAGGGTTGTCGATGCGACGTGCTTAGGGATGCTGTTCATCCGATCGACGAACTCCTTCGGGACGCCGTCAGCGCCGGTCATCGCAGGGTAGGCGACCGACAGGCCTTCGTAGGTCCGTCGTCCCAGCAACAGGTCGTCAGCAGCGAACAACAACTTGTTGGCGTAGTTGAAATGCTCATTGTCCAGGTACTCCATGGCCCAGACGTGGGGTGAGCCGATCTCGCCGCCGAGTGAGACGTGTGTTGCTTCGACGAGCTTTCTCATCGGGACTCCGATCGTTGTGGTGGCTGCAGCGCGGCGAGTAACGCGTCTAGGCACTGATGGGATTAAGCCAGGCCCCCGCCGCATTCCGGCGTCGCCGTAGGAGTCCTGGGCCGCGAGCGAGGAATGCCTGGACGTGCACCAGGCCCAAGTGCCGTCCCCAGACTGCTCGAACGTGACGGCATAGGGCGCTTCATGCACTTGCGCCACTTCATAGACCGAGGTAATCACGAGCCGGCGCGGCCGGTCTACCTCGCGATACTCGCCGTAAAATGCGCACTCCTGGCGGTCCGGTGCTCGCCGCACGCATGGAAGTGGCCCGCCCGACCCACTGACCGTGCGGCGTGCGGCCGCCTCGACCTCTTGGTCGCCTCAGATAGGGATCCGGCTGCGGACGATTTCAGAGACGTTCCAGCCGACAGCCCCCCGGCTGGTCTTCGTCTCGTCACAGGATCGGCTGCTATTGCTGTCCGAGCTACTCCGTGAGTTCCGGCTGCCGACACCCATAGCGTCAGACGGCGCAGAAGTCGCCCTCACAGGAGGGCGCAGTGCCCTCCGGAGTCACGAGGGTGAGTGGTGGGCGCTCGGACCAGGCTTTGTCCAGTGTCTGCAGGACGACGTCGGCGGGTTGGGCTCCCGAGATGCCGTACCGGCCATCGATGACGAAGAAGGGGACGCCGCTGATGCCGTACGCCCGGGCCTGCGCCTCGTCGGCGC
>JADGOI010000089.1 GCA_017883075.1 Acidimicrobiales bacterium
TACCAGGCAAAACTGAGTGGAGATGATGGGACTCGAACCCACGACCCCCTGCATGCAAAGCAGGTGCTCTAGCCAACTGAGCTACATCCCCGGGGAACGCGCCACGAGCGCACCTGCCTGTTTCTCTCTTGCAGCAGGTGGACTTCTCTGACCCGATTTCCTCAGTCCTCAATCGTAGATCGTAGGCGAGGGTGGTCTCGACGCTTCCATTCCCGGGATACCCGGCCGCACGAGCCGGCACCTGCCCGGGTTGCGCGGGCCGACCGCCGGCCCGGTGCCCGGACGCTCAGCCCGGAAGGGCACGCCGTGCAATGCGGCGAATCACTGAGCCGAACTGACGGGAGAATGAACGGGAGTTGTAGGGGATTCCGTACTGCTCACAGATGGCGCGCACCTTGGGGGCGAGCTCGCCATAACGATTGCTCGGCAGGTCCGGGAACAGATGATGCTCGATCTGGTGACTGAGGTTGCCCGACAGGATGTGGAACACCTTGCTGCCCTCGATGTTGGCCGAGCCGAGGACCTGGCGTGCGTACCAACCGCCCCGACTCTCGTCCACCACGTCCTCCTCGGTGAACCGTTCCACGCCATCGGGGAAGTGCCCACAGAAGATGATGCTGAACGTCCACAGGTTTCTGACCACATTGGCCGTCAGGTTGCCGGCCAGCACCGGCAGAAAGAACGGCCCGGCCATGGCGGGGAAGAGCACATAGTCCTTCAACAGTTGGCGCCCGCCCTTCTTGGCGATGGCGGCAAGTTGGGCCTTGGCATCGACTTTGGTCTTTCGACCCTTCATGACTTCTTCTATCTCTACGTCGTGCAGGGCCACGCCCCATTGGAACAATGTGGCGAGGACCGCGGCGTAGACGGGTTGACCCAGAGCCACCTTCGACCAGGGCTGGCGCTCGTCGATGCGGAGGATGCCATACCCGACGTCGCGGTCACGACCGATGACATTGGTCCAGGTGTGATGGATTTCGTTGTGGGAGTGCTTCCACTGGTCGGAGGGACAGACGTTGTCCCACTCCCAGGTGGACGAGTGGATCTCGGGATCGCGCATCCAGTCCCACTGACCGTGCATGACGTTGTGGCCGATCTCCATGTTCTCGAGGATCTTGGCCGTCGAGAGCATGGCGGCACCGGCTACCCAGAACGGCGGGAAGACACCGGCGAACAGCGCCAGCCTTCCGGCCACCTCCAGGCGGCGTTGCACCGCGATGACGCGGTGGATGTAATCGGCATCGGCTTTCCCCCGGTTGGAGATGATCTCATTGCGGAGGTCATCCATGAGCTTGCCGAATGCCTCGAGTTCATCAGCATCCAGACCGGACGGATGCTGATGAACTGTCCGAAGGGTGGTGATGGGAACGATGGTGTGGTCGGTTTCGCGTTCGACGCTGAGAGTGGAAGTCATGGGGTTCCTTTCAGAGTTCCAATGAGACGTCGCCGCACGGTGCGGAGACGCAGATCTGGACGAAGTCCCCTTCGTCACTTTGGATCCGTCCGTCGCGAAGATCGAGGACCGATCCACTGTTGAGTCGGACCACGCAGGTATGGCAGATGCCCATTCGACATCCGTGTTTGGGAGACAGTCCTGCCTCTTCGGCCAACTCGAGCAGAGGTCGGGTGCCATCGCCGGGGGTCTCGACTCCGCTGTCGAGGAACTGCACGATGCCGGCCTTGGTGCCGTTGGTGGCGGTGAGACTTGGCTGAAACCGCTCGCTGTGGAGCTGATCGCTGATACCTGCCGACTCCCATATGGCTTCAGCTGCCGCCAGCAATGGGGCGGGCCCGCAGATCCAGGTCTCCCGAGCCGACCAGTCCGGGCACAGGGCGTCGAGGCGTCGGGTTGTCAAAGCCAACTCCGGCGGGATCGGCCCGGTTCCGGTGGCGCCGAACTTGAAACCGAACCCGGAGTGACGGACAGCCAGACGACGCAACTCGTCGGCGAAGATCGCCTGGTCCGGAGAGGCGGCGTAGTGGAGGTGGACCGCGTCCAATGCGATGTTTGCGGCATCGAGGGTCCGGAGCATGCCCATGACCGGGGTGACGCCACTCCCGCCGGTGATGAACAACAGGGGGGAGGAAGAGTGCGACCCCAAGGTGAAGTCACCGTTGGGAGGATCGAGGTGGACGATGTCGCCCACTTGTAGCTGATGGACAAGGAAGTTGGAGACGACTCCGTCGGGGACCGCTTGCACGGTAATGGTGATGCAACCGTCAACCCGCTCGGGAACCGAAGTGAGTGAGTAGGGACGCCGGTGTCTCACGCCGTCGATATCGACACCGACGGCAATCCATTGGCCGGCCTGATGAGACTCCCAACCGCGCCCCGGGCGAAGGACGATGCTCGCGGCATCGGGGGTCTCCCTCATGATGCGGGTGACCCGGGCCCGACACACGGTTGACGACCACAATGGATCGACCAGGCGAACGAATGCGTCCACCGGAAGTGGGGAACTCAGGGTCGCACCGAACCGGGCAGTGCGTTCAAGGACGTTGGTGAACATGTGTTCACTCTAAACGGCCTTATCGGTCAAGTCAACATATGTTCACTAATATGTGCCGATGGCAGCTCCATCCTCCGATCGGCGAAGGAAGCAGCCGGGCCCCCGGGACGAGAGGAAGTCGCGGACCCGACGGGGGCTGCTCGATGCCGCCCTGGCCCGACTCAGCGGTGAACAGAGTTTTTCCAGCCTCAGTCTCCGAGAGGTGACCAAGGATGCCGGCGTGGTCCCAGCCGCGTTCTACCGGCACTTTCCCACCATGGAGGCGTTGGGGATGAGCCTGGTGGAGGAGTCGTTTGCCACGCTGCGGGGTTTGATGCGGGAGGTTCGCTCCGAACCACTCCCGACCACCCACCTGATCCGCCAATCGGTCGACACCTTCTTGGAGTACGTGCTCGAACACGAGCTTCACTTCCGATTCATCGCCAAGGAGCGTTACGGCGGATCGAGCACCATGCGGATGGCGATCCGACAGGAGATACGACTGTTCACCAGCGAACTAGCCACCGACCTGGCCCGCATGCCGAGGTTGGCCACGGTCAGCTCAGCCGATCTCCAGCTCATCTCGTCGCTGGTGGTCCAGACGATCATCGCCGCCTCCGAACTGGCGCTCGATGCCCGCCCCGACGACGCCTCCGAGTTGCCCCGCATCGCTGACGAGGCGGAACGAAAGCTGCAGATCATCCTGCTGGGTGCGGCCGTATGGAGAAGCGACCAGTCCCGGTAGGGGGAGGCGAATCCAGGCGATCGTAGGAGGCGCAGATACTCAGGGTTGGGTTTCCTTGGCCCGTGCGTACGAGCGGTCGATCTCCTCCCAGGCGGCGTCGACCCCTTCGAAGCCTTCGACTTTGGTGAGTTTTCCTGGTTCGAGGTCCTTGTAGACGTCGAAGAAGTGAGCAATCTCGATGGTGAGGTGAGGAGGCAGGCCCTCGAGGTCCCTCACGGCCTCCCACATGGGATCGCCGCAGGCCACGGCGATGATCTTGGCATCGGGGCCCATCTCATCGGACATCCAAAAGACGCCCACCGGCCGGGTTTCCACCAGGCAGCCGGGGAAGGTCGGCTCGCCGATGAGGACCAGGGCATCGAGGGGATCCCCGTCCTCGGCCAGGGTGTCGGGCACGAATCCGTAGTCAGCCGGATAGAAAGTGGCCGAAAACAGCCTCCGGTCGAGTCTGATCAGGTGACGTTCGTGGTCGTACTCATACTTGTTCCGGCTGCCTCGAGGGATCTCCACGATGACTTCGAGCAAACGATCGTCAACCATATCGGCACCATCCTGTCTGTTGTCGACCCATCCCACTGGGTGGAACGTCCCCTGCAACCTACCGGCCACCCGCCCGACCTGGGTTGGCGGGGCCCCGTCCCCCCGGGCCACGGTGGGAGTTGTCCCCCCGTCCCCCCGTGCACGAGGAGGTTCAACGGTCTGCCGGTGGTGGTCGTCAGGTGTCACCCTGATGCCTCTGGGTGACAGGGCCGGTATCGTTGGCTGATGAGCGGAGAACCGGCCAGGGTGTCGGGTACTGGTGGAGTGTCCGATGATGAGGTGCGGCCTTACTTTGCCCGCCAACTTTCCGATCTCGACTTCAACCAACGGTTGCTCGACCTGGTTGACGATGCCGGGGTGCCCCTGCTCGAGCGGGTCAAGTTCCTCATTCTGACCAGCGAACGGATTGACGAGTTCTTTCAGGTGCAGGTGGCGGGGTTGAAGCGTCAAGTGGTGGCGCGCATCAAGACCCGGGGTACCAGCGGCCGTGCTCCCGGGGAACTGCTCGGCGAAGTGCGGGCATCGATGGAGCGGATGGTCCGCCGTCAAGAGGCACTTCTGGTGGACGGGTTGATCCCGGCGTTGGCGATGGAGGGGATTGAACTGAGTGACTGGGACACTCTCAACAGCGATGACCGTGAGCATCTTCACGATGTCTTCGACCGACTCATCCTGCCGGTTGTCACCCCCTTGACGGTGGACCCCAGCCATCCGTTCCCCTACATCTCCAATCTCTCCCTCAACATCGGTGTCGAGGTGACCGACCCGGCCGACCACACCAATCGTTTCGCGCGCCTGAAGGTGCCACCCAATGTGCCGAGACTGTTCCCGCTGCCCGGCGGCGCTCGCTTCGTCCCCCTCGAGCAGATCCTGGTGGCCTTCCTCGACGAGCTGTTCCCCGGGATGGAAGTCGGTCCCGCATGCGTGTTTCGGGTGACCCGGGATGCTGACCTGGCCCTCGACGACGACGCCGCTGATGACTTGCTGCTCGCCCTCCAAGAGGAGCTGCGACGACGACGATTCCTTCCCGTCGTCCGACTCGAGATCGACTCGAGGACTTCCTCCGAACCGGTCGAGCGTCTCACCGCGGACCTGGGACTGGAACCCGAGGACGTTTGCTTCTTCAGGGGCCCCCTGGGTCTCGACTGCATGTGGGCCATCCACGCCCTGGATCGACCCGAACTGCACGACGAGCCGTGGACGCCGATGGTTCCGGCGGCCTTCGTGTCGGCGGAGTTGGACGACAACACCTCGATATTCTCGGTGCTGGATCGACAGGACGTGCTCGTCCACCATCCCTACGACTCCTTTACGGCGTCGGTGGAGGAGTTGATGGATGAAGCCGCCGTCGATCCCCACGTACTGGCCATCAAACAATGCCTGTACCGGACTTCGGGTGATAGCCCGGTGGTGGCGGCACTGGTGAGAGCGGCCGAACGCGGCAAACAGGTGGCGGTGTTGGTCGAGGTCACTGCCCGCTTCGACGAAGAGGCCAATATCGGCTGGGCCCGGGCGCTCGAAGAGGCGGGTGCCCACGTGATCTACGGGCTCATGGGTCTCAAGACCCATGCGAAGACAACCCTTGTCGTCCGCCAAGAAGGTGGCCACGTGAGGCGCTATGTCCACGTGGGCACGGGTAACTACAACCCGAAGACGGCCCGCATGTACGAGGACCTCGGTGTGTTGTCGTCGCGCCCCGAGCTCGGGGCCGACGTCACCCGTTTCTTCAACTACATCACCGGATTCAGCCAGCCCCCCCAGTACTTGGAGTTGGTCACCTCGCCGGGCGGTATCCGCGAGCGGGTGGTCGAGTGCATCGATGAAGAGGCCAAGGCCGGTCCCGACGGACGTATCGTGATAAAGGTCAACGGGCTCGACGATCAAGTGGTGATCGATGCCCTCTACCGGGCTTCGCAGGCCGGTGTGCAGATCGATCTGGTCGTCCGGGGAATCTGCTGCCTCCGTCCCGGTGTGCCGGGCATGTCCGAGACCATTCGGGTGCGTTCCATTGTCGGCAGGTTCCTCGAGCACTCGCGCATTCTGCGATTCGGTGGCGAGGCGGGTCGCCCGGCCCACCTCTACATCGGATCGGCTGATCTCCGTCGTCGGAATCTCGATCGGAGAGTCGAGGCGATGGTCCCCATCGCCGACCCCGAGGCGGTCGCCCAATTGGAGGAGATCCTGTCGTTCAACCTGGCTGACGACACCCAGTCGTGGTCACTGGCATCCGACGGGACGTGGAACCGGATTCCCACAGTTGTCGGAGTGAGCGCCCAGCAGTCACTTCAGGCGTCGGCCCTCGAGAGGAATTTGCCGCACGACGAGGTTCTCCTGTCCCGGCCTCCCCCGGATCGGGGATTTCCGGCCGGTGCCGATCGAGTTACGTAGCTCTGCAATCGGTGATGCCGCTAGTGCCTCAGTGCCGGTGGGCCTGACGACTTCACCGGGCCCGATCCGCACTTCTAAGCTGGGTGGGTGCCGAGGAAGAGGTCGAGGAAGAGGAAATCGGTCGAACCTGTCATGGTGGACGGGAGCGTGCAGATCTCCCCGGAGGTACGCCGGAGATTTCGGCGTCTGGCCTGGATCTATCTCATCGTGGCCACCGCACTGCTGCCCTGGATCGTGTACCTGGCGCTGACGTTGCCCAGGAGGAACCTCGAACGTCACTACCGGTCCACCTGGGTGGGATTCGACACCCTCCTGGTGGTGGCCCTGGCTGGGGCGGCCTACCTGGCCTTTCGGGTGGACCCCCGGGTGCAGTTTCCGGCGACGACTGCGGCCACTCTGCTGGTGGTGGACGCGTGGTTCGATGTCACCACCGCCGGCAGCCGCAGCGATTCTTTCAGGGCGATGATTCTCGCCGTGCTCGTTGAACTACCGGCGGCAGCGTTTTCCCTGTATGTGGCCCGGCGGGTGAGCCGTCGAGTGATCGAACTGGCCTACCTCGAACACGCCGCCAGAGGGCAACCCCCGGACGACCCGGTCCCGGTCAGCCGGTAATGGCGGCAATGCGGGCCATGACGTCGTCGGACAGCTGGGGGATGACCTCGAGGGCCTTGAGGTTCTCGTGGACCTGCTCGACGCGACTTGCCCCGGTGATGACCGAGGAGACGTTCGGGTTCTTGGCGCACCAGGCGATGGACATCTGGGCCAGAGAGCAACCCAACTCCTCGGAGATGGACTGCAGCTCCCGCACCTTCTGATTGCGCTCGGGGTCGGTGAGCAGGTTCCGCAACCACTCATACCCCGGCAGTGTGGCGCGCGAGCCATCGGGAACGCCGTCGAGGTACTTGCCGGTCAGCAAGCCCGAACTGAGCGGGCTCCAGGTGGTGAGGCCCAGCCCGATGCCTTCGTAAAGGGGGGCGTACTCCGTCTCCACCCGGTCCCTCCAGAGCAGGTTGTACTGGGGCTGTTCCACCACCGGCTTATGGAGGTTGTGGCGATCGGCAATGTCCCACGCCTCGCGCACTGCGGCGGCCGACCACTCCGAGGTTCCCCAGTAGAGCGCCTTGCCACTGGTAATGATGTCGGACATGGCCCACACCGTCTCTTCGACGGGGGTGTCCGGATCAGGTCGATGACAGTAGAGAAGATCGACAAAATCGAGGCCCAACCGCTCCAACGAGGCGTCGATGGCTTGCAGCAGATACTTGCGATTGAGGGTGTTCCGCATGTTGGGCCCCTCGTGAAGGCCCCAGAACAACTTGGTGGAGATGACGTAACTGTGGCGGGGCCACCCGAGGGAATCGATCGCCTTGCCCATGATGCTCTCCGACTCACCGCCGGCGTAGGCCTCGGCATTGTCGAAGAAGTTGACTCCGGCATCGTGTGCGGCAGTCAGACATTGCTCGGCAAGATCGCCGGCGAGCTGGGGCCCGAACGTCACCCACGAGCCAAAGGACAGCACACTGACCTTCAGCCCCGACCCACCCAAACGTCGATACTCCATCTCCATGGTGTTTCCTCCCCTATCGATTTCCGAGATCCTACGGGCTGTGCCGGGTTGGTCATCCGCACGTGGCGGCGGAAAGGATTCGGCATCCGCGAGGTTGATCGGCGGCCACATCAACCACCATCGCCATGGTCAGTCGTCGGTCCGCAGTCATGTCATCAACCTCGAGGAGGTTCCTTGTCGATTGGCTCAGTCGAATTGCGTCTGCTACCAAAGGGCGACCGAGGGTGGCTTGCTCAAGGAGGTGTGTGGACCGATGACCTGGTTTCGCAAGGTTCTACTGACAGTGATGGGTTCGGTTCTGGTGTCGTTGACCGCCGCCATCGCCTCCTTTGGATCCACGTTGCCTGCGGCGTCGGTCACCATCCATCCCGCCCCGGTGTACGCGCCCATCGATCAGCCCGGCCCGGCATTGAGCGAGTCGCCCGCCACGCTCGATGCTGCACTGCACTGCTCTCAGCCTCCGGCATCAGCTACCCGGGACATCATCCTCGAGGTACCTCCCACGGTGTTCGACCCTCAAGAGGCATACAGCTGGAACTACGATCCGGCCTTCGCCTCTCGTGGGTGGCCGTATTGCACGGTGACGGTGCCGGATCACAGTGACGGCGACGTGCAGATAGCGGCTGAGTACGTCGTCAACGCGGTGCGGAGCCTGCACACGCAGAGCGGTCGCCAAGTGGAGTTGATCGGATGGAGCCAAGGGGCGAGCACCTCCCCGCGGTGGGCGTTGCGTTGGTGGCCCGACATCCGGCCGATGGTGGCCAGTCTGGTCGGCATCGCACCCGACAACGAGGGCGGCGGCAACGTGGCGGCGCCGGTGTGCGGGTTGGAATGCGTTCCGGCGGTATGGCAGGAGGTGAAACGGATCAACGGCGATGCGCCCCGGTTCATCACCGCCATGAACTCTCTCCGGCAGACATTCCCGGGAATCGCCTACACCGACATCTACAGCTATACCGACGAGTTGGCCGGTTTGAACATCATCACCACCCCTGTCTCACCGTTGCCCGCGGCCGCCAACGTCCTCAACGTCGCCGAGCAACAGATCTGTCCCCTCCAACCCTTCGAGCACCTGACCATCCTGGCGTCCTCCGCTGTCTACGCGGCGGCCATGGCGGCCCTGGCCGCCCCGGGCTCGCTCCCTCACCTCGCCGCCGTCGACACCAACGCGGTCTGCTCCGACCCGCTGATGCCCTTCGTCACTCCCGAGGCGCTGGTGAGCAACGAGGCATCGCTGATCGCAGTGGTGCCGGGCAGGCTCACCACGGGCATGGTGACGAGCGAACCTCCCCTGAAGTGTTACGTCACCGACTCCTGCTCCCGCTGAGAGTGCTGAACGGAGTCAAACGGAGTCGAGCGGCGGCACTCCGGCCGGCGCTGTTGGGAGCGATTGCCCCGCAGCCGGGATCCGCGTCCCGGCTGACCGGATACTTCATTGGTCGGGCTGCCCGGATTTGAACCGGGGACCTCTGCGTCCCGAACGCAGCGCGCTAACCAAGCTGCGCCACAGCCCGTTGACCGGAGCCGGCTTACCAGCCGGTGCCAGAACAGAAGGATCCTAGCCGACGGTGGTGCGCTCGCTCCCCGTCCCACCGGCCGCCGCGTCGTGTCCGTGACCTGGGTCGCCCACGGTCACCCGCCGGGCCACCACTTTGGCTATCCGCCGCTTGTCCATCTCGGACACCCGGAGCTCCCATCCGTCGACGGCGAGCACCTCGCCTTCGGCCGGGATATGACCGAAGCCGTCAAAGAGGAATCCCCCCAACGTCACGTACTCACCCTCGGGGAGATCGATCCCCAGACGGTCGTGGACATCGTCGACGCTCATCCGCCCGTCCACCAGCCAGCGACTTCCGTCCACCCTCACCACATCTGGCTCGTCGTCAGGGTCGAATTCGTCGGAAAGATGACCCACGAGCGCTCCCAACACGTCCTTCATCGTCAAGACGCCCTCGACACCACCGTGCTCGTCCACCACCACCGCGTACGATCGTCGATGGCGACGCATTTCGGCCAGGACGTCGAACACCAGACGGGACTCCGGTACCAAAAAGGGCTGGCGGAGCCGGCGGGAGATATCCACCGGATCGGGAATTGCCTGGCTGGCGGGGTCGGCCGGCATCACCCCTGCGGCGACGGAGCTCCGGGTCCCGGCATCTTCGATCCGTTGGTCCTCGGGCCTCCCGCTTTGCACCTTCCACCCGGCCCGGATCAGATCGTTGACGAACAAGACCCCGATCAGGTCGTCCAGATTTTCGTCGTAGACCGGAAAGCAACTGTGGCCCGATTCACGTACGGCCCGGGTGACATCTTCGGCCGTCACCGGGATGGACAGAGCCACCACGTCCACCCGCGGGGTCATGATCTCGCCGACGACGGTGTCGCGTAGATCGTCGAGTGCCTCCACGATGAACTGTTCCTGGGCATCACCCCCGCGGCCGACCCCGATCCCGGCAGCGCCATTGCGGTCACTGACCGCTGCCGCCGACCGTCCCCTCCCCAGCAGGGTGCGGCGCTTCTGAATCGGCTGGACATGCCGATGCTGGTTTCGTCGGAACACGGACCCTGCCTTCGTTGGGCCGGTGAAGACCTTCAGGAGCCGGTCGCGGGGACGACCGACAGTGGTTGGTAGGACTCGTCATAGTACGTACCACCGTCGAGCAATGAGGTGACGGCCCGACGAAGCCGGATCGGGTCGAGCGGCTTGACCACCCACCCCTCGGCACCTGAACGGCGGGCGAGGAACACATCGGGACGACGGTCGAGCAGCATCAGCACCGGAACATGTTCGAGACTGCCGTACGACTCCTCGAGACGTAGCTCGAGGCAGACGGCCATCCCACCCATGTTCCCCATCTGGAGGTCGACCACCACCAGGTCCGGACGGCTCTCGGCCACCTCCTCGAGCACCGCCGGCCCGGACCGGGCCTCACGGATGGCGATGTCCGGGCGTCCTGCGATGGCGGCGATCTCAGCCCTCACCGACGGCGCGTCGCTGGCCACAAGGATTGAGCGCACGGACCTGAGGTTAGCCCGCCGGCCGAGACGGTTCGCCAGGCGCCTCAGCCGCAAGCGGGGCTCCCCGCCCGTCCCCGAAGAACA
>JADGOI010000090.1 GCA_017883075.1 Acidimicrobiales bacterium
ACCGGTCTACCGCGGCTGATGGCGGCACCGACAAGGTGCGGCTCACTCGGCCTGCGAGCGGGTGACGGGGATCGAACCCGCGTAATCTGCTTGGAAGGCAGAGGCTCTACCATTGAGCTACACCCGCACAAAATCTCGTCCGAGAGCATGGCACACCGGCCGACGCCCCCGGACCATGCCTGTCGGAATCACTCTGCCTTCGGAAGAGCCTCCCGTGGTTGCTCCCAGGGATGCCAGAGGGGTTGGTCGATGGCGAGGCCGGCCGGCGAGCCCCATCGATTGCGGAAGGACACCTCGCTGACCGGTCGACGGGGGGCGATACCCCAGTGTCCGGTCGGATAGCCGAAGCTCACACAACAGGCCATCACCCAACCCTCGTCGATGGGCACACCGAGAATCTCCAACACCTCTTTGGGATGGAAGAAACCGAGCACGGCGGTGATCGAACTGCCCACCCCTTCGGCCCGCGCCGCCAACTGAGCGCTCCAGATGGCCGGAAAGATCGACCCCCCGGTGGGATCGGACTGCACGAACCCGAACAGAAAGAGGGGCACCTCTTCGAAGTGATCGGCCAGCCACTGGGCGGAACGCTGGACTTTCAACATCTGGATGCTCTCGTCCGCCTCGGGGTCCGCCTCGGCGGCGGCCAGTCTTTCCGCATAGACGGTTTCCCAGAGTTGATCGATCGAGTGGCGGTAGAGGGGACCGATCCGGCCGATGACGTCAGCATCGTCGGCCAACAGAAACCGCCAATTCTGGGAATTGCCTCCGGACGGTGCCCGGATGGCGGCGTCGAGCATCCTTGCCTGGACCTCCAGTGGGATCGGATCGGGCCGGACCCTTCGCATCGCCCGGGTGGTGTACAACGCCTCATAGACGTCCATCGATCATCCTCTCGGTCGAGCAGTGTCGGCCGGAGCACTCCACCGGCGATGGTTGGCCAAAGGCATCCGGGAGCACCGGCCGAACAGCAAGGGGTCCCGGGTCAGAAGGTGTGATCCTGAGGTGGCTGGGAAACCAGGTCAACCGAGGGCCGGCCCAGCATCGGGGCCATCTTCGAGTCCCGCTCGGGAGACCATCCGGGCGACAGCGCTTCGAGTTGGGTACGGTCGGATTCTCGCAACCGCTCGACGATGGCAACCCCCCGAGGCGACCGCCGAAGACGATGTTCAACTGGCGGCCTTGGAGGGCCACCGGTTCGCGATTGCCACCGGAACCTTCCATACGACGAGGTTACCGTTGCCGACCGTTCTCTGTCGCGAAGATCCCGTGCTATGACCAACTCCATGTCCCTGATGGAACTTCACACCCACGCCATTGCCGCCGGCGGTGGGTGCGTGGCCCGGGCCGACGACGGCCGGGTGGTGTTTGTGCGGCACTCCCTGCCCGGTGAACGGGTGCTGGCCCACATCACCGGTGAGACCACCTCCTACCTCCGGGCCGATGCGGTGGAGATCCTCGAGGCATCGCCGGATCGGGTGACACCCCCGTGTCCCCACGCCGGACCGGATCGATGTGGAGGATGTGACTTCCAGCATGTGGCGGTGGCGGCCCAGCGGGCGCTGAAGGCTTCCTTGGTGTCCGAGCAGTTGCGACGGCTGGCGGGGGACGAGCGGCCGGTAGTGGTCGAAGAGGTGCCCGGGGCGGCCGACGGGCTGGGTTGGCGCACCCGGGTGCGTTTCGCGGTCGATCGCGACGGACGGGTCGGCCTCCACAAACACCGGTCCCATGCTGTCGAGCCCGTCGAGCACTGTCTGATCGCCTCGGGGTCGGTGGACGCGGTAGGAGTGGGCGCGCACCGTTGGAGTGGGGCGAGAGAAATCGAAGTCCTGACATCGCCGGACGGTGGCAAGCCGGTGGTGTCGGTAATCACCGGGCGTCGCCATCTCGGAGACCGACCACCGGTCAACGCCGGCCGAGTGGTGAACGGCCGCACCGAACGCGAGCCCCACCGTTTGAGCTTCGATGTACTCGGTCGCCACTACCAGGTATCGGCAGGGGTCTTTTGGCAAGTCCACCCGGCTGCGCCCGGTCTTCTGGCCCGGGCGATTCTCGACGGGCTGGCCCCACGGGCGGGGGAGAGGGTCGCCGACCTCTATGCCGGGGCCGGGCTCTTCACTGCACAGCTGGCCCACGCGGTCGGTCCCGACGGTGCAGTGCTGGCCATCGAGCGGAGCGGGCGTGCCTGCGCGGATGCCGCTCGGAACACCGAGGATCAGCCACAGGTGAACATCTCCCGGGCCGATGTCACCGCCGAATTGGTGGCTTCCGGAAAGTTGAGTAGTCCCAACCTTGTGGTGCTCGACCCGGCTCGGGAGGGCGCGGGTCGCGGAGTGATGGACGCGTTGGCCGGCCTGCGGCCGACCCCTCGGCGGATCGCGTATGTGTCCTGCGACCCGGCATCGTTCGCCCGTGACCTACGGGTGATGACCGACACGGGCTGGAGCATGACCTCACTACGCGCCTTCGACCTGTTCCCGATGACCGAGCATGTCGAGTTGGTGGCCATGCTCGATCCCCCCGGAGGCGAGTAATCAGAGCTTTGGCTGATGAGATGGGGAACTACGGATGGCACCGACGGGGAGCGCTCTTCGGCGCGGTGACGCAGGTGGGATCGCTGTCCCTGTCGGGGTTTGGCCTTGGTGGCCCAACCGAGACGCTGGCGACGCCTGCGGCATCGCATCTGGGCCGGCTGCCGACCCGACCACGTCAACCAGTTGGTGGGTGCGGCCAATGGCACCCGTGCCGGTAACGCTGCCGGCGGCGCTCCGGGACCATGGCGTCAATAGCTTGCCCGCGGATCTCGCCCTGATCAGGAAGGTCGGAAGTGAGCCGATCAACGAGGCGAGCCTCGCCGTCATCGACGGCGCTTTGCCCCTTTGACGAGCACACGTTGATAGAGACCGGCAGGAAGCCGCGAGACGAAGTCGAATACCTTGGCGTCCGGCCCGATCAGCGCTCGACGCCGATCGTGCTCGACGGCAGCAAGGATTTGGCGGGCGGCCTTCTCGGGGCTGGTGAGCGCCACCTTGTCAAAGTTGTCGCGTGCGGTATCTGGATCACCGGCGAGGGAAGCCACGCTGGCGTCTATTCGCGCGTTGCGGGCGATATTGGTCTTGATGCCGCCCGGGTGGACAGTTGTGCACGAGACCCCGGCGCCCTCCATCTCCAGTTCCAGGCGTAGGGCATCGGTGAAACCGCGGACGGCGAACTTTGCCGCGTTGTATGCCGACTGCGAGGGGATGCTGATCAACCCGAACACGCTCGACAGGTTGACCACGTGGCCCTCACCGGCTGCCTTCAAGTGGGGGAGGAATGCCTTGGTCCCGTAGACGACGCCCCAGAAGTTGATGTTCATCAGCCACTCGATGTCCTCGTAGGACATGGCCTCGATGGTGGTGCTCAGAGCGACGCCTGCGTTGTTGAAGATCAGGTTCACCTTGCCGTGGTCGTCCACGACTTTGTCGGCCCAGCCGCACATGGCGACGCGTTCGGCGACGTCGAGGCGTTGGGAGGTGACCTTCACTCCGAAGCCCTCGCAGAGGGTGACGGTCTCGGCCAGGCCGACCTCATCGATGTCGGACAGGGCGAGGTGGGCGCCGCGGGCAGCGAGATCCCGGGCAAGGGCCCGACCGATTCCCGAGGAGGCGCCGGTGATGGCGGCGACCTTGCCGTTGAAGGTCTTCATGATCGTCTGCTCTCTTGGGAGGTGGCCGTGCCGGCCGTCTGGTGGATGGGGTTGGAGTTGGACAACACCATGGCGGAATCTTCAAGGCCGCCCATCTTGAGCGCCCGGTAGTCGCGCAGGTAGCTCTGGTGGACCTGCCACGGGAACTTGGAACCTTGTTTCGGGAAGCGATCGGCTGAGCGCTCCACGTAACCGGAGCTGAGGCCGAGCAGTGGCAGGGAGGCCACCGTCGCGTCCAGGTTGTGGGGTGTGCACTGCCGCTGTCCGGTCGATTGCATACGGTTCAGCAAGCGGCACACGTAGTCGCAGGTGAGGTCGCACTTGAGCGTCCACGACGCATTGGTGTAGCCGATAGCGACAGCAAAGTTCGGCACGCCCTCGAGCATCATTCCCTTGTAGGTCAGCTTGCCGGCGAAGTCGACGGCCTCACCGTCGACCGACAACTCGATGCCGCCGATGAAGAGGAGCTCGATGCCGGTTGCCGTGACAATGATGTCAGCCTCCAGCTCGGCGCCCGACCGGAGCAAGAGGCCCTTTTCGTTGAATGTGTCGATGTGATCGGTAACCACCGACACGGTGTCGGAAGCAATGGCCTTGAACAGGTCACCATTGGGGACGACACAGAGCCGTTGGTCCCACGGGTTGTACCGGGGGGTGAAGTGGGTGTCGATGTCGTAGCCGTCCGGAAGTTGGCGCTTGAGCTGCCTACGGAGGACCCGTTTTACGAGTGCGGGCCGGCGCTTGCTCAGCACATATGACGCCTGGGTGGTGAGGGCCTTGAACCACCGGATGACGGGTCCCGAGAAGCGCTCGGGCAGCACCCGCCGGAGCAGGTTGGCGATGGGGTCCTTGGCCGGCAGCGAAAGGATGTAGGTCGGCGAGCGCTGGAGCATGGTCACATGCCCCGCAGTGGCGGCCATGGAGGGAACCAGCGTCACCGCGGTGGCACCGCTGCCGATCACCACTACACGTTTCCCGGCGTAGTCGAGATCGTGGGGCCACGCCTGGGGGTGCACGATGGTCCCTTCGAAGCGGTCCATGCCGGCGAAGTCGGGCAGGTAACCCCGGTCGTAGCGGTAGTAGCCGCTGCACGAGAAGACGAAGCCGCAGGTGACCTTCACTGTCTCGCCGGTGTCGCTCCGCTCTGCGGTGATATGCCAGCGGGCTTCGTCGGTGGACCAGTCTGCCCGGACGATCCGGTGGTTGAATCGAATCCGCTGGTCAATGCCGGCCTCGGCGGCGGTGTCCTTGATGTACTGCAGGATCGAGTCGCCGTCGGCAATCGACTTTTCGCCGTCCCACGGGCGGAAGGAGTAGCCCAGGGTGAACATGTCAGAGTCCGAGCGGATGCCCGGGTAGCGGAACAGGTCCCACGTTCCCCCGATGGCATCACGCGCCTCGAAGATGGCGTAGGAGGCCCACGGGCACTTCGCCTGCAGGTAATGGCCGGCCCCGATGCCGGACAAGCCGGCCCCCACGACCAATACGTCAAGATGCTCCACGATGGCCAGCTCCTTCAGGCGGCCGAGGTGGCGAGTTTGTCGTTCAGGGTGCCGTGCTCGCCGAACAGCACGCTGCGCCACTGCTCGACGAGCTGGGTGGTATCACGATCCTCAGGGTGGAAATCGGGCCGGTTGTAGTCGCGCAGCTGGTGCCAGAGCTCTTGGCTCATGATGGGCGAATGTCGGAAGGTTCGCCAGCTCCGGAGGAGATTGCCGCGTCGGTAGGTCGCCCGATCGCCCAGTAGGGACACGATGACCTGCGCCGTCATTCCGACCACGAAGGCGAAACGCAGGACGTTCATCGTCATCACCCGCATGCGTTCGCCACCCCCGACCGCCTTGTAGACGTCGAAGGCGACGGCCTTGTGCTCGGACTCCTCGAGGGCGTGCCACACGAAGAGATCCTTGACCGCCTGGTGGCCGAATAGGCGCCGGGTCTCCTCGCTGGTGAGCACGAGCTCGGCCAGGGTGGCGGTGAAGTGCTCGAGGGCGGCGGTTGCCGCCAGGTTGGACTTCGGCGACAGTATGCGCTCGCGGATGGCGAGGCCCCGCTTGGTGAGCCGCTCGAAGCGCTTGGTCGGATAGCCGAGCTCGTCGAGGCGGTCGTTGAACACCCGGTGCTCCCGGCCGTGCACTGCCTCTTGCCCGATGAAGCCGGCCACCTGGCGCTTCAGCTCGGGGTCCACGATCTGGTCACGGAAATGCCGCACCGAGCGTACGAAGAAGTCCTCACCGTCGGGAAACACCGCCGAAAGCGACGAGGTGAGGTGACAGCCGATCAAGTCGCCGCCCGCGGCGAAGTCCTTGGGCACGTCTCGGAGCGATTCCTCGAAGGACATGCGGCGCGTGGGAACCTTGCGGTCGGGGTTGCGGGTCTGGGTCATTGCGTGTCATCTCCCGGGAAGCGGTCTGGTTGCCATAACGTAGATGACTTGAGTGATTCCCTCAAGTCATCAATATTGCTAGGCTGCGAAGGTGATGGAATCCGAACCGGAGGTGACGGCACGGGGCAAGGGCGCGCAGACCCGCCGGGCGATCCTCGACGCTGCCATCGCCAGGTTCGGTCGCGAGGGCTACCGGTCGACGTCCGTCGCTGATATCGCTCGCGACGCGTCGGTGGGTGGCACCATCGCCTACGCCTATTTTCCCAGCAAGGAAGCCCTGTTCCTCGCGGCCGTCGACGAGGACGCCGCCGCGGTGATCGAAGTAGGGCTGTCCAGCGCCATCACGGAGCTCAGCATCCGGGACTGGCGCCAAGCGCTCATCGTCACCCTGGTCGGGGCCCTCGAATCCCACCCGTTGGCCCGCCGACTGCTCGCAGGCCTCGAACCCGAGGTGACCGATCGAGTGCTCGAAATGCCGGCCCTCGAAGAGCTCCGCAAGGTATGCGGCGAGCGGCTCCGCACCGGACAGCTCAACGGATCCGTCCGTCCGGACATCGATCCGGTCACCATCGCCAACGGTGTGGTCGCGGTGGTGCTCTCGCTTCTCATGTCGGTGGTCCAGCTGGGTGGCACCGCTGCTGCTTTGTACGCCAGCGATGTGGCCGCCGTGTTTGAAGCAGCGATCGAGTGGACGCCACCCCCTCGACCACCGGATTCCACCCCAGGATGAACCCGGAGAGGAGATCGGTGACCGGTGTCTCCCCCAGAACCGGTCGCCCAGTTTGGAGCGGCAGCAGGCACCGGGGCCCCCGGCCGGATTGGATCCACTGACCAGATCAGTTGGACGACTCGTGCAGCAGCCGACGAAAGTGCAGACTCGTTGCCATGGAACCGCAGGCGACATCTGACCCGAAGAGCGACGCGGACAGCGACGCTGAGACAATCGCCTTGCTGACTGCCGAGGTCGCTCACCTGAAGGCCCAGCTCGATCGACTCCGGGCGGAGCTCCGACTGTCCCGGCGGGACCAACACGAGACTCCGCCCCATTACCTCTAGGTCGGCTGACAGCTCGGTGAGTGCGCCCTCGGAGCGAACTCGGGGCCGATGCGGCTGTTCGCTTCCCGAAAAGCGAAGATGCCTGACCTGGAGGAAAACAGGTCAGGTATCAGTGGAGGTGATGCGAGGACTTTCCAACCCCTTCCATCCCGCATCAAACCCTGATCAGAGGCAGTGCCATCGAAGGAGAAATCTGATTGGTCGCCAATTCGGGTCCGGCTGGATGCACGGATCCGGATGGGGACCCCGCGTCAGTCGTCAGTGGCAGAATCGGACACGGCCACAGCCAGGCCAGGGCCCGCACTCATTCGCGCACCCGCGTCCCCGTCCACCTTTGCCGCTGGCACTGCGGCTGTTTGCTCGGGCGTGTCCCGCGATCGCTTTTGGACGGGTGTTCACAGTGGCTATCTCGACCCGCCCGGGGGGATCATGGCCCGCAGGGACGTGTAGACGACGATATTGGACAGGTAGCTGCGGGTGAGGCTGTCGAATGTCCCCCCACAGGTGACCAGTTGCAACGCACTATTGCCATGCGATCCGTACACCTGCTGACTCGGGAATTGATCCTTCGGGTACATTGCCACCGAGGTAACCACGAAATCGGCGACCACACCATCGGCCAACGTCACTTCGACCGGATCGCCCGCCGAGAGGGACCGTAGGCGGAAGAACACCGCTGGGCCTTGGTAGGAATCGACATGCCCCAGGATGACTGCTGAACCCATCTGGCCGGGAGACGGACCCAACCGATACCACCCCGGCTTTTGGAAATCGGTGGGCACCTCGACGGTGCCGTCGGGATTGAGCCCGAGAGTCGAAACGGCAACCGCTATACCGATAGCCGGGATGCGCAGGCTCACCGGGACCGACCGGCCCGCTACCGGCGCCGTGACCTGAGCACCTGCCGGTGCAGTGAGCGTGCTACTGGTGGCAGGGGATGAGGGATGCCGGGCCGGAGCGGTCAGCAGGACCTCGTGACCGCGCAAGCCCACCCAGAGACAAACGCCAGCGACGAGCAGGAGGGTGACAGATATGATCCCCCAGCGTCTGGACGGATTCGTCACCGTCCAAGACGCTGGGGACAGGCTCATTCATCCTCACCGGTCCGATGCTGAGCGAGCAGGATGCGGCGACGTCGGATGGCCTGAAGCATCGCTGCGCCCCCTCCGAAGAGAGCCAGGCCGCCCATGACCAGAAGAACGCTGTCACGGGAATGGGAAGCTCCGCCCGCTCCCGTCCCCGGAGCACCCCCGGGAATGACCCCAGTACCTGCGGCCACCGTGGTCGTGGTGGTGGGCCCTGTCGGGGTCAGGTTGCCGGACCCTGTCGTGGTCGTGGTGGTGAGCCCTGTCGGAGTCAGGTTGCTCGACCCTGTCGTGGTCGTGGTGGTGGGCCCTGTCGTGGGCGTGGTGGTGGGCCCTGTCGTGGGCGTGGTGGTGGGCCCTGTCGTGGTCGTGGTGGTGGGCCCTGTCGTGGTCGTGGTGGTGCTCGTGGTAGTGGTCGTGGTGGTGGGCGGTGGCGCGGCTGCGAAGTTGTTGGTGATCGTGGCCGTGCAGGTCACGGCACTGCCGCCGCCGGTGGCGGTGCCATTGCACTGGTTGATGGTCACGGGCAGAGCCGTGGTGGCACCCGAGACTGTGCAGTTCACCGTCGTCTCCCCGGCGTAAGTGCCCCCGCCGGTAGCGGAGCCGTTGCACTGGGTAACCGTGGCACTGGACGTACTGCCGAGCGGGACGCACGACGTGGTGCTGCCGCCGCCCGTGCCCGATCCGATGCACTGGTCGACCGTCACGCCCGACGTCGGCGTGGTGACGGGGATGTCGTTGATGACCGTGACGTCGCAATACACGTTACTGCCGCCGCCCGTGGCGATGCCGTTGCACTGGTTGACCGAGGTGACGAGTTGGCTCGAATTTGAGACGGTCTTGTAGTAGCCCGGGGAAGCTGCGCAGTCGGCGGGCGTTGGAATCACGCCTGCGGCCGTCAAGCACGCGGTGGCGGTGATCGTCGAGCTGGTGCCGCTAGTGATGGAGTTCTCGATCGTCACGTTGCAGGTCACCTCCCACCCAGCGGTGGTGCCGGGAAAGGACTGAGCGGGGTTACACTGCAGAACTGTGGGCGCAGCAGGCGCTGCGGCCACAGTCGCCCCAGGGACGCCAACAAGAATCACAAGGGCGGCGGTGATCACTGCTGCGAGCACCGCCACAAACCAACGGCGCTGAGAGCCTGCCACCGCCAAACGGATCACCGATTCCATGAATCGCCTCCTAGCACAGGCGTCCTCCGGGCCAGGATTGGAGTTGCCCGGTTTCGCTCCGTTCGGCCACCGAGCCGGAACGATTCCTCTTCGGCTGCCTCACGCTCTTACGTTAAGGATACACCCGCAACCAATAATTGCTGAGTCTAATTGTGGAGTTTCACAGTCGATGGTGCCGGCTCACCGAGGGATCGGAAGACGAGGCAATCACATCACATTGCGAGGGGTCATCGCGGGGCATAAGCGCCTGCGAGTTCCCGAGTCCCCATCCGGAAGTCTCTAGGACAAGAACTGTGATGCCGGGAATGTAACGCCCCGGAATCCGCACCCAGAAGGCTTCGGTGTCAGGTCAGTGACGACGGGCCTTGATGGCCGGGACGGCGAGCGGCGCAGCGGCGACGATAGCTGCGGCGAGACCCACGAAGGCCCCGAAGCCCCACCCGATTCCGCTGAACCCAATCCCACCCGGCTTGAACAGGAAGGCGAGGATGGTCAGCACGGCGTTGACGCCGGTGGCGATCAGCAGCAGTTGCTCGTCAGCCATGGGTAGCTTGAACGGCATCTTGCTGAAGCCGGCGCGGGCTACGAGAAAGGCCAAGATCGCCAGGCACAGGAGCAGGACGAGCCACATCCAGGCGTGGTACCGGCCGTCCACAGACACCGAGCCGAACCCGAAGCTGTAGGTGAACCACGGCAGGAACAGCGAGATGAACAGCAGCAGTGTGCCTGCCCCAGTGATCCGCTCGGCCTGCGACAACCGTTTGAAGTCGAAGGAGAATGGAGGCAAGCTCACCCCAGAACTGGGGACGGCACCTGACGGGCCCGCTGGAGGCCCAGCTGCCGTCGGCGGGCCGGGAGGCTGATCGCTCGACTGCTGTTCCGGCGCATACCATTTGCCGTCCGACGCCTGCCACCAACCGGGACCCTGCGAAACGTCGCTCATTGTTTTCTCCTGATCCCCCATGTGCCGAGACCTTCTCGCCATGGCAAAGTGATCTTGACACATGCCCGCCGGATTTGCACCGCCAATGCAAGAGAAGAGAGATCCTCGAGCCCCTCGAGGTGACGTTCGCAGCTCCCCAGCCGGATCTGCAACTTGGCGACCCTCGCCCGACCGGCCCTCTGCACGGGTTCAGTCCATTCAGTGGGGGCGTCGACTCGGAAACCGCCGGGTCGGCTGGCCATCCGCCGGCATTGTCCCGGTTCGGCCCTCACCGCGTCGGCGAAGTGGTCGCCGTGATCGATGACCCCACAATTGGGGGGGGAGAGCCTGATGGCACCGGCGATCTCACTACTTGGGTATCGTCGACTACATGGTCAACGTCGAAGAAGTGAAGGATGTCCTCGCCGTCATCGGTCTGAGCGAGGACGGTG
>JADGOI010000091.1 GCA_017883075.1 Acidimicrobiales bacterium
CAGGATCGTCCCAAGGGCGGCATTGGTGGTTGAACGGATGGTCGCGGCAGAAACAGAAGTTCCGGAACCGGCCGAGTGAGCCGTATCCGGTTTGGCATGGGTGTTGCCCGACACGGCCGAAGTCGGCGTCGAGCCACAGGCGGCTGCAACCAGTGCCACCAACAACACGGCTCCGGCCGCAAGGTGCGGCGAGATGGGGCGGACGGGAACCAATTCCGGCGTGGCACCATGCCGGTCCAGCCCTCCGGATCGCCCCCGTCGGTTCCTCAAGACCTGGTTTTCAATGTGCATGGCGTCGTCCTCCGCGTCGTCTTCAGGTGTCGATGGGTGAGGTATCTGGAAGTGACTACGGGCGAACGGGGCCGGATGTTCACCAGATCATGAATGAAGCCCATCATCGATCTAGGCTCACCGACCGTGACCTCCCCATCCTCCGGTCCCGACTCCGGTCCCGATTCCGGTCCCGATTCCCGGCGAGCCGGCCTCCCTCTCCCTCCCGATCCGGGTGCCGCCGCGCTGCCCCCCGGGACCTACGACGGCTCGGTGGTCATCGTCACCGGTGGGGGTACCGGGCTGGGCAAAGCCATTGCCATCGAGTTCGCCCGGCTCGGCGCCTCGGTCGGGATCCTCTCCCGCAAGGACGAGCACCGCGCCGCCGGAGTCGCGGCAGTCGAATCGGTGATCCGGGAGTCTCGGACCGGGGGCCGGGCTTGGGCCGTTCCGTGCGACATCCGGGATCCCGAGTCCATCTCGGTCGCCTTCGACAGCGTGGAGTCCGAACTGGGCACCATCGATGTGTTGATCAACAACGCCGCTGGAAACTTTCCGGTTCCGGCCGAGGACATGAGCCCGAACGCATGGCGGACTGTGGTGGACATCGTCCTCAACGGCACGTTCTACTGCTCGAGGGAGTTGGCTCGGCGGCTCATCCCCAACGGCAGGGATGGGGCCATCGTCAACGTCGGCGCCTCCTATGCGTGGACAGGTGGGCCCGGATTTGCCCATTCGGCGGCGGCCAAGGCCGGGGTGAAGAACATGACCGAGACCTTGGCTGTTGAGTGGGCTCCGTATGGAATACGGGTGAACGGTCTGGTCCCGGGCCTGATGCCGCACGAAGACGAGACGGCGGCCATTGCCGCGGTGCCGGGTAAGCACGTGGGTCCGGACTCCCGAGTCCCGGCAGGAAGGGTCGGGTTTCCCCGCGAACTGGCCTGGGCCGCCACCTACCTCTGTTCTCCCTTCGCCTCCTACATCAGCGGTCACACCCTGGTGGTGGACGGGGCAAACTGGCAGCGACGCCATACCGTCATGCCACCGTTCACCCCCATCCGGGAACAGCTGGGCCGACCGCCGTTCGGAGAGAGTGCGCCGGGCACCCTTGGCACTCCCCCGGCCGAAGGAGCATCCTCATGATCGATCTCACAGCCGCCGAACGGGACCTGATCCGTTGCGAGGTCGACGGCCCCATCGCCGTGATCACCAACAACCGACCCGGAAAACACAACGCCATGAGCGATGAGATGGATAGGCGGTTATGGGAGGTTCTGGCCGAGTTGCACGACCTCCCCGACCTGCGGGCCATCGTGTGGCGCGGGGAGGGGAAGTCGTTTTCCTCGGGTCGGGACACCAGCCAACTCGGCCTTCGGGTGGAGGACATCTCCGACCTCGAGTTCATCGAACGTGGGCACCGCCCGACCCAGATGTTCCTCACCATGCCCTGTCCCATCATCTGCGCATTGAAAGGCTGGGTGATCGGCGGGGCGTTTGAGCGGGCCCTGCTCTGCGACATCCGGATCGCGTCGATCGGCACCCGGATGATGCTCCCCGAGGTCGTCCACGGGGTGATTCCCGACTCCGGCGGAGTGGCCCGGTTGTTTCAGATGGCCGGCCACGGTCTGGCCAGTGACCTGGCCCTCACCGGACGGGTGATGGGTGCCGAAGAGGCGCTCGGCCACGGGGTGATCAGTCGGCTGGTGGCCGATGACGCCGAACTCGATGAGTTGGCCCTCGATATGGCGAAGAAGATCGCCACCGCCCCTGCCTTCACCGTGAAGATGGCCCGCCGGACCCTGTCCAGCCTCGGCTCGTTCGAAGTCCAGCGCTCCATCGCTGAGGAGGCCATCGCCCAGTCGATGGTATTCGCCTCGGGCGATTACGCAGAGATGAAGGCAGCCCGCACCGAGGATCGCCTCCCGGCATACCGAAAGCGCTGATTGGGAAACGGGGGTTCGGGCCGGGCCGGTTCCGGGTAGAAAGTACCCATGCCCAACTCCACCGACACTGATCCACGCCCGATCGAGCACTCAGGGACCTTCGACCTGGGCGAGCTGACAGTGCACCGTCTCGGCTTCGGTGCCATGCGCATCACCGGGAAGGGTATCTGGGGTGAGCCGGACGATCGGGCAGAGTGTGTCCGGGTCGTGCGGCGCGCGGTGGAGCTCGGCGTAGATCTCATTGACACCGCCGACTCCTACGGCCCCTACGTGAGTGAGGAGATCATCCGGGAGGCACTTCACCCGTATGCCGACAATCTGGTCATCGCCACCAAGGCCGGGCTGGTCCGCACCGGGCCCGACGATTGGCCGCCGGTGGGCCGGCCGGAGTATCTGCGCCAAGAATGCGAGATGAGCCTCCGGCGTCTCGGCCTCGAACGGATCGACCTCTTCCAACTGCACCGCATCGACCCGAAGGTGCCGGCCGAGGAGCAGTTCGGGCTGCTGGCCGCACTCATCGCCGAGGGCAAGGTGCGCCATGTGGGTCTCTCCGAAGTGTCGGTCGACGAGATCAAGGCCGCCCGGGCGATCGTGCCGATCGTGAGCGTCCAGAACCTCTACAACCTCACCAACCGGTCCTCGGAGGCGGTGCTCGACTACTGCCAAGGCGAAGGACTTGGATTCATTCCCTGGTTCCCCATCGCCGCGGGTGAGTTGGCCAAGCCCGGAGGCGCGGTGGACAAGATCACCCGGGACACCGGTGCCACCCCGCCGCAGGTCGCCCTGGCCTGGCTCCTCCACCATTCGCCGGTCCTCCTCCCGATCCCGGGTACGTCGTCGGTCGTCCATCTCGAGGAGAACTGCGGAGGGGCCACCGTGGAGTTGAGCGATGAGCAGATGGAGTCGCTCTCCTCGGCCACGTAGGCGTCGATCCCGTCGGCAAAGGCCACCGCCGGTCAGTGCGTCAGCACATCAGGGCGGTCGGGGCGTCAGGACGTCGCAGCTCCGAATACCAGCGGAGCCGACCTCACCCCGGCGATCACCGGGGAAGCCGTCCGCATCACCGGTCCGGCCGACTCCACCGATCCGAAGCGGGCCAGGAGCTCTTCGAGCACAACCCGTCCCTCCATGCGGGCCAGGGCGGCTCCTATGCAGAAGTGGGCACCGAACCCGAATGCCAGGTGCGGATTGGGATCCCGGGCAGCGTCGAAACGCTCTCCGGTCGACCCGAACACCGCCTCGTCGCGGTTGGCCGAGGCGTACAACATCAAGACCGGATCACCACCGGAGATCTGCTGGTCACCCAGGATGGTGTCCCGGGTGGCGGTGCGCATGAACGACACGACCGGGGTCGTCCACCGCAGCATCTCCTCGACGGCAATGGCCAACGCCCGCGGGGCGGAACCCGCCACCCGGGTACGCAGCCTGCCCCACTCCCCCGGTGTCTCGGCGAACCCCACCAGCCCACCCGACATCATGTTGCGGGTGGTTTCATTGCCGGCCACCAGTAGCTGCACCAGGAACATGGCCAATTCGGCATCGGACAGACGTTCGCCCTCGATCTCGGCAGCCGCCAACTCCGAAATGATGTCGTCGGCCGGTGCCAGTCGCCGGTCGGCGGCTGCCGCCAGCAGGTAGTCGACCATCTCTGTGCTCAAGGCCTGACGTTCCTGTTCGGGCCAGTCGGTGGCACCGGGGATGACTGCCTCGGACCACCGGAACAACCGAGGCCATTCGGACTCGGGAAGGCCCAGGAGATCACTGATGACCTGCAGGGGCAGGGGAACTGCCAACTCGGACACCACGTCGACCGGTACACCCGGCTCCATTCGGTCCACCAGAGTACGGGCTCGGGCCCGCACTCTGTCTTCTAATCCTCGGATGAACGAAGGGCGGAAGCCTGGTTGCACCAGGGCTCGATACCGGGTGTGATCGGGTGGATCGGTGTGCATCATGGACGGCGGCGTCGGGTACTCGCTTCCGATCTCGAAGACCATGACCCCTTTCCCCGAGCAGAAGGTGTCGGGGTCCCGAGAGACGGCGGTCACCTCGGCGTGGCGGCTGGCCACCCAGAAGCCGAGGGTGGGGTTGCGGGTCACCGGGGCTTCCGCCCGCAGACGGGCATAGAGCGGGAACGGGTCACCGGCGTAGAACGCCGGATCGAGGAGCGGGGCTGTGAGATCGTCGGCTCGGTGATCAGTGCCGTGGCCTGACGCCGGTGACGTGACTGACCTCGCCGGCCCCGCGTGGGCGCCGGGCGTCACCCGGGCCCCTTCGTCATCCGAGGAGGACGCCGGTGGGTCGGTCGAATCCCTGGGCTACCGCCATCGCTTCGTAAGCCGCCAGGGTGCCGGCTCCGTCGGTAACGCTCTCGACCGAACCATCGGCCGCCAAGTTGAGATTGACCCCCTCCATCACGAACAACACATCGGTGATCTCCTCATTGTCTTCCGGAACATCAAGGGTGTGCACAGACCCGGCGGGTTCCCGGATGTACGACCCACAGGTGTTGAAGAAGTCATATTCGAGGTAGTGCCATCGCCCCGAGATGGTGAAACCGTCCACCGGTCCGGTGTGCCGGTGGGTCTGGAGCCGGGCTCCTGGCTCGAACCGGTTGCGCACCACCCAGATGCCATTGGCGGAGTCCACTCGCAATACCTTCAACCAGATGCCCCCGGTGGCATGCACCCACGGCAGGTCATCCTCGGCGGCATGGCGGACCGCTTCGTCAGCGTCGACAATTGTCATTTCGTCTTTCCTCCCCGCATCCGTCTCCGGAGGCGATCAACCCACGTCCCTGTTCGCTTCAGTACCGGCCAATCCGCTGGTCCGGATTGGTATCGATCAGATGTTGTCCGCTCACCGACACTTGGGTGGTCCACACCGATCCGTCCCACCAGCGATAGTGGAATCTCCCACTGGGATCAGGATGCCATCCCGGCGGTGGCAAGGCCGGCGGGGGAGCCTGAGACCCCACACCCTGAGGCGGCTCGAGGGCGAGATCCTGTTCCGGCTCAGGTGATCGTGGGGACGCCGGTGATGTGGGCGGTAGCGGCAGGTGCGACTGATCTGGTGCACCCGGATCGGGTGAGTTGGCCGGGCGCGGGTAGGCCGGAAATTGCGAACCAGGCCGCACCGGCTTCGCCTGGGAAGCTGTCGGCACGGGCTGGAGAGCCTGTCCGTGGGAACCGAACTGCTCCGCACCCATGCGGACCGCCCTCCTGGCGTCGGTGTACTTGGCGATGAGGTAGAGCACCAGACCCAACAGCACTGACAAGAACCACAACAATGCCCAAATCGGCGAGGGGAGGCCCCATGGGGTGCGTCCCGTCGCCTTCCGGGCCCCTTCCGACAGGCGAAACCCGATACCTGCCCAGATGAAGGCAAGTACGGCCAGCACTATCAGCTCGGGCGTCGACGCATGAATCACCACCACGACTCTAGGTCGGCGCACGGATCAGGATGATGGCGGGGCCGTGTGGATAGCTTTCGCGGCTCATCGCGGTCACCGAACCGAGCCGGAGAAGGTCCGAAGCGGTAGAGTCAGCGAGTGCCCGCACTTCCTGATCTTCCCTGGTTGAATCGCCTCGATGGCTGGCGACGCGAGCTCACTTCGGAGATGGCGGCGCTCCCGTCAACGCTCCAACAGTTTCGGGAGGGAGTGAGCAACTTCCAGCGCATCACCGCCCGGCTGCTCGACGCTACCGATACGCTCGAACAGTTCACCAGGCTCTACGTCGGTGGCCTGGCCGATGCCCGCCGACAGGTCGAAGAGGTCAATCGGGTGTTGAAAGAGCAGGTGGCGTCCCCGGCCAGCGATCTGGTCCTCGGTGCGGTGAGCGAGTTGACCGACGTGTTGACTTCCGTGGCCAGACTGAATCCCCTGTTGAGGCGTCCTCCATCAGCGGGTACCGGCAAAACCCGACCGGCGGCGGACGACGACTGAGCTGAACCCAGAAAAGGTCCAACTCTTGGCTGTCGCCACGGTGTGTGTGCCGTGATCGTGCGCCGGCTGGGCGGGATGTCTTCCGGGTCCTGGCCGCAGGCTGCCCCGGGTTGAGCCAACGGGGGCACAGGTGACCGGCTCGTTGCTTACGTGAACTCGGAGTTCATCGAGTTCTGTCTGCGGCCGTCTGCCGTTTGAGCCTCAGAGCCACGTGTCGAAGGTGTCGCCGACACCCTCAACACGTGGCTCGCTCCAGTCAAGTCAGTACCCGCTGCAACCGTTCTGGTCAGGAGCAGCATTCGGATCACCCCAGTAATGCGTTGCGAATGCGACCGCTACCCGAATCTGTTGGTCAGGTGTGGCGGCGGCAGCGTCAGCCGGGTACCCAAAGGTGTTGAACTGGTTCCAGTTGGCATGGCTGAAGCCGAGTCCACCGCTGAACTGGGACCCCGACACATTCCACGCGCCGCCTTCTTCACACATGTTGACTTTGTCCCAGGCCGAACGTTGGAAGTCGGTGACACCGTCGCCGGTTGAGGTCGTGGCATGTGACGTGGCAGGTGCGGGCGGGCTGTAGACCGTGCTCCCACCGAGCGAGCCATAGTACCCGGCCCCGCCGAAGGTGAAGATGCCACCATCCGATGCGACCGTGAGGTATCCGCCCGTGGTCGACGCCATGCCGATGATGGGCTTGTTGAGGTGTTGGCCTCCCGTCGAGCCATAGAACCCGGCCCCGCCGAACGTGAAGATGCCACCATCCGATGCGACCGTTCGGTAGCCCGTGCCTTTGGCGCTCATCCCGACGACCGGCTGTCCATTTGGAGTGTTCCCGGCAAACTTGGCATCCCCGAAGGCGAATACCGAACCATCGGCAGCAGTCTCCCAATACCCAAGGCCATCTGAGGTCGAGGCCAGGCCGACGACCGGACTGTTGGGAGTCATGGCGCTGGCCGAACCTTGGAATTGGGCGTCACCGAAGGCGAAGACCCCGCCGTCGGATGCCACGATCCAGTAGCCCCCACCGTCCGGGGTGGACTCCATACTCACGATGGGCTGGTTCAGATGGATGGCTCCGGTGGACCCGTAGAACTGGGCGTCACCGAAAGAGAAGATGCCGCCGTCACTGGCTACCTCCCAGTAGCCCCCACCGTCTGGGGTGGACTTCATTGCCACGATGGGCTGGTTCAGATGGATCGCCCCGGTGGACCCGTAGAACTGGGCATCACCGTAAGAGAAGATGCCGCCGTCAGAAGCACCCTCCCAGTATCCGTGACCATCGGGAGTGGATGCTACGTCCACGATTGGTGCGTTGAGTACGACTCCGGCGCCCGAAGGGAGGGCTGCCGAGGCTGCCTCTACATGACCATTCAGACCCGCGACAGCGGTGAGAACGGACACGGCAGTTGCCGTTACCCCGACCTTCGCTTTGTTACGGGCCGGTTTGAGTCGTGAGTGGGCGTGGACTATGGGTGTGATGAGGCTACGAACGTTGGCACGGCGAATAGGGGTAGACGAAAGCATGGTGGGTGACCTTTCCGTGGTCGGTCAGATCCACTTCGCCTAACGAAGGTGGTCCGACTCTCTTCTGGTTGGGTGGACCCCACATCAATGCATTCAATGCCCCAGCCGAGCACCGGAAAGGGTGGTACGGCCTGGCTACTAAAGCCGGGTGTGCTAGCGGGTAGATGTCCGGTATTCAGTGGTGATGGTTACGTCGCGGTCTCCTGGTTGGGTGGTCCGCACCAATCGCCATGCGGCGATTCAAGAGGTGTTCCCCATATCTCTATGAGTGCGGGCCAACGGATACCCCCGCTTTCAGACCAACACATTCTACCGGTCCGGGCCGCAATTGGTGCTCATGCTGCCTTTGGGACAGAAGACCGCACCGGCACATGGGGTGGGCCGTGCGAGTCTCCATTTCGCCATCGGGTGATATAAGAGCAGGTCAACAGGGTCTTCGGGGTGGGTCCGAGTGGGTCCGTGTGGGTCCGTCCCGCCAGACATAACGCCGCGGAAGGACACGCGCATGACAAGCGCCTTCGCCGTTTACGCGGTACCGGCAGATCTCGTCCAACTGGTTGGGAACGTCAGTCTCCGATGCTTTGAACATCGCTCGGTGGGGACGGAGGGATTCGAACCCTCACTGGAGGCGGTTTAAGCGCCCTGCCTCTACCGGTTGGGCTACGTCCCCGGGACTGTGCCGCATTGCAAGAGGGAACTCAATCACCTCAAGACGAGCACTCTAACTGGGAAATCGAAGCGATAGACGTGCGCTTGTCCGAGCCCGCCCGCGTCACATACCCGATTGACTCCAACACCGATGCCCCACGCTCGCCGAACCACGTGTCCCGGGTTTCATCGATGGTTGTCGGCTCGCCGGTAGGGCGGAAGGAAGCCATCGGGTGGGATCCGCCTCGGGACCGGACACACCGGGCCCTCACCGCCACTGCCTCGCCGGAACTATCTCACCGGCTCTGCCGCGCCACTGCCGTTGGGACCATCACCTGGGCCAGCGCCCGGAGCTCGCCGTTACGGGGCCCCGATATCGAGCGCCACATCCCCTTGTTGCCGGGCCACGGGCCAAATACCGTGGTCGCTCGATGATCCGATCCCCACGCCGGCCATACTCCCACGGTGTCATTGGAGGGAGCTCCTGTCCGGGCGAACGCGGCCCACGACCGTCGGATCCCCTCCGACAGCCGGAATGCATCGGCTCCGCCACCTGAGAACAGCTGCACGCTTGGGTTCTGGACGGTACCGAAGACAAACGGCATCTCGAGGCCGTGACACGAACCCAGCATCCCCCCTAACGCGGGTGATTCCCAGGTGAAGAGATAGGCGTAGGTTCCGACTCCCGAATGAGCGACGGCATCGTGGTTGTCGGCCAAACCGACCGACGGCAATCGAAAGATGACATCGCTTGCGATTGCCACCCAAAGGTCGGGAGGTCGTACCGACTCACCCCGTCCGGCTCGGATGTCACGGTAGGCGGCGATCACCGCCGCCGCCTCGTTTGATGTCGGTGCCACCCGATCCATCCAACGAAGCAACCCATCATCATCGAGATTGGTGATCTGCGGAATCCCGACGGCGAAGAAGGCGGCCTCGTCGCGGTTGGTGCCGATCAACAGTGGGATGTCCGAAGCCGACCCTGCGGCAACGGCCTCTTCGGGAGTGACCTCCAACAACCCCCCGTCGACAGTCGGTAGGACCGGGAGCGGCAGCCCGTCTCCGACCCGCAAGGTCTTGCCCACGTCGCCCAGGGCTCGGACAAGATCATCGGCTGACACCTTTTCCATGGCGTCACGATTCATGGGAACGCCAAGAAGTGTGGCCAGGGCCTCCGCGCGGTCGGCTGCCTGGTCGATGCCATGTGCGTAGGGAGGACCGCTCTCGATGATCGCCCGATGGAAGAGACCCTTTGCCGCGGGGACGCCGAGCAACGCCGAAACGCTCATACCGCCGGCAGACTCACCGAAGATGGTCACGTTGCCCGGGTCGCCACCGAAGGAAGCGATGTGGTCCCTGACCCAGATCAGGGCCGCCACCTGATCAGCGAGGCCCCAGTTGCCGGTTCCTGACCACGAGTCTCCACCCAACCATGGTTGCCCAGGGTCCGCCAATGCGGGATGGGCCAGGAAACCCAAGGCACCCAATCGGTAGTTGATGGTCACCACCACCACATCACAATCACGGGCCAGCACCCCTCCCCGGTAGAGGCCGCTGGAACCAGAACCGGTGGTGAAGCCGCCACCGTGGATCCACACCATCACCGGACGCCGGGCCCCATCGATACCGGGGGTCCACACGTTGAGGTACAGGCAGTCTTCCGAGTGCCGTTCCGGCTCGGGTGTAAGGGACATCCCGGCCACCATCGGCGCCTGTGGGGCGCTTGGCGAGAAAGCGTCGCACTCCCTGGTCCCAGCCCAGGGCTCGCCCTCCACCGGAGGACGCCACCGAAGGTGGCTCTCCGGGGACGCTGCATAAGGGATGCCAGAAAAGGACCACACGCCGTTGCGTTCCACCCCCCGAAGCCGACCACCTTGGACTTCGACGATGCCCTCCATGAGCCCTACCTCCAAGTTTGTCTTTCCACCTGCGATTCAACCTATAGGGCGCCCACCATAGAAACCTCTTGGTACTTGGGACAGGGGGGACTATTGTTTCTAAAGTGGCTGATGTGATTGTCGGACAATCGGCCGGTACGGAACGCGCTCCCCGGCGGCGCTCGTTCCGCAAGCGGCGATCTGGGGTGACCATCGTCACCACGGTGTTGGCGTTGGTGTTGGCGTTGGTGTTGGCGGCAAGCCCGGTGACCATGGGCACTGCCGGGGTTGCGTCAGCAGTGCCAGGTTCCTCGGGGAACAGCGCTACATCGAGCCAGACCCAGATCAGCGCCACCGAAAACCAGATATCGGTCATCGAGAATCAGATCGCGCAGGAACAAAAGGCCCTCGATCAGGCTGATGAGAACTACAACCAGTCAGTCGTCACCCTCACCGCTACTCAGGCTTCGCTGCAGAGCACCGCC
>JADGOI010000092.1 GCA_017883075.1 Acidimicrobiales bacterium
GCCAGGGTCGCATAGGCCCCCACCGGCAGCGTGCACCCACCGCCCAGCTCGCCCAGGTAGGCCCGCTCGGCGCTGACCGCTCGGCGGACCGACCCGTTGTCGATGAGGGTCAGTGCTGCCCGGGTCCGCTCGTCGTCGATACGGCACTCCACCGCCAACGCCCCTTGTCCCACCTGAGGAAGCATCACCATGGGATCGAGCGCTTCGGTCTCCACTCCGTCGGGAGCTGACCACCCCAGTCGTTCGACCCCAGCCGCCGCCACCACGACCGCGGTGACATCGCCGCCGCCTGCTACCGCCAAACGGGTGGCCAGATTCCCTCGCAGGTCGGTGAACAACAGGTCGGGCCGGAGATTGGCCAGCTGCACCCGTCGTCTGGCCGAGCCGGTGGCCACCCGGGCTCCGGCACCAAGCGTCTCGAGGGTCGCGCCCACCAGGAGATCGCGTGGGTCCGCCCGTTCCGGGAAGGCAACCAGGACCAACCCCGGGACGTGCAATTCACTGGAGGCGGGAAGATCCTTGGCCGAGTGCACCGCGGCGTCTGCCTCACCGCGGACCACGGCGGCCTGCACCTCTTTGGCGAACACGCCCTGCCCGCCGATGGACTGGAGCGAAACATCTGTCCGGCGATCACCTTCGGTCTCCACCGTGACCAACGATGTCTCGATGCCCGCCGCTTCGAGCAGGCAGGCGACCCGACGGGCCTGCCACAGGGCCAGAGGCGACCCTCGGGTGGCCAGTCGGACGACCGGTTGGTCGGTCACCGGCCTACAGGTCGAACAGTGTCCGGAGCGACTCGATCAGGCGCTCGCCTCGCGGGGTGCCGACGGCATCCTTCAGTGTCATGGTCGGTTGATGCAACAGCTTGGCCACCATGGCCCGGGTGACGGCGTCCACCTGTTCCCACTGCTCGTCGGTGAGATCGGACCGTTTGGCCCGCTGCCGGTCGAACTCGGCCCGGCGGGCAAGTTCGGCCTGGCCCCGCAATGCGGATACCACCGGTGCGGCTCCCCGGGCCCGGGATGCCGCCCGGTACCGCTCCACCTCGTCGCCGACAATCTCTCTGGCCTGGCCCAACTCGCCCTGGCGACCGGAGAGTGCCCCTTCGACCGCGGCGCGCAACGCGTCCATGTCGAGAAGTGTCACCCCGGCAATCTCCGATGCCGAAGGTTCCACATTGCGGGGGACGCCGAGGTCGACCACCAGGAGGGGCTCACCGGCGGCCCGGCGGCCCATGGCCTCCTCCAGCAACGAACGCTCCATGATCGGGCGAACGCTGCTCACCGAGGTGAACACCACATCGGCGACATCGAGCTCTCCGGCCAGATTCTGCAGCGGGACCGACCGGGCCACCGCGGCCAGCCCTTCGGGGAGTCCTGCGATCACCGCGTGGGCGCGCGCGGCCGTACGATTCGCCACCACGACGGCCGCCGGCCCATGGGCAGAGAGGGCCTGGGCCACGCCGTCGCCCATCTCCCCGGCTCCGACCACCAGCACCCGCGACCCGGCCAACCCACCGGGCCCGGCCTCTCCATCGCGAAGATGGCTGGCGGCGAGGGCCACCGCCCCGTGGGACAGCGAGGTGATGCCCTGGGCGATGGCCGTCTCAGAACGCACCCGCTTGCCGGTCTCGACCGCATGCCTGAACAGGGCGCCGAGCACCGGACCGGATGCCCGCTCCCGGTGGGCCTTCTCCCATGCGCGACGCACCTGGCCGAGTACCTCGGATTCGCCCAGCACTGCCGAGTCGAGCCCGGATGCCACTGTGAACAGATGGTCGGCCACATCGTCGTCGAATCGGATGGTGAGGTAGTCGGTGAGCGCGTCGACGGTGGTGTCACCCATGAGGGCGAGGAACTCCTGGAGCTCGGCCACGCCGTCGTGGAACCGTTCGACCACCGCGTAGACCTCGGTGCGCAGACAGGTGGAGACGATGACGGCTTCGGACAGGTTGGAGCGGTCCCGCAAGGTGGCCAGCGCCTTGGGCAGGGCGCTCTCGGCGACCGCCACCTGCTCGAGCAGGTGCAGCGGGACCTCACGCTGCTCAATGCCTACGACGATCACTGACACGCTGTCACCGCTTCGGTCGCTCGGATGCTAGGACGTTCATTGACTCACTACTTGTTCTGTCTCATTCGATCCGACGTGGCGAACCATCAAGCATGCCAGTCCGGTCGCCACGTCGCCACGTCGCCAGGTGCGACAGCGACGGTCGGAGCCTCAGTCTAGGTTGGCGCTGGTCAGACCGATCGAACGGATGACCGGCATCACCTCACTGCCCGGTATGGAGCGCCTCGATTGATAGAAGCTCATGATCTGCAGCTCGATGCTGAGATCGACGTACCGCAGCAGGATCTCGGGGCCCACGGTGAGGACCTTGGGGGCGAAGTTGAGGAGCGAATGAACTCCCGACTCCACCAACAGATCAGCCACGCCCTGGGCCGCCGATGCCGGGGTGGCGATCACGCCGATGGCGAGGGATTGGTCGGCGACGATGTCCGGAAGGGCATCGAAGTGGCGGACCACCACATCACCGATCTCTTCCCCGATGACCGTGGGATCGGTGTCGAGCAGGGCCATCACCTGAAACCCGCGTGCGATGAATCCCTGAGAGTGGGCCAGGGCCCGACCCAGGTTGCCGATACCGACGATGACCATCGGCCAGACATGGTTGAGACCGAGCTCGCGGTCGATTTGCGCGACGAGAAAGGCGGTGTCGTACCCGGCCCCCCGAGTGCCGAACGAGCCGAGCAACGAAAGATCCTTGCGCACCTTGGCCGCGTTCACCCGGGCCAGCGAGCCGAGCAACTCCGAGGACACGGTGGTAGTTCCGGAGCGCAGCAACTCCTCGAGAATGCGTTGGTAGACGGGCAGGCGACCCACGGTGGCCTCGGGGATCCGACGGTGGGGTTCAGAGGTCAGAGATGGGTTTCCGGTGGTATCCGGGATGCTGGGTTCAGGTGATGTCGGCACTGGGACGGATCGTAGGACGTTCGACCTCAGGAGGAAAACCGAGGTCATCCCAGGGGCCTGATCCTAACTTGGGTTCCGGTGGTGTGGAGGCGGAGTCGAGCCGCCGCCGACGCCCGGTCGAGCACCAGGGCCAGGTGGTTGTCCCCGTCGAGCAACACCCCGAACTCCCCTCGACCGAGGTCGCCGAAGGCCGCCACCCGTCGGGCCGTCAGCGTGACCGTGCGACTGGGCACCAGCTCCAACGCCATCATCGAATCGGCGACCACTCCCAGTTGGTCCAGGGCGGCCGGCCGGGCCCGGAGTTGGATATTGCCGAAGGCGTCGATATGGGTCACCGAGGTGACCAGGATTGCCCCGTCGAAGTGGTCGTGGGGTAGGTCCGGGGCGCTCACCAGGGACTCCGGGTCCACCTGCATCCCGAGTGAGCTCGGGTCTCCTCCCCCCACCAGGTAGGCGAGGGCCGGGGCGAACACGTCCCGACCGTCGAAGGTAGAGCCTGCCTCGGTCTCCAGCGCATACACCGCGGCGGGCCCGCCCATTCCCTGCACCGCCGGCAGCAACAGGCCATTGTCGGGCCCCACCCACCATTCGGGTCCGAGGTCCCCATTGCCGGCCCTGCCGCCTGACCTTCGATCCGCCACTCGCCCGGCTACCCGAATGGCCACGCCCTGGCGGAAGGTCCCCACCCCCGGGTCGACCACTGCCAACACCGCTCCGGGTCCCAGATAGGGCGCTGATCGGACCAGGGTGGCGGCGCCGGCGGTCACATCGAACGGGGGTACCTGATGGGTGAGATCGATGACCGGCAGTCCGGGCGCATCCCGGTGCAGGACGGCCCGGACCACGCCCGCGAACTCGTCAGAGGTGCCGTAGTCGGACAGGAAATAGATTGCCGGCGGCGCAGACGGGGTGGGCGATCGGGGCGCGGGACCCATCACCGGATCAGCCCTGGTCGGCCGTTCGCGGTCGTTCTCTGCCGGTACCAACCGTTCTCAGTCAACCCGAGCCGGGCTCAGCCGGCCTTGGTGTACTGCTGGGCCAGGTACCGATTCAGGTCGTCTTCCCGAATCCGGAACGACTTGCCGATCCGCACCGCGGGCAGCGACCCGGTATTGATCAGCCGGTACACAGTCATATTCGATACCCGCAGCGTGGCCGCCACCTCGGTGACGGTCAGAAACCGCGAATCCGCATGTTCTTCCATCGGCGATCGACCCTCCTCCGCTTGTGGCGACTGTACGCCACTGTGGCTGGTGGGGAAAGTGGGGAATTTGCTGACTGCGCGGGACCATCCCCGCCAGGTCAGAGCTTTGCCACCGCTTTGGCCGCCAGCTGGGCGAACCACGTGGTGCTGGCCGTGGTGGTCGACCACCCGAGGAATGTGCCATTGGATCCCTTGACGGCGTAGAGGACATCGAGGTAGCTGGATTGAGCGCCCTCGGTCAGGATCATCTGGGCGGCAAACCCGGCGTCTCCTGTTGATCCCACCGAGATCGCCTTGATCCCGATCGTCGCCTTCACCTGGCCGGAGCTGAGGGTTCCTCCGTTGCAGGATTCAAAGGTCGATTTGAGCGTCTTGGCCGATGCCGTCGCCTTTCCTGGCGAAAACAGACCCACTGTCTGGATCACTGCGCTTGGACTCGACCCCGCAACGGCGAAGACCACACTGGAACGGACATCCGAACCCTTGAGCAGCACCAGGTCGGCCACGCACGATGGCGTCCCCTTGGTGCCGGCCGCGTCCTTGGCGGTGTCCTGGGCCCAGCCTGATGGGAAGTCGGATCCTGTCAGCAGCAGCGGCTTGATCGCAGCCTCCTGGGCCCCGGTCAAGGTGGTGGTGGGAGCCGCGGCGGCGGAGGTCGTGGTGGAGGTGGAGGTGGTCGTAATCGATGTGGCCTTGGTCGACGCGCCGCAGCCCGCCAGCCCACCGGCCATGGCCAGCCCCACGCCAAGGGCCACTGCCGCTCTGGTACCAGCAGCCACTCTCACTGCCCTCATAGCCATTACTGCTCTCACCGGCCCAACTGCCTTGACCGCTCGACGGCCGCCGCCACTGCCTCGATGAAGGCCGAGCGCACCGCCTTGAACTCCAGCGTGCGCAACCCCGCAGCGGTTGTCCCGCCCGGCGATGTCACCGCCGCCCGGAGCTCCGCTGGATCATCATCTGTCTCACTGAGCATGCGGGCCGACCCCAGCAGGGTGCCGACCACCAGTTTGTGACTCACATCGCGGGGCAACCCGGCCGCCACTCCGGCCTCGATCATGGCCTCAGCCACCAGAAAGATGTACGCGGGACCCGAGCCCGAAACCCCGGTGACGGCGTCGAGTTGCCGTTCGGGCAGCCGCACCACCATTCCCACTGCCGAGAGGATCCCCTCAGCCCAATCGAGATCGCTCGATCTCGCTTCACTCCCACCCGACATCCCGGCCACACCGGCACCGATCAACGCCGGAGTATTGGGCATGGCCCGCACCACCACGGCCCCCGGATTGAGGACGGCTTCAAGCCGGGCCGTCGGCAACCCGGCCACCACTGACAACACCCGGTTGATCCCTACCGCGGCCAGGGCCCGACACACTCCTTCGGCGACTTCGGGCTTCACCGCCAGAAGGGCGCTCCCGGCCGCCACCGGTGCGTCCACCACCGTCAGGCCCGGATGGGCGGCAACCAGTCTGTCCCGTTGTGCTGGGTCGGGGTCGCTTACCGCGAGTTCTGTGACCGCGGCCCATTCGCCGCCGAGAAGGCCCGTGAGCAGGGCCGAACCCATCTTGCCGCCACCTACGAGCAGAAGTTTCGGTTCCATACGAAAACGCTAGCAGCGGGCCGATGGCAGGCAGGAGGCCAGGGCGTTCACTTCAGTTCAGTTCAGTTCCGACTGTGGCCGGCGACGGTACATGCCCTCGTAGCCCAGGGTCATCGCCGTCGGGAAGCACTCGTCGGTATAGGCCAACGACGCTCCCATCACCCGATCGAGTTCCTCGTCGTCGACCCGTTCCACCGGGACCCGACCCACGAGATAGATGGCCGCCTCGGGACCCAGGGCGAAGCACATGCCCAGCAGGTCGGCGTTCTTCTTCAAGAGGTACTCCCAGGTGGCCTCCACGTTGGTTTCGGGGGCGGGCATGAATTGCGCTTCGTGATGCAGGGTCCGCTGACGCAGCGTGAGCCACACCGTCACGTAGTCCTTCTCGTCGCCACGCATCCTCAAGTACCAACGGGGAGCCCCGGTAACCGGGTCCCCACCCTCTTGGCGATCGGCGGCCACCAGCGCACTGGCTTCGTCCGCCAACTCTCGATCGGCCCAGCGGTCGATCACCGCGCACACCGCTTCGCGCTCATCTGCGCTCAGGATGCCGCCCCATCGGTCGGCGCCCCCGGTCATCGACCGGGGATCGCCGGCAGTCGGCCCAGCGTCACGAGCACTCGACCAGGCGCCCGACCGTGAGGTCTTCATAGATGTCCCGCAGCAGGGAGGCGGCCCGAGCCCACGTGTAGCGCCGGGCCCGCAGTACCGCGCCGGTTCCCAGCCGCTCGGCCAGCAGCGGCTCGGCCAGGATCTGACGAATCCAGGCCGCGAACGCCTCTGGCGTCGGGTCTTCCACCAGAAATCCGGTGCGGCCGTGATCGACCAGGGTGCGCAATCCGCCCACATCCGAAGCCACGACCGGAGTGCCACAAGCAGCGGCTTCGAGAGCCACCAGGCCGAAAGACTCGGAACGGCTGGGCACCAGGCAGACATCGGCCGCCCGATAGTAGGTGGAGAGCAACTCGTGGGGGCGGGGCGGAACGAAGAACACCCGATCCTCCAGACCCAGCTCTCCGACCAGGGACACCATCCGGCCGAGTTCGACGTCGCCTCTCGGGCCGCTGGGGCCACCTACGACGGCCAGACGGGCGTCGGCATGGTCCGGGCCGAGAGCGGCGAGAGCCCGCACGGCCACCTCTACCCCCTTCAGCGGCTGAATCCGTCCCACGAAGAGCAGCAGGGGTCCGTCCTTTGGCAACCCCAGCGCGGCGCGGGCCTGCGGGCGGTACCCCGGACCAAAGAAGGCGTGGTCCACGCCCGGCGCCACAATGCGGATCCGGGACGGGTCGGCGTGGTAAAGCCCGGAGATCTGCTCAGCTTCGACCGAACACGAGGCGAGCACGGTGTCCGAACAGTTGATGGTGGTCGCCTCTGCCTCGGCCCGAAGATGGGCGGAGTCGGCCTCGACCTCCTCGGGGCTGAACTCGGCCTTCACCCGGTCGAGGGTGTGGAAGGTCGACACCAACGGCAGGTTCATCTGATGCTTGATGGTGTGCCCAGCCAGTCCGCTCAGCCAGTAGTTGGCATGGACGGCGTCGAAGGGCACGTCTTCGTCATCCGAAGGGCCAGCCCTCTCCCTTGCCCGCGGACCTGACCCTGCCCGCAGACCTGACCCTGATTCGGCCGACTTCATGTACTTGAGGACGCCCTCGGCGAACTCTCCCACCACTCCGGGAAGCAGCTCTTTGGCCATCAGGGTGGGCGGGCCGGCGGAGATGTGGTGCACCCGAAACCCCGGCTCCACCGTGATGGTGGCGGGAAGACTGTCGGACCAGGCCCGGGTGAAGACGTCGCAGACCACCCCAGTTCGGGCCAAGGCGGAGGAGAGTTCGCGCACGTACACATTCATGCCACCGCCGTCCCCGGCTCCGGGCTGAGCCAATGGCGACGTGTGCAACGACAGGACAGCTAGGCGTCTCATGCGCCGCCGAGCCTATCGGGAAGGCCCGATCTGTCAGCTACCGGCCTAATAAGCCTGCAGCGGGGCCTTCATCGGCGGCGGAATCCGCTCCGGCCCGCTCCGGCCCGCCCGCATGCGCCTGCGGAGGATGCCCCCCGTCGGAGGATGCCCCCTCTTCGGCCGCGGTTGCATCGTCATTGTCTTCGTTCTCGTGCCGGAAGGACAGATAGATCCTCATCAGCGCCTGCTTCTGCTCCTCGGTCAGATGGCTGTCGCCGAATATGTGGCGGCCGAGATCGGTGTTTCCATCGGGCTTCTCGAGGATGCCGGCTTGGACGTAGAGGGTCTCGGCCGAGATACGCAGCGCCTTGGCGATCTGTTGGAGGATCTCCGCGGACGGGCGTCGCAACCCACGCTCGATCTGACTCAGGTACGGGTTCGAGATCCCGGCCAGTTCGGAGAGTCGTCGCAACGACAACCGGGCGTTTCCCCGCTGCTCGCGAATGAACGAACCGAGCTCGTTGAACCGTTCCGGCAGCTCTTTCACGATGGGGATTCTCTCGACATGGGAGTCCTTCTTGGTTCTCACGACAACAGGCCGTCGACCGAGGCGCGCCCCGATTTGTATCGGCTCACCAGTTCGGCCTGAAGCGCATCGATACGTTGGTGGAGGCGACGGCGGTCGACCGATACGCGATGTTCGATCTCCTCGAGCCCGGCGGCCATGGCGCTGAGCCGCTCCTGGCTCAGGTCACTGAGATGACTGATTTCGTTGGAGCTCACCACCGAGTCGAGCTCCTCGGTAAGGTCGGACTCCTCGGTATCGGGAGCCAGCACTGTCATCGGGCGCCCTGGCCCGGGTGGCCGACCCGGTCCGGCGGTGAGGATGGCCGGAAGCCCTTCGATCAGAGCGGCGAGATCGGGGGGCTCGGGGGCCGAGGCGGCATCGTCGTCGGTGCGGTCAGTCCGGACCAGATAGGCGTTGACGATGTCGAGACGGCCCTGGGCCAGCCGACGGAGGTAGGACAGGGCGACTTCGGCATCCTGGCACTCGGCGCGCAGGGCCCGGATGTCGTCGAGCGACTTGGACTCGATACCGCTGAGGTAGGAGTCGGTAAGAAGACGACCGAGGTCAGCCTGAAGACTCGCCATTACCGACGATCGTACTCGCGGGCCAGGGGCCACGACCCGTCCGTCCGCGCGGGGCATACCGGTAGACCGCCCGACCCACGACCGACGAGAGGGGAACCGGCCCGAACGTCCGGCTGTCGGTACTCGCCTGGCTGGCATCGCCCAGGACTTCAAGAGTGCGGCCCTTCCGGTCGACTGACGCCACGCGCTTGACCAGAACTCTGGCGGGATGCCGAGGGTCGCGTACCGCCACCACCTCTCCCGACTTCGGCCATGGCTCCTTTCCGAATACCCGTGATCGCAGCAAGTTTGGCGGTTTGATCACCAGGAGCCGGTCGCCGGGGAGCAGGGCCGGCGCCATCGATCCACCCTCGATGTTCACCCTGTGAACCGATCTGGCCAGCCACACTGCGCTCCCGACCAGAATGGCAATGACGGCGGAGAGGGTTACCCGGGCCTCCTTTTGGGTAGGAGTAATGTGGCGGACCGCCATCAGAAGAACCTGGGTAAGGTGGACCGGGACTGCATCTCACCCACTTTGCCCTAGAGAAACCACAAGGAGCGTTGCCCCATGCGAATCGCCGATCGTCTGCTGACCACCCTCGACCATCTGGCTGCGCCGGTGATCGGTCACGCCCACTGCGACCTCCCCTGTGGCGTCTATGACCCGGCCCAGGCCCGCATTGAGGCCGAGTCGGTAAAGAACACCATGGACAAGTACAACGGCTCTGATGACCAGTCGTTCAAGACGCGGGCCATCATCATCAAGGAAGAGCGCGCCGAGCTGGTGAAGCATCACCTGTGGGTGCTGTGGACCGACTACTTCAAGCCCGAGCATCTCGAGAAGCATCCTCAACTTCACGATCTCTTCTGGAAGGCCACCAAGACGGCCGGCGAGGCGAAGAAGACCAACGACGTGAAGGTGGGCGAACGGCTGTTGGCCGAAATTGCCGAGATCGACAAGATCTTCTGGGAGACCAAGAAGTAGTCAGGCCGGGCAGGTGCCGCACGTGGCTGAGGTGGGGAGTTCGGCAAGGCTGGCATCATCGATGAGTCCGCCGCACTCCCGGCACTTCCCGTAGGTGCCGGCGTCGAGACGGGCCAGTGACTGCTCGACCTCGTCGAGGAGGGCGTCGACGGCGTCGATATCGGCGTCGGTCACCGCACCGTCTTCGGGAGGCGCATCCGTCTGAACGAGGTCGGTGTCCATCCCCCGGATCGTACCCGTAGGGTGAACACTGTGACCGGCCCCACCCCCATACCCGACGCCAGCGCATCGCCGGCCGACCCGATATCCGAGTTGGTCGGCTCGGGTCAACTGGTGCCCTGCCTCGACGGGGTCGACCGCCCGGCCGTCGAACTTGACCAAGCCGCCTCCACCCAGGCGCTGCCCGAGGCCGCTGCCCGGGTGGCGGAGTTTCTGCCCTGGTACTCGAGCGTCCACCGAGGCGCCGGCTTCCGCTCGCGCCGGGCCACCGCCGCCTACGAGAATGCCCGCCGGGCGGTGCTCTCCTTTGCCGGACGGGATCCCGACGGTGACGACGTGGCGGTGTTGTGCCGCAATACCACCGAGGCGGTGAACCACCTTGCCTACCGGCTACGGCTGGCTCCCTCCGACGTCGTGGTGACCACCGTGGTCGAACACCACGCCAATCTGCTTCCCTGGGGACGGGTGGCCGAGCGCCGCTACGTCGAGTGCGCAACCGATGGCACGTTCGCACTCGACGCCGTGGAAGCCGCCCTCGACGCCGGGCCGAAGCCCGCGCTGTTGGCGGTGACCGGGGCGTCGAACGTGACGGGTTGGCTGCCCCCCATCGACGCCATCATCGAGAGCGCCCATCTCCGCGGCATTCCGGTG
>JADGOI010000205.1 GCA_017883075.1 Acidimicrobiales bacterium
GAGCCAGCAGTGATGAGCGTCTCCATGAACTCCTCAAACTCCGGCCAGCCGGACAACAGGTAGGGGGGTCCGGCGGTCGGCAGTCCCTCGAACACCTTGGAGCGGTAGGAGGCGAGCCCGGTGTCGGTGCCGACCCAGTAGGGGGAGGACGCCGACAGGGCCAGGAGGTGTGGCATGTAGGCGGTCAGGCCATTGACGATCGACACGGCCTTCTTCCCCGATTGCACGCCGACGTGCACGTGCACTCCGAAGATCTGCATCTGCCGGGCCATCCACTGCATCTGGTCGATCAGTTGGTGATAGCGCGGATTCGGGCTGACCTGCTGGGTCGCCCAGTCGGTCGTCGGATGTGATCCCGAGCACATGAGCTCGAGGCCGAGTGCGCCCGCCTCCGCGCGGACCTCCTCGACGGTTTCGTGCAGGTCGGCAAGGGCTTCGCCAACCGAGCTGCAGATGCCGGTGATCACCTCCACGCATGATTCCAGCAGCTCGTACTTGACCTTGGGGTGTTCGCCGCCGCGATGGGCTAGCCGGTCGAGGATCTCCGAGGCACCCGAACGCAGCTCGCCGGTTTCGTGGTCGACCAGCTCAAGCTCCCATTCGACGCCGATGGAGGAGCGTGGGGAACCACTGAAGGGGATCTGCACCTACCCACAGTACCGATCGAGGCCGTTGCCGACACGTTCGGGGCGGTCCCGGGTTGCGGGCACGGCCGACCCGTCCGATTGCAATCGCCCGTTGGTTGCCATCAGCTGAGACCGCTCAGTTGGGACCTTCTGAAGCGCTCGCGGACCGTTGCAGAAATGACTTGGGCAGTCGAAAACTGCACCTCGCCCACCTTGTGGACCGCGAGGCCAGGTTGGTCCTGTCCGTGCCCCCTCAGTCCCTTCCGATCACAGTTCGCTCGCTTTGCATGCGCCGGGCTCGCCAGCTGAGCGTGCTCTTAACGCATTACTACTTCAGCCTGCCCCGGGATTATCCACTTGGGCTTCGAAGAGGATCGTCCCGGTGTGTGTATCGCGAATGAGAAAGAGAAAAGGGTGGTCAATGGCCAGTGTCATCGACGCCAGTCTTCCGGACGTCCTGCCGGCGATTCCGGTGGCCGCGGTCGCCTCGGTCCCCCATGCGGTGACGTCCAGGGTGGCCTTCTGGACCACATCCGTGACAACGAGCGATGCCGGACTCATGCCTGACAGATCGGCATTGCTATCGAAAGCATCCCGCATTCCGAGGTTCTTCAGAGTCGGGATCAGCTCGTGAGTGTCACTGAGCGAGAGGGTGGGCATGGCCAGATCGAGAGACGTCGGCTTCATGCTGGACACGATCTGGTCCAGAGCGGTGGCGGTCAACGAGCCTGTCAGATTAGACAAGGACCCCATCATAGGCATGATGACCAGTGCCGCCATCCGCCCGCCCACATACGGGAGTTGGACGGCGTCCATCCCGGGTGTTGTCGAGACCGACACGTCGAGCGGACCCAAGGGAGGCGTGTGCATAAAGGGGACAGAGGCGGTCGTCCCATCGGGCAAGTGAAACGTGCTGTCGGCGGTAACCCCCGTGAACGGCTGCTGCCATGCCGCCTTGAAGTACACGGCGTTGGCGAGGACGAGTGCGGTCTGGTTCGTGATCGCCCCTGGGGCGAAGAGGGACGTGATGTGGCCATGGGTCTCCCGTGCCACCCAAGCATTGAGGGCACCTACCGCCGCCGCCGGGTCGGAGGCGAAGTTGACCTGCCACACCCCAGAGGCGAAGTGACGACTCAGATCCGACATGAAGGATGGATCCATGGCCAACCCCTTCTGTAGCCAAAGGCTGTTGGCCGACTGCAACGCGATTCCGGCCGATGCTCCGGCGGCCGCAAGTTCGGTGCTGAGTGCCGACCAACCGGCGGCCTGTTGCTCGGCCGTCAGCTCACTCGTGCCGAGCGTGTGGGCGATCTGTGTCTCTGTCGCCCCTTTGGCACCAAGCTCCAACATGGCCAGGGCTGTGGCCAGGCTCAATGGCGATACCACGATGTTCGGCGATCCCGAGCTGGAAGACGAAATCTGCTTCAACAGCGACAACGAGAACTGCTGCTCAGACTGGGCGACGGCGTTTGAGGACGTGTTGGCCGGGACTGGTTCCCCAGGCGCAGTGTGGGATACGAGTTGTATGGCCGGGCCAAATCTAGCGACGACGTGAAGACTGGTGTTGGGAGGGGTCCGACCCCCGAAGCCAATCGGAACGAGGGTGGCGAGCAGGACCACGACAGCTAGCCCGGCCCCGATAACTCCACCGCGCCGACGAAGTCGGCGATTCCTGGCCCTGCGCCGGAGTTCGGCAGGCTCGAGCCACGGACGAGTGCCTGTTGAGACATCCTCCAGCATGGCCAGGTCCCGATTGACCCATACTGCATCGTCGCTTCCCATTGCCTACCTCCTGGGTGTCGTCGAGTTCGATGGCAAGATGCGCCCGACCGCGGGACAGCCACGACTTGACCGTGCCAATCGGTGCCGAAAGCTCCGCAGCGGTCTCCTCCACCGACAGGCCACAGACGTGGTGAAGCACGATGGCCCGTCGCTCCATGGATGGGAGACGCTGCAGCGCATCGATCACTCCAGCTTGTTCCCCGGGGATCTCGATGTGTTCCTGATGCACAGCAGCTCGAAGAAGCAGTCTCCGACTGCGGCGCCATCGCCCGATTGCCAGGCGATAGGCAACCCGGCGGATCCAGCCCTCAGGGTCTTCATAGGTGGACAGCCGGTCCCACTTCGTCCATGCACGGATGAACGCCTCCTGTACAAAATCCCTGGCCTCGGAGGGATCGCCAGTGATCGCGGCGATCTGGATGACGAGCCGGTCCCGGCTTGTCCGATACAACTCGTCGAAATCGTCTTCCGCATGCAAACGGCCTCCTTCACAACAAGACACGCGTTGAGAGGCACTTGGGTTGCACCACATCCAAGAATCTTCATAGTTCTACGTATCGAGAACGATCGCTGTCGAGGTCCACATAGCGGGGTTCTCGTAGCTCACGCAATAACATCCCACAGCAGAGGTGACCGATCCATTGACCTGCTGACAGACGCAGGGACCATTGGACGTCCTTGTATGGCTCGGTCGCGACCGCGGCTGCCCCACCGTGCATTGCTCAAGAAAGTCCAATGTCGGCGGCCACGATGAGACAGAACGACGCACTGCACGGCCGATTGAACGCGGAGAGACCGCGGCTGACTCGGCGATCTCGTGCATCCGACCGAGCACAGAACACCGCGCCAGAACGGCACGTCTCGCGCGCTTCGCCAGTCAAACGGTCGCTTCCGCCGATCGAGTCGAACTCGACGGTCGGACCTCCGCTGCGCCCCATCCGGTGAT
>JADGOI010000206.1 GCA_017883075.1 Acidimicrobiales bacterium
AGGCGAAGCACCTGCGACGGGCCGGCCGTCGAATCCGGAAGCGTCGGTCCAACCGACCGCCAGTTTCCGTTGACCAGATCGAAGATGCCAGGCTCGGCCCCATGGGCGCATGCGGCACCCACCACGTCCTCACTGGTGGCACCGAAGGCGACGGCGGTGAGTGCCTCTACTCTGCACCCAGCCGTGGAGCTGTCGGCAGCCAGGCCTCGTGTTGAGGCAACCGTCGTCCAATTTGTGAGGTCACCGCTGTTGCTTACTACCTCGCCTCCACCGCTGCGCAGGAGTGCCAGGAACTGATGACCGCTCGAGGCGGCCAAGGAGTCCGGCTCCACCGACAGTCCGCCGGACAGGACCCCCGGCGCCCAGGTGGCGCCCAGGTCCGTGCTCTGGGCCAGGGGGGAAAAGTGCAGGTCCAATGACGGTTCGAATCCTACGGTCACGGTTCCTGAAGGACTGGCGGAGGCCACCAGCCCACCATTGCTTGCCACCCCAGGAGGCGTAGCCAGCTCCCACTTGGAGGAGCTGCTCGACAGGAAGAGCAGCTGCCAGAAGGTGTTCAGCGGGTCGTTGAGGTGCCCCAGGGCAACCGTGGCCCACGTTCCCGTCTGACTGGCAAATGAACTGGTCAACGGAGCGGGATTCACTGCTTCTCCGGATGATCGAAGCACTGGGATCGTGCCCTCCGGCGACGAGCATGCCGACAGGGCGGCCGCCGAGAGGGTGATCGCACCGAATGTGAACATGGCCCGGATCGGGCTCCAGAACCGGTGGGAAGGCCGCCGATCTGCTGACGCAGCGGTCACGAGCTCGCGAATTGCTGAACTTGGCTCGAGAGAAGGGCCGAGAACGAGGACTCACCCGCAGCACTTCCCTTGCCGGGGTTGGAGTTGAGGATCTCCCGGGTGTGGCCTGTCCGGTCGATGATGAACACAATGTCGCTGTGCGCGATCATTGCCCCCGCCGGCGTGACCTCAGTCTGCACGCCGTAGCTGGTCCACGCGTTATGGAGTTGGGTGAGCGACCCGGTCAAAAAGGTCCAATTGGCGAGGTGGTCGAGTCCCTCCTGCCGATCGAAGGCGGCGGTGAGAGCCGTCGAGCTGTACAGGGGATTGTTCACGATTGCCACCAGGTCGACATTCGACGCGCTGGTGCCCAGCATCTGGTCGGTCATCCGCAGCTCCTGGGCAATGAGCGGGCAGTCGGAGACGCACACAGGATCGAGGAAGGTGAGCACCACAATGTGCCCGGCGAGCTCCTTGAGCGAGACGTGGCGACCTTGCTCGTCGGTAAGCGTGAAGGGGGCGGCCGGGTAGTTGACCATGTTCGGTGTCCCATTGCTGGCCTCGGTCAAGATGGGATCGGCGTTCGGGTTGGTGGCGGCCAGCGCCATCGGGGCCGCGCCCACCAGTACGATCCCGACGGCTCCCAACGCAGCGAGGCATCGCAGGAGGTACGAAGGGCTGAGGCGGTCGAGAAGCCTCGCCGGCACCGCAGTTGGGGCGGCTGACGGCACCGGGGCCTCCATCGGGGCCTCCGCCCGGACCGGCAGCCGAACCACGGCGAGATACCCGCCGAAGAACAGGGCGGCCATGGGAATCATCGAGTTGGGATCGGTGCCAACACCACCGAGAAACCCGAAGTCCTGGACGAAGATCCAGTCGGCGAGGCAGACAACAGCGCCCGCCACGATGCCGACACGGAGGAGTCGACGATTGCCACTCACGAAAGAGGTCCCGATGCCGACAAGGAACAGGACCGCAAACAAGTTGACCGCCCACCCGTGCGAGGCGTCGAACGACCCGAATGACCGAACCCACGATGAGAGCAGAGGCGGCTGGGAGATCTGTGCCATCTGCCTGACCATGACAGCGAGCGTGCCGGGTGTTGCCGTCGGATCCGCCTGCCCCGACCAGAATCCCCGACCCGGCCACGCCTGGAGGATGCCCATCCCGATGAAGAACAGCCCGATTCCCCTCAGCAGCCCCTTGCCCAGTTTGGTTGTCTCCCATGAGTTGTCGCGCAGCGCGAGCAGCGCTCCGGCGACAACGTAGAAGAGGACGGCCCCAGGCGAGCCGAATAACCAACTGCTGCCGTGCCCGAAGATCCCACCGAAGCCCTCACCGAACATCCAGACGACAAGGCCCCAGCCGACACTGACCGCTCCTGCGGCTCGTGACCAGTATCCGCGGGGTGCAACCAGAAGGAACGCTCCGATACCGACCTGGATCCACACGGTCGCCGCGGCTGCGGATACCGGGTGATCTGACCAAATGGTGGCACCAACGTTGACGATGTGCTGCACCCAACCGGGAGATGTGCTGGCTGCCGGGGTGAGGACGGAGCCCGGGAGCCCAAGGGGCATGGATCCTTGGGCTTGGAGAATCCCATCAAATACCCAGAGAAGTCCGAATGTGATCCGCAGCATGCGACGGGCCACCGGCTCCGGATAGCGCACCCGCTCGGGGGCAGGAGCATCGAACGTACCGGCGGCCACCGACCGTCGGTACACGATCGTACGGATGGCGTTCCACGCAAGTGTCAGGACGACCAAAATCAGCACAATGATGAGGAGTTGGTGCATCAGCGCTGTATGGAATGCGGCACTGATGGTCGGGTCGTTGATCTGAAGCCCGTGCCCCATACCCGGCATGTGGCTACCACTCTTCTTTCAGTCCGACGGCTCTCCGAGTATCGGGGTTGCGAGGCGAGGTCGCTCCATGGTTCACCGGCGACGATTGTAGGTCGTAACGGTCACGTCACAATAGGCGGCCCCGGGGAGCCCAACTCGCTGGATTCCGATGTCACGGCGTGGATTCAGCGTCTCGTTCTCCTTGTCGGAACTCGGTTTCGGCCACAGCCAACTGTCGCTGGTGCTCTTGCCAGGCCTTGAGCATTCCAACGTGCTCTGGTGCCACACTCGGTTTGGCGGGAGAGCGCCGCCGACCTCTTCCTCCATGAAGCATGTTCCACCACATGTAGACGGCGAATACGGCAAACAGGGGCCATTCGAATACGTAGGCCCAGCTCAGAGAGTTCCCGCCAAGAGCGCGAGTGAACTCGAAGTAGAACCCAGCAATGCACAAGGCAAATCCGCCTGCCAAGGTGAGGTGCAGCTTCACCGCCTCGGATCCGGTCAAACGCGTAACCGTGGGCGCCTCAACCGGATCACATGAATCGGATGAGTCCATGGGATCGACCCTAGTTCTCCCTTGGTGTCGAACCGCTAGATTGTGTGACAAGTTTTTTAGGCAGCAGTTCCGAGGCGTGCGCCGTCCACCTAGTCCGGGATCACGGGATCGATGGTCCGCAGGGCAGTGCGTAACTCCAACAGTGCGGGCGGCCG
>JADGOI010000093.1 GCA_017883075.1 Acidimicrobiales bacterium
CTCGCTGACGAACGACGACACATCCGAATTTTCGGCTGGTCAACAGGCGGAGCAGGGCGCGACTCGTCACTCCGTCTAATCTACTAGACGGAGTGACGTGTTGGCAACAGATCGCACACACCGAATTCCGGCGGCCCGAACAGCAACCGACCTACAAATCGACGGTTATCGCGTCCTTGCGAGGTCGGGCGACGCGGGTCAGCCGGGCGTCCCGTATGGGGAACCCTCTACGCCAACGCCCCGAGGTCCGCGGGGCTCGGTCGAGACGGTCACCATATGGGGTTCCGGCGCCAGTAATATGCGTGACCTTTCCCTCGAGCGCCTTCATCGAAAGCAGCCTCCACAGGTGTGTCATTACGCGGCGGGACGCGACGCGTGCCAGGATCGTATTCCTTGCCAATGCGATGTACGACGGCGAAGATCCAGTGGGACCATACCCAGCCTTTAGGTCGATGCCAACGCAACCATTATCTATTATCCCCTGCATTCAGGCGGCGGCGCCTTGGCGTCAGTCACCGCCTTCGTACTTGAACGAGACCTTGACCTTTGCTCGGTAGGCCTTCACCTGCCCCTCCTCCAGTTGCAGGTCGAGTTCTACGACTTCAGCAACGCGCAGGTCCCGCAGCGAGCCGGCCGCTTTGGTCACCGCTGCACTTGCGGCCTTCTCCCACGACTGTTCGCTGGTACCTACCAGCTCAATGACCTTGTACACGTTCTCAGCCATGACCGTCCCCTTCCGTCTGCGAATGCATCTACTCGTTAGCATTCCTAGCACCAAACCGCGAGGCACCGACCTGGTCGCCAGCCCAGACACCCCGTGTCGTACGACGAACGGTGAGCGGCGAGGCTCGACAGCCCTGCCCGACCTAACCGGCTGCCCGTACGCCGATCCCCTAACGACACTCGAACGTTCCCCGAGCTGGGCGGCGCCGGATGCCGTTCCCGTTGCGGGACGCCCCGATGATATGCGTGACCTTTCCCTTGAGCGCCTTCATCGACAGCAGCCTCCACAGGTGCGTCATCACGCGGCGGGACGCGCCGAGTGCCAGGATCGTAAGGGAAACCTACCGGGACGGCGATGTGAGCATCGCATGGGGCGTCCCCGCCAACTCATGGCCGTCCCGGTAGACCCGTCCGAATTGAAATCCCGCACAGGGGCGTCATACGGCACAGAGGGATACGACGAGGCGCTCGACGATCCCGAAGCGAGCAGCAAAGCGTTGCACTATCTTCTCGTCGGCGCTGTTCACTCAGTCGAAGACTTTGCCGCTGAGGTCACAGAGGCGGAAAGCGGCAACCCGCTCCCCGCTCACGAGACGACGAAGATCATCGGTGAGGTGCTGACCGAGCTCGATTGATGATCCGCTCGCCGCACACGGACTCACTCAGTCGAGCATGTGGTTCGAAGATTGCTAGGCATTGCCGCCGCCCCACTCACTCTGGAAGGTTTCGCGGGTTGCTGAAGAACCCTTCGGCAACCTTTCGACGTCGCTCGGATCGGAGTGATCAGCATCGAGCATCAACCTCCGTTGGAAGTGACCCCGAACGCCTACTAGACGTGTGATCCTTCTTGTATCCCAGTGTCTTTCACATGCAGGTGGAAGGGTGCCGGGATAGTGACTCGGTGTGCACCGCTTCGCAGCGGATGCTCAGACCTCGATCAGCTGGATCTCGGGATCGAGCCGTCTGAGATCGTCAGGGTCCGAAGTCACCACCCTTTGGCCGCTGCGACGTCCGCAAATGGCGACGTGGGCGTCCACAACGTCGGCAGTCCCACTTGCAGCCAGCAACCTCCCGACACTCGTGGCATCGACCCGGTCGAGGGCGACAACGTCGGTGTTCGGCTGCCGGATCAACCGTGCCAGCCGCACCTGTCGCTCCGGTCGACGGATCGCCTGAGAGAGGGCAGTGGCCGGAATGGTGATCGGCGCGCTGGTCTGGGCCGCTCGGGCCAGCAACACGATGACGCGACGATCGTTGCGATCCAACGCAATCAGGCCACCGGTATCGAACGTGAGCCCCGGCATCAGGCCACCGAACGAGTGCGGCGCTCCGGCTTTCCGAGCATGTCATCGGCCCACGTCTTTTCTTCGTCCGAGAGAGCACCGCCGGTGTCACGGAGCGCTTGGGCGAGCAGCGCGCCCCAGCCGGCGACGTCGTCGAGGGCCACGCCCACGGCGTGCTGTACAAACCCTGAAATGGTCGGTGCGCTGCCGGCCTCCACAAGCACTCGGATCCGATCAAGCTGTTCTTCGTCGAGGGTGATCGTGACTTTCCTGGTTGCCATACCACTTACCATACACAGCCAGTGGCAGGGATGTCCGCGATTACATGTACAACAATGACTATTTGCTGCGGTTCGCGCTAGCTGCTGGTCGAGGCAAATGGAAAGTTGGCCGTCCACTGCCAGGTGCCGTCGAAGGCAATAGTGAGCGCTTCATAACCATCGAGCCCATCGACCAGCGCCAGGGCGTCCTCTCCCGCGACCGCGACTGCGGTGGCCAGAGCGTCGGCGAGGCCGAGGTCGGCCCCGGAGACGCTCGCCGAGGCGACCCTCGCGGTTGGCAGTCCGGAATGGGGGTCGATCAGATGATTCCCGCGCTCGTAGGTGCCCGAGGTCGCAATCGCCCCGGGAAGCTCGACGACGCAGGCGAGGTGTCCCGGTGAAGAGGGATCGACGATGCCGATCCTGAAAGGTTTGGCGAGCCCGGGGCCACCGACGCTGGCGATATCGCCCGCCGCGTTCACGATCGCACCTCGGATCTCCGTCGAGGTGAACTCTGACAGAGCGCGCTGCGCGGCCCAGCCCTTCACGTACCCGGTCGGGTCGACACCCCCTGGCATCGCCCACGGGTCGAACCATCCACAGGAGATCTCGCGTGCGATCTCACATTGCTCGAGAACTTCGGCAACCTCTGGCGGGGCCTGCTCACAAGTGATCTCGCCGCGGCGGAGCCGACTCATCGGGCTGTCCACCTTCCACGTGCTGAAGACCGCGTCGGCGCGCTGAAGCACGGCTCGGGCCCGTGCCAGATTCTGATGGGTCTCGGCGCCGGATGTACCGGCGTCCGTATAGACATCGATCGTCACAACGGTGCCCATCACATGTTCGAGGTAGTGAATCGCTTGTCGTGGCTCCGCGGCCTCACCGGCGCCCCCTACAACAGACGTCACGAGAAGCCGAGTTGGCTGAGAGCTGATTGGAGCGACTGAATGAATCCGGCGCTCGTATAGCTTGCACCCGATACACCTTGGATATTCGCACTCTGTGCCTGCAAGGCCTGCTGTTCGAGCATCGGGATCGACTGCTGGTCGATCGACTGGGAGCGAGCGTTCCCACCGTCGTTGAGCGAGGCGATCCCGACCTTGGTGATCCTCCCGCCACTTATGGTCACGGCAACCGACAAGACGCCGTAGTTGTAGTTGACCGCCTGGCCATTGGCGCTTCGCGGGGCAATCGGAACAGTCGTTGCCGGTGTAGTAGCCGGCGTCGTCGCCGGTGTCCGCGTTGTCGTCGGTGTCGGCGTTGTTGCCGGTGTCGACTTCGAGGTGGTCGACGAGGTCGAGGTGGGCGGAGGATTTGTGCCACGAGAGCCCGGACCCGGAGGTGATCCTCCGGCGATCGACGTGGTGGGAGAGCTCCGCGGCACGGAACTCGCGGGGAGCACACCGAGGGTGAGGTGAGCGGGTGTCGTATGAAAGCTCAGCACCCCGATGAGCCCCGCCACTGTTCCCACGATCACGATCGGCGTCCGTCTCATGAAACCTGCTTTATGAACACGCTCATTTGTACCCGATCCCTCCGTGCATCAGAACGAGAATACTTCGAGATGGATCCGGTCACGATTCACCCCGAGCATTGTGGCCGCAGCAATAATGCTCTCGTTGAAGTCCTTCGGCCCGCAGACGTAGAGGTCGCTCGTGGCGAAATCCGGCACCAGCCGTCGAAGTGCGTTGGCGTCCATGCGAACCTGGTGGCGTGAGCCGATGACTTGGTGAAACTGACCGCCGCGCTGCTCGACGAGGGTGGCAATCTCGTCACGATGGATGATGTCTTCTGGTGTCGATGCCCGGACGACGACCGTAACCTGTACAGATTCGGGCAGGTCCTCGAGCAGCGCGCGAAGTGGAGTGATACCGACCCCCGCACCGATCAGCGCCACGCTTTCGAACGTGCGTGCGTATCGGGTGAATGCGCCATAGGGCCCCTCGATGAAGACGGGTGTCCCGGGCTTGAGTTGGGCAACCGCGCGGCTCTGATCGCCGAGCCCCTTGACGGTCACCCGGAGGTAAGGGGGCCGCGGGAGTGCGGAGAGCGAATACGGGTGTGCGTGCCACCAGAGCTCTCTCGTCAGGAAGCGCCACTGGAAGAACTGGCCTCCGGATACCGCGAGCCGACCAAGGTGTCGACCCGAGCAGGTGACCGAGAAGACCCCGGGTGCCTCCTCTTGGACGGCGACGACCCGGAGCCGGCGCTGAAGATTGCGACCGATCGGCCGGAGGACCCGGAACACAATGACGCTTCCCGCCGTCGCCAGCCACATAGCGATCCAATACGCTCTGGTGAGCGGGTGGCCGATGAACGAGCCACCGGTGACGATCTGGTGGGCGAAGGCGAGAGCAAGCGCGAGGTAGGTGTAGAGGTGGACGATCCACCAGGTCTCGTACCTGAGGTGGCGCCGAGCGATCTTGATCGAAGTGAAACCGACCATGACAAGGAGGCCGAAAGCCGCGCCTGCGGCGAGTATGTCCGGATAGGTGGTGAGGAAGTCCCAGAGCTGTCGAAGTGCGCCCACTTTTGCCAGCTGGGCGTAGCCGAACGTGACGAGAGCGACATGTGAGGCGATGAGCCAAAGCGACCACGGTCCGATCCGGCGGTGCCAATGGAGCAGTCGATCTTGACCGACTGCTCGCTCCAGCCAAGGGATGCGCGCGATGAGCACCACCATGACCAACATGAGGTACGCACCGGTGAAACCGGTCAGCCGTCCCGCGGCGATCAGCAAGCCCCCGGGGGCAGCGAGCGAACCACGGGTCTCCCCGGTGATGACCAGAGCGAGCGTGACGCCAAAGCCGAGACCGGCAAGTGCAGCGAACCCATCGGCAATCCGGGGGATCGGCGTATGACCTGGCCGACCCCGAGGCGCAGCTGTCGCACTCACCCAGACCGAGGCATCAGCCGAGGTCAGCTGGTTTGCGGGCACAGCCCGATGGTAATGGGCCACATCGAGGAGAAGGGATCGGCCTGGGGATCCTCGGGCCCTCCGTTCGATCGACCGGGCCCGGCGTTATGGTTGGACATGACCCAATCCCGGGGTGGCGAGGGAAAGCCTTCCCCACCCTCCTACGGTGGGCCCTCGACTCCTCCCGGGAATGGCGCCTCCCGAAACGACCAGGTGGAATGGGGATTGCCCGCCCCGCGAGAGCCCCGATGGCCCGCGTCGATAGCGATCCTTCTGGCCATCGGCCTGCAGGTGGTGCTACCCGACACCCTGACCCACGACCTTGGGCCACGGTGGCTTCTGCCGGCCTTCGAAGGGGCGCTCGGTATCGCCCTCCTCATCGCGAATCCATGGCACACCTCCGAGTCGCGGAGGCTGCGGCCGGTGTCGGTCGGGCTCATTGCGGTGATCAATGCCGCCAACCTCATCGCGTTGGGCGCGTTGATCAACGCCTTGCTGGGCGGGACCCATTCCGGTGGTCGATCAATGGTGTACGCATCGGTGCCGATTTGGTTGACCAACGTCATCGTCTTCGGTCTGTGGTACTGGGAGCTCGATCGCGGCGGACCGGCCGCACGGCTGACAGCCACCCATCCTCCGCCCGACTTTCTCTTTCCCCAGCAGTCGTCCCCCGGATCCGCCCCAGGTTGGACCCCCAACTTTCTCGACTACATGTACACCTCGTTCACCAACGCCACGGCATTCAGCCCGACCGACACCATGCCCCTCACCGCCTGGGCGAAGCTGCTCATGATGCTCCAGTCACTCGCTTCGCTCCTGACGGTCGCGCTGGTGATATCGCGAGCCGTCAACATCTTGAACTGAGCCCGTCTCGAGAGCATGTCCGATCAGATATCTCTCATCGGGGACATCGGCACCAGGGGTCGGTCGGGGTTCCTACGGCGGGGTGGGCACGGCCGGCGCTCTCGTCGCCGGGACCGCCGGCTCACCATCGGCATCGCCACCCTGAAGCCGCTCGGTCAGCGCTTGCAGCGCAGGTAACGCCTGGCGGATCATGGCCCGCTCCCCCGGCGACAGGCCGTCGAGCGCGTTGCGGAGGGCGGCGGTGCCACGCGCCCGCAGCTCGCCCAACAGCGAGGCACCCTCGGGACTGGCCCGGACAAGGCTGGCCCGACCATCGACCGGATCGGGCACCCGCTCGATCAGGCCCTCTTGGATGAGGCCGTCGATATGCCGGCTCACGGTGGCCGGGGAGGTTCCCTCGGCTTCGGCCAGCGCGCCCATGCGCAGCGGGCCGCACTGCTCGACCCGGGCCAGGACCGAGGACTGCGACGGGGTGAGGTAGTTGTCCGATCGGGCCCGCAGCTGGCGTTGCAAGCGAACCAGGACCACCCGGAGCTCGGCTGCTTCCTCCACTTCGGCGGCGACATCAAAGCTGCCGGCCCGAACCACTCTTCCTTCTTCCCCCCGGGCGTTCATGGTTCTCCTTCGACGGCCGTCACGCCGCTCGGGCGCAGTTCATTATGTAGTTAGTTGATCTCAAGCAACTATTGTGACACCCTTGACGGCGCCGTACCACCCTGCTGTGGACCAACGAGATCTTCGATGACCGACACCACCCTGCCCAGTGCCATATCCTCCGCCTCGGTGCGGCGCGCCCCCCACTCCGACCGCTACAAGTGGATTGCCCTGACCAACACCACCATCGGCATTCTGATGGCCACCATCAACGGGTCGATCCTGTTGATCGCCCTGCCCAATATCTTCCGGGGCATCAAGCTGAGCCCGTTGGCCCCCGGCAACACCTCCTACTTCCTCTGGATCCTCATGGGCTTTCTGTTGGTCACCTCGGTGCTGGTGGTCAGCCTGGGCCGGGTGGGCGACATGTACGGCCGGGCCCGGATGTACACCCTGGGCTTCGCCGTGTTCACCTTCTTCTCCATCCTGTTGGCCGTCACCTGGATGACCGGGCCGGCCGCCGCACTGTGGATCATCTTCATGAGGGTGGGTCAGGGGGTCGGTGGGGCATTCCTGTTCGCCAATTCCAGCGCCATCATCACTGACGCCTTCCCGGCCGACGAACGGGGCTTCGCCCTCGGCATCAACGGGGTGGCCGCCATCGGCGGTTCCTTCCTCGGTCTCCTCTTGGGCGGGCTCCTCGCCCCGATCGAATGGCGACTGGTGTTCCTGGTGTCGGTACCCTTCGGGCTGTTCGGCACGGCGTGGGCCTACGCCAAACTGCGGGACAACGGACTGCGCCTGAAGGCCGGCATCGACTGGATCGGCAACATCACCTTTGCCCTCGGGCTCATCGGGGTACTCACCGGGATCGTCTACGGGCTCCAGCCCTACGGTGGCCACACCATGGGTTGGACGAGCCCCTTCGTGCTCACCTGCCTGCTTGGCGGTGCCGTGACCCTGGTGGCCTTCGTCTTCATCGAGATGCGGGTGTCAGACCCCATGTTCCAGCTCGCCCTGTTCAGAAGCCGATCGTTTGCCATGGGCAATGTGGCCGCCCTGCTGGCCGCGCTGGGCCGAGGCGGGCTGCAGTTCATGTTGATCATCTGGCTCCAAGGGATCTGGTTGCCCCAACACGGTTACTCCTTCGAACGCACTCCCCTATGGGCAGGCATCTACATGATTCCCCTCACCGTTGGATTCTTCATTTCGGGCCCGCTGGCCGGCAAGCTGGCTGACAAGTACGGCCCCCGTCCGTTCGCCACCGCCGGGATCCTCCTCACCGGAGTGACCTTTCTCCTCTTTCAGGTGCTGCCCATGGACTTCCCCTACGGGTGGTTCGCGGTGCTGCTCTTGCTGGTCGGTCTGGCCATGGGTCTGTTCGCCGCCCCCAACACCAGCGCGGTGATGAACAGCCTCCCGGCCAACCAGCGAGGAGCGGGAGCCGGGATGCTCAACACATTCCAGAACGCGGCCAGTGTTTTGTCGATCGGCGTGTTCTTCACGGTCATCGCCCTCGGCCTGGCCTCGCAACTTCCCCATGCCCTCCTCAGCGGGCTGACCGCCCAGGGTGTACCGGCAAGCGTGGCCCAGGGGATCTCCAACCTGCCGCCCATCGGCAGCCTGTTCGCCGCCTTCCTCGGGCTGAACCCCATCCAACAACTCCTCGGGCCGCACGTCCTGGCCCAGGTGGGACCCGCCCATGCCGCCTACCTCACGGGACGAAGCTTCTTTCCCCGCCTGATCTCGGGGCCCTTCGGCCACGGACTCCACCTGGCCTTCGACATGGCCGCCGTGGCGTGCTTCCTCGGGGCCGGCTTCTCGTGGCTGCGTGGGGGCGGGAGGGCTCACCATCAGCGCACCCTGGCCGCCCAGGCGGCGGAGAGCCTGGCCGCGGTGGGAGCGGTGGCCGCCGAGGAGGCAGGTGCCGGCTCGCCCGATGATGTCGTCGGGGCCGAGGCGCAGACTCGGTCAGGTTGACTTCGCAGACCTTGTCGCCCTGGTTTGAGATTTCGTCGCTCGTTCGGCGATCGGAATGCTTGTCTCGTACCGACCCGTCCAGTCGTCGCCCTTGTCCCCGCCGACCGGAAGGATTGCCTGTCGTTCCATGTCGAATGCGAAAAGCACTCTGATCTCGGTCCGTCCCGTTGAGCCAGGGCGGAGTTCCTTCATAGTCGGGTGACGGCTGATCTGATGCTGTCTCAGATTCCGGTGTGCTCGGCCCGGAACGGATGAGGATCAGGCACGTGTGGCATCAGCGCATTCTCGGGGATGCTGCCGAGGCGTCCGGCATGGAAGTCGTCCATGGCTTGTTGGATCTCGGCGCGGGTGTTCATCACGAACGGCCCGTAGTGCTCGACCGGCTCACCGATCGGCCGCCCTCCGAGGATGAGGAGCTCGAGCTCGCTGTGCCGAGAGGCCCCGACGTCGTCAGCCCTGACGGTGATCCAGTCCCCGGCTCCGAACCTGGCGAGTTGGCCAACCTGCACCGGCCGTCCTTCGGCCCCGACCCGGCCCGACCCGGCCAGGACGTAGACGAGAGCGTTGAAGCCGGCGTTCCACGGGAGTCGCAGCTGTGCGCCGGCCGACATGGTGACGTGCAACAACGCCATCGGTGTATGGGTGGATCCGGGCCCGGCATGCCCGGCGACCTCGCCGGCGATCACCCTGATCAAGGATCCTCCGTCTGTGGAGGACAGCAAGGTCACGTCACCGGCTTCGAGACCTTGGTAGGCAGGTGGGATCATCTTGTCTTTCGCCGGCAGGTTCACCCAGAGCTGGATACCGTGGAACAGACCCCCGGAGACCACCAGTTCCTCGGGCGGTGTCTCGATGTGCAGAATACCGCCACCTGCTGTCATCCACTGGGTGGCCCCATCGGTGATCACACCACCGCCACCGTGTGAATCCTGATGCGCAAACGTTCCATCGATCATGTAGGTCACCGTCTCGAACCCACGATGAGGGTGCCAGGGTGTTCCCTTGGGCTCACCCGGTGCGTAGTTGACCTCCCCCATCTGGTCCATGTGCACGAACGGGTCGAGGTCGGACATGCTCACTCCGGCAAACGCCCGCCGCACCGGGAATCCTTCACCCTCGAAACCGCTCGGTGCCGTGGTCACCGACGCCAAAGGGCGCTCGGTCATCACCGTCGAGTCTGGTTCGTTAACCCGAGGAAGAGCCGCCACATTGTCAACGGTCACAGCAGGCATGGAGGTCTCCTATCACGTACAGGGGATAGATGGCCGAGTCAGACCACGTCTCCCGCTCTGGTTCTCCACAGCGCACTGGCGCCCATCGCATTGCACGGAACCAGGCACACCGGTGGAACCGTCAATCAGAGATGACACGTTCGGCGCCCCTTTTCCGTCACTCCGGCACACAGCATGGTGCTCCACATCGAACCCTTCCAACCATCGTGCACGCTGAGACCTACATCGACCTTACGGGAGTGTGGCTCGTAAGGGTGAAGCGGCTTCGGCGACCGCCTCGATCAGCACTTTCGGAGGAACAGGCTTTGGCAGATGCTTGAAGACCCTTGTGCCGAGACGCTGCCAAATGTCGAGGTCGAAGTCGTAGGCCGAAGCCAAGATGATTACCGGCGGTGGAGGTTCGGGATGAAGGTTCTCGACAACAGTGATGCCGTCCATCTTGGGCATGCGCTCGTCGATCACGCAAACATGGAATTGGGTCCGGGCGAGTTCCGCCATAGTGGCCTCCCCATCTTGCGCCTCGGTAACCGTGTACCCGACGGCCCTCAGGATCGCCGCGGTGGTCTCGCGAATGCCGTCGTCGTCGTCTGCCACCAGTACGAGGACCTCGAC
>JADGOI010000207.1 GCA_017883075.1 Acidimicrobiales bacterium
CCCAAGGGGGCGGCGTGGGAGGAGGCTCTCGCCGATTGGCGCACGCTCTCCACCGATGCCGATGCCGCCTTCGACAAGGAGGTGACCATCGACGCCACCGGGTTGGCCCCGCATGTCACCTGGGGAACCAATCCCGCCCAGGTAGCCCGCATCGACGCGTCGATCCCCGACCCCGATTCGTTCGCCGATCCCGCCGAACGCGAAGCGGCGGCGCGAGCCCTCGAGTACATGGGGCTCACCGCCGGCACCCCCCTCCGCGACGTGTCGGTCGACACCGTCTTCATCGGATCATGCACCAACGGGCGCATCGAAGACCTGCGTGCCGCGGCCGACGTTCTCCGACACCGGAACATCAGGGAAGGCCTCCGTGCCCTGGTGGTTCCCGGGTCCCACCGGGTCAAGCTCCAGGCCGAGTCGGAGGGCCTCGATGCCGTCTTCATCGACGCCGGCTTCGAATGGCGCCAGCCCGGGTGCTCCATGTGCCTGGCCATGAACCCCGACAAGTTGGCCCAGGGCGAACGGGCGGCGTCCACCTCGAACCGAAACTTCGAGGGCCGCCAAGGCCGGGGCGGGCGCACCCACCTGGTGTCCCCGGCCGTAGCTGCCGCCACCGCGGTGGCTGGCCACTTCGCCACCCCTGAGGAGCTTCACTGATGCAGGCAGTCACCGTAGTCTCCGGGCGGGCTGTTCCTCTCGACCGGTCCGATGTCGACACCGACCAGATCATCCCGTCCGACTGGCTGAAGCGGGTGGAACGGACAGGATTCGGGGCCGGGCTCTTCGCCGAGTGGCGCGACGATCGCCACTTTGTCCTGAACAACGAAGAGTACGCGGGAGCGACGATATTGGTCGCCGGGCCCAACTTCGGGACCGGATCGTCCCGGGAACACGCGGTGTGGGCGCTCCAGGACTATGGGTTTCAAGCGGTGATCTCCCCGCAATTCGCCGACATCTTCCGCAACAACTGCACCAAAGTGGGTCTGGTGCCGGTACAGGTGGACGCTCGGGTCGGGAGGGAATTGCTCGACGCCATCATCGCCGATCCGTCCCTCGAGATCACCGTCGATGTTGCCGCCGGAACTGTAGGGGCGCCGGCCGCCGGCATCGAGACCACCTTTCCGCTCGACGAGTTCACCCGGGCGCGTCTCGTGAACGGCTGGGACGACATCGGGCTCACCCTCAGGTACGTGGACGAGATCGGCTCGTACGAGTCACAACGCCCTGCCTGGCTGCCGATCACCCGCTGAGTTGGCCCACCCGCTGAACTCATCCACGCGGGGGCTCCGAGCGCCTGGTCATGGGTGGGGCTGGTCGAGTCGGTAGTGGCTTCCTTGGCCGGGACCAACCGCACCCCGGAGTCGGTGGTTCTCGGCAAGGAACGGCGCTACCGTCATCGTTGTGCCCGCCCCGCCGTCCTCATCATCTCCGGCCCACCCGGGGTTGGGACATCCAGCGTGCCCCCATTGGCTACCGCCCGATTCGACCCCTCGGTGTGCATCGGGTCCGATTGGTTCTGGACCGCGCCGCGTCTCGCCGCCCACGTGTACCCGCACGTCCGGCCCTCACCGCCGACGAGCCCATCCGGCAGTCGTGGGAACAGTTCGGCCGGCTCGGTCCCTACCAGCCTCACGTGGTCGACAACAGCATGCTCGATCTCGAGCAGACCGCCGTAGCCATCCACCCCAGGCTTCTGGCGGGCTCCGATGGCCTGGCATGTCCGGGGAGATCGGGTTCTTCACCGTGACACCGTTACCTCTGTTCCCTGACAACCCGACGACCGGAGGATCATGACCGTGGAACATTGGAAACACGAGCCCGAAGATCACGACTATCCCGCCGCCACGTCGTATCTTTCATTGCTGGTCGGAACCGAGGCGGCGACCAAGTTGGTCAGGAAATTGCAGAAGCAGGACGCGCTGGTCCACCATGCCGCCAAAGATCTGCTTCGGGCTTCGCGCCAGCAGTTGTTGGGCACCGATGACACCGAGGTCGCCGCCGACCTGAAGAAGGTCAAGGCGGGGTCCAAGCTCTCCCCTGTTCTCTTGGTAGAGGGAGATCCGTTGTGGGTGGCCGATGGCTATCACCGGATTTGCGTCAGTTACCACCTCGACGAGAAGGCCGAAGTTCCCTGCCGGATCGTCCCTCGCCCGTCAGCTGCCCGCTAACCCTCGGACGGGTGCAGCAGTTCCTCCCGCCGGCGCCAGGTCCACCGCAGGATGGCCAGTGACAGTCCCACGGTGACGATATTGATCCCCAACTCGATCAGACCATTTGCGCCCTTGCCCCAAATTCCATGCTCGATGTCGTACAGCGTGTCCATGGCAAAGAGGTACAGGCCCGCTCCTCCTCCGGCCAACAACCAGAGCAGTGCGGTGGGGCGACGTGCCGGCAGGGTGAGGGCGGCGCCGACCAGACAGAGGACCAGCCAACCGTCGGCCAACGGAAAGGCGTTCTCGAACTGGTAGTACGCCGCTGAGTGCTCGGAGGCGACCAGCGAGCGATGGACGAACCACGCCACCCAGTACAGGACGGTGATGGTGGCTACCGCCGACAGTACGACCGAGACCCGCCGGCGGGTAGGTTCGCCGACCGGTGGAGTGGGTTCCATACCTGCACGGTAGGCGTTGCCGATGAGCCGATCCCCGATACTCCGACCTACTGTGTGTGGATGTTCAAGACGCTGGTGAAATGGTCGATCAGGCTCACCTTGGTCGCGGTTGCGGCCACCGCGGTGGCCCGTGTCCTTGGAGCGAGGTCCGATACTGCAGGTCGGACCGAGCGGTCGATACCCACCATCGGTGGGGACACCTGGCCACCGGTACCGGTCAACCCGGATCCCAAGGACTGACCGACGTCCACGACTCCGCCGAACGACCGGATCGGCGTCGGCCACGCGGAAGACCCTGCCCCACCCGGTGGTCTGCCCCACCTTCGACGCCGGCTTCCGTCTGCTGGCTTCCCGCTCCCGACCTGAGCCGACCCGCAATGGTGACACTCACCTCAGCCGTCACCTGACGACTCCCATTGGTGGACGTGCACACAATTGGAAACCTGAATCGAGTAATCCTCGTAGAACTCCTCCCGGCCCCGCCGCTGCGCCTGCCGGTGGCGCGGGTCGTCCCGCCAGGTGCGGTGGGCCTCGCTCGACGCGAAGGTCACCAACGACACCCGTTCTCCGTCTTCGGCGGCGAACGTCTTGAAGTCAACGAAACCCGGGACCTGCCGCGCGGCCGTCTCCATCTCCTCGGCCAACTCCTCGAA
>JADGOI010000094.1 GCA_017883075.1 Acidimicrobiales bacterium
CGCAGGGGCGCGGTGGGCAGTGAAAGCTCCCGCTGAAGAGACTCGAGGGCTCTGGCCCGGCTGTTGTGATCCGAGGTCCGATGGAGCCGGTGCCGCAGAAAGGCCTCTTCAGCATTGTGTTCGACCGTCTTCTGTAATGCTCGTTTCGGGCCCCGCACCGGGACCCGCAGAGCGACTGGACCACCCCGGCGCTCAGCCAGAAAGGTGTCGATCGCCTCCCTGTCATCGGGCAAGGTCGGCACCAATACCTGCTTGGGAACCCCGGAGGCAGAGTCGGCGTACACGTCGACCAGGATTCGACCTATGAGTTGGGACGGGGTGAGGTCTTCCACCTTGTCCACGAAGAGCGCCAGGCGACCGATCACCTTTCCCGATCGGACCTGGAATACCTGCACGGCGGCTTCCAATTCGTCTTCAGCCAGGCCGATGACGTCGAAGTCCTCGGGCCGCTCAAGCTCCATCTGTCGGACGGCATCGGCAGCGCGGACCGCCTCCAGCTTGTCCCTCAACACAGATGCCCGTTCGAATTCGAGGGACGTTGAGGCTTCCTTCATGGCTAACTCGAGGCCGCGCTCGAGGGGCCCGGTGTCCCCACCAAGGAACGACATCAAGTCGTCAACCATCTGGTCGTACTCGACGTGGTCCACGGATCCGACACACGGACCCGAGCACCGCTCGATGTGGAAGAGCAGGCACGGCCGGCCCAGTCGCTGGTGCCGCCCGAATTTGGTGTCGGAACAAGTGCGGACCGGATAGGTCCTCAACAGAAGGTCGAGGGTCTCCCTGATCGCACCCACGTTTGGATAGGGCCCGAAGTATCGGACACCCTTCCGCTTGCGCCCCCGCACCACCGCCGGGCGGGGCCACTCGTCATTCACGGTCACCGCCAGCCATGGATAGCTCTTGTCGTCTTTGAGCCGCACATTGAACCGGGGCTGGAACTCTTTGATCAGGTTGTGCTCGAGTAGGAGCGCCTCGGCCTCGGTGCCCACCACCATCCACTCCACGTGGTCGGCTTGTCCGACCATCTGCGCCGTTCTCGATGCCAGGCCCAAGGGGTCCTGGAAGTACGAATTCAGGCGCTGTCGGAGTGACTTGGCTTTGCCGACATAGAGGACGCGCCCGTCGGCGTCGACGAATTGATAGGAACCCGGGGCATCGGGAATCGTTCCGGGAACTGGTCTGGTCACCACTCCCCCAGTGTGCCGTGTCCGGCAGCCCGGGCAGGTCACCTCAAGAATCGTTGCGGACCCTGCAGTTCCGCCTACACTGGCAGGACACCGGCCTGGTTTCCGGTGACATCTACCGCTCCGGGGCCGACATCCCCGCGGAAGGGCGACCAGGCTGTCCCCGCCGGCCACTACCGGAGCGCCTCCACGAGGGGGTAATACACGACATGGTTCGGCTCCAGACGGCGCTCCCCGAGCGCTATACGACGGCACGCCCTGCCGAGTTGTCCGAATGGATCGGCGAGGCCAAGGCGACGCTGGGTTCCCGGTTGCTCATTTTGGGTCACCACTATCAGCGAGACGAGGTCATGGAGTGGGCCGATGCCCGCGGCGACTCGTTCGGCCTCTCCCGAATCGCTGCCGACCAGTCAGAGGCCGAGTTCGTGGTCTTCTGCGGCGTACATTTCATGGCCGAATCGGCCGACATCTTGACCGGTCCCGACCAACAGGTGATCCTTCCTGATCTCAACGCCGGGTGTTCGATGGCCGATATGGCCGATATCGACACGGTTGAAGAGGCATGGGACGTGCTGGCATCGGTCACCGACATCGAACGGGTGGTGCCGGTCACCTATATGAATTCTTCAGCGGCGTTGAAAGCGTTCGTGGGTCGTCACGGCGGAGTGGTGTGCACTTCGTCCAACGCCCGCGCGGTGTTGACGTGGGCCCTCGGTGGCGGACCCGATGGCGGGTCTGGACAGGGTGACCAGGTCCTCTTCTTCCCTGACCAGCATTTGGGGCGGAACACGGGGTTCGAGCTCGGCTATGACCACAGTGACATGGCGGTGTGGAATCCTCGGCTCGACTGTGGCGGTCTCGTCGACGCCACCCTCAAATCCGCCTCGCTGCTGTTGTGGCAGGGCCACTGTTCAGTCCACCAGCGTTTCCGTCCGGCCCACATCGACGCCTTCCGGGCCGAATATCCCGACGGTCTGGTCGTGGTCCATCCCGAGTGTTCACACGATGTGGTGGAGGTGGCCGACCAGGTTGGATCGACCGACTTCATCATCCGGGCGGTGGCCGACGCGCCCGCCGGGTCGGTGATCGGTGTTGGCACGGAGATCCACCTCGTCAAACGGCTCGACGATGAGACCCCCGACAAGACGGTGGTCTCCCTTGATCCTTTGGTGTGCCCGTGCTCGACGATGTTCCGGATCGACGCCCCTCACCTGGCCTGGGTCCTCGAAGGCCTGGTCGCCGGAGAAGTCCGGAACCGCATCACCGTGGACGAGGACACTGCCAAGTGGGCCCGGGTGGCTCTCGAGCGGATGCTGGGCACTGTCTGACCTGATGCGAGGCGGTGGCCGGTCAGCGCCCGGTCGACACCCTTGGCTTGCTCACATTCGATGCTCGAACGGTGCCGGTCGCTTTCGCCGTGCCTGGGCCCCCACCTGGGCCAGAACCGGTTCCCCTGCCGACCCGCTTCGACTTCCCCTTCGACCCGGCCCGCGTGACTCCGGCCCTCGTGACTCCGACCATCGGGGCCAGCACCTCCCCTGTGTAGGAACCCGGTGCCGCCGCCACATCCTCGGGTGTCCCCACCGCGACGATTGACCCGCCCCGGTCACCTCCTTCGGGCCCGAGGTCGATGATCCAATCGGCACTCTTGATGACGTCGAGGTTGTGCTCAATGACGATGACCGTGTTCCCCTGATCCACTAATCGACTGACCACGTTGAGCAGTTTGCGGACATCGTCAAAATGGAGTCCGGTCGTCGGTTCATCGAGGACGTACAGGGTGTGCCCGGTAGACCGGCGACTGAGCTCCGAGGACAGCTTTACGCGCTGGGCCTCGCCACCCGAAAGCGTGGGGGCCGGCTGCCCCAAACGGATGTAACCGAGTCCGACGTCCACCAACGTCTGCATATGACGGGCGATGGGTGGCTGATGGGCGAAGAAGGCCAACGCCTCTTCGCACGAAAGGTCGAGCACGTCGGCGATGGTCTTGCCCCGGAAGGTGACCTCCAGGGTGTCACGGTTGTACCGGGCCCCATGGCATACCTCACACGGTACGTACACATCAGGGAGAAAGTGCATCTCGATCCGAATGGTCCCATCTCCCGAACATGCCTCACACCGTCCACCCTTTACATTGAACGAGAAGCGCCCGGGCAGGTAACCCCTGACCTTCGCCTCTTGGGTGAGACTGAAGAGCTTGCGGATATGGTCGAAGACACCGGTGTAGGTGGCGGGGTTGGACCTTGGGGTCCGTCCGATCGGCGCCTGGTCGACCTCGACCACCTTGTCGATGTGCTCTACGCCGCGGATCGTACGGTGGAGTCCGGGCACCGCTTTGGCTCGGTGGACCTGATGAGCCAGGGATCGCAGCAGAATGTCGTTCACCAGGGTCGACTTGCCCGATCCTGACACCCCGGTCACGGCCACCAGACAACCCAACGGGAACTCCGCGTCCACGTCATGCAGATTGTGCTCGCGAGCGCCTTCGACCACCAACATCTCACCGCTTCCCGGCCGGCGCATCTCCGGGACCGGAATGGTCAAGGTGCCCGACAGGTATCGGCCGGTGATCGATTCGGCATTCGACTCAAGCCCGCCGGGCCCGGTCACCGGGCCCGAGTGGACTACCCGGCCGCCGTGTTCCCCGGCGCCGGGGCCCACGTCGACGACATGGTCTGCGACCCGAATGGTCTCCTCGTCGTGTTCGACGACGATGACCGTGTTGCCCAGGTCGCGCAGCCGGACGAGTGTTGCGATCAAACGTTGGTTGTCCCGTTGGTGCAAGCCGATAGACGGCTCGTCGAGGACGTAGAGCACACCCACCAGTCCGGAGCCGATCTGGCTGGCCAGTCTGATCCGCTGAGCCTCGCCACCAGAGAGCGTGGTCGCCGATCGTGCCAGGGTCAGATAGTCGAGTCCCACATCGAGCAGGAATTGCATCCGCTCGCGCACTTCGCGGAAGACACGATCAGCGATCATGTGATCGCGCTCGGAGAGGTCGAGCGACACCACCATGTCGACGGCTCGCCCGATGGGTAGTGAACACAGTTCGAAGATCGAGAGGCCGCCCACGGTCACAGCCAACGACTCGGGCTTCAGGCGGGCTCCACCGCACTGAGGACAGGGAACTTCGCGCAGGTACCCTTCGAGGTTGTCCCGGAGGAAATCCGACTCCGCCTCGGCGTGACGCCGTTGCAACCAGGGGACGATTCCCTCGTACTTGGTGTGGAACGAGCGCTGGCGGCCGTATCGATTCCGGTACTTGAGATGCACCTGCTTGGCTCCGGCTCCGTACAGGATCAGCTTCTTGTCGGCCTTGGTGAGCTTCTCCCACGGCTCGTCGATCGAAAAGTCGCCCAACTCCGCTGCCGCCTCGACCACCCGGGTGAAGTACTCACTGCGGGCGCCCGACCATGGAGCCAGAGCGCCATCCGACAGCGATTTGGTCGGATCGGGCACCACCAATTCCGGATCGACCTCGAACTTGGTCCCGAGTCCGGCACAGGCGGCGCAGGCGCCGTAGGGCGAGTTGAACGAGAAGTTCCGGGGCGATGGATCCTCGAAGCTGGTTCCGCAGTGGGTGCAGGCCAGATGCTGGCTGAAGGTGATGGCCTCCTCCTCGGTGCCATCGGCATCGAGGACCACGATTTCCGCCACCCCTTCGGCCAGGGCCAAAGCTGCCTCGAGCGATTCGGTCAACCGCCGGCGTATGTCGTTGCGCCGGACGAGCCGGTCGACCACCACTTCGATGGTGTGCTGTTCGTACCGAGCCAGGTCCACTTCGGACCGGTCGGCCAGTTCAACGGTGTCACCGTCCACTCGGACCCGGGCGAACCCCTGTTTGGCAAAGTCATCGAGGAGACTGCTGTACTCCCCTTTTCGGCCCCGGACCACCGGAGCCAGCACCAGAAACCGGGTTCCCTCCTCCATGGCCAATATCCGGTCGACGATCTGCTGGGGGCTCTGTCTGGCCACTGGCCTCCCACAGATCGGACAATGGGGTTTCCCGATCCGGGCGTAGAGAAGCCGCAGATAGTCGTAGACCTCGGTGACAGTCCCGACAGTCGATCGAGGGTTGCGGGAAGCGGATTTCTGGTCGATGGCGATGGCTGGCGACAGGCCTTCGATGAAGTCGACATCGGGCTTGTCCATCTGACCGAGGAACTGACGGGCATAGGCCGAAAGTGACTCCACATACCGGCGCTGTCCCTCGGCATAGATGGTGTCGAAGGCCAGCGACGACTTTCCCGACCCGGAAAGCCCGGTGAAGACGATCAAACGATCCCGGGGCAGGTCGAGGGATACATCTTGGAGGTTGTGCTCTCGGGCGCCCCGTACCACCAATCGATCAGCCATGGCGGTGAGGATACCGGTGCGGTGCTCCGGTCCGGGCGATCACATGTCGGCCGGCACGTCGACGTCGGCCGTCTGCCCCGCCGGTACAGCCGAACCATCCACCGGGTCTCGGACCAGGAGGGCCCGGAGCTCGGTCACCTCGTCACGGAGGAGCGCCGCCTCCTCGAAACGCAGTTCCTCGGCGGCCCGCAGCATCTCGAGATCCAGTTGATGGATGAGGCTGGAGAGCTCATCGGCGTCGGGCCCGATGGCGCCCGCCAACTCGGCCGCAACCGCTCGAGGATCGACACCACCGGGACGTCGTTCGGGGCGCCGGTCGGAACCGGAACGCCGATTGCGGCCCGAGCCGGGAGCCGACGAGCCACTTCCGTCGCTTCTGACCCGGCTGAGGATGTCAGATACCGCTTTGGTGATGGTCTGCGGATCGATTCCGTGCTCTTCGTTGTAGGCGATCTGGCGGGCCCGCCGCCTTTGGGTCTCCCCGATCGCTCTGGTCATCGAGTCGGTGACGGTATCGGCGTACATGATCACCCGGCCATGTACGTTGCGGGCGGCTCGCCCCATGGTCTGGATGAGGGATGACGCCGAGCGCAAGAAGCCCTCCTTGTCGGCATCCAGAATTGCCACCAGGGCCACTTCAGGCAGATCGAGGCCCTCCCGCAGAAGGTTGATACCGACCAGAACATCGAACACACCCAGGCGGAGCTCGCGGAGCAGCTCGATGCGGGCCATGGTGTCCACATCGGAATGGAGATACTCGACCCGCACCCCGTGTTCGGCCAGATAGGCAGTCAGGTCTTCCGCCATCTTCTTGGTCAACGTGGTCACCAGCACCCTCGATCCGGCGGCCACGGTGGTGTCGATCCGCTCCCGGAGATCATCGATCTGTCCGGTGGTGGGCCTGATGTCCACTTCGGGGTCGAGGAGGCCGGTGGGTCGGATCACCTGCTCTACCACCTGAGTGCTGTGCTCGAACTCCCAGGGCCCCGGGGTCGCCGACAACATGATGGTCTGTCCGGTGCGCTCGATGAACTCCTCGAACCGGAGCGGGCGGTTGTCCATGGCGGACGGCAGACGGAAGCCATGGTCGACAAGGGTCTCCTTGCGAGATCGATCTCCGGCGTACTGGCCCCGGAGCTGTGGGACAGCCACGTGGCTCTCGTCGAGCACCACCAGGAAGTCCTTCGGGAAGAAGTCGAGGAGGGTGAACGGTGCCTCGCCCGGCTTCCGTCCGTCGAGATGGCGGCTGTAGTTCTCCACCCCGCTGCATACCCCGGTCTCCGCCAGCATCTCGAGGTCGTACTCGGTTCGCATCCGTAGCCGCTGAGCCTCGAGGAGTTTGCCGGCCTCCTCGAGTTCGCCCAGACGTTCCCGAAGCTCCGATTCGATACCGATGATGCCTTTACGCATCTTCTCGTCACCGGTGCCGTAATGCGTCTTGGCGAAGACCACCAGCTCTTCGAGGTCCTCACCGATCTCGCCGGTCATCACGTCGAAGGGGCGGATCCGTTCGACGGTATCGCCGAAGAACTCGATGCGCACCGCCTGCTCCTCGTAGGCGGCGTGAATCTCGATCGTGTCGCCTCTGGCCCGAAACTGGCCGCGGGTCAGCGTCACATCATTGCGGGTGTACTGGAGCTCGACGAGGCGCCTGAGGAGCGAGCGCTGATCGTGGACCTCTCCGGGATGCAGCACCACTATCCGGTTGCGGTACTCCTCCGGGGACCCGAGCCCGTAGATGCACGACACCGACGCCACCACGATGGTGTCCCGCCGCAGGAGCAGCGACGACGTGCTGGCGTGGCGTAACCGGTCTATCTCATCGTTGATGGACGAGTCCTTCTCGATATAGGTATCCGACGAGGGGACATACGCCTCGGGCTGGTAGTAGTCGTAATACGAGACAAAATATTCGACCCGGCTGCCGGGGAAGAACCCTTTCAGCTCTGCCGCCAACTGGGCAGCCAGTGATTTGTTGGGCTCGATGATCAGGGTCGGACGCTGCAAGGCCTCGATCGTCCAGGCGATGGTGGCGGTCTTCCCCGAGCCGGTGATCCCCAAGAGAGTCTGGTACCGGTCCCCGCGCTCTACTCCGGCCACCAGACCGCTGATGGCCTGGGGTTGGTCGCCCGAGGGGCTGAACGGGGAGACAACCTCGAAGTCAGGCACGGCGTCGATGGTACCGGGAGGTTACGCCGACTCCGTCCAGGCGTTCAGGGGTTGGCCCCATTCCGCAGCTCTACCAGAGCGTCCCACGTGCGGTCGACCTCTTTAGCCAGATGTCGCTCATCACCGGAGTTGTCCACTACCAGATCGGCGCCCTGAAGCCGGGTGTGGCGATCAATCTGTGATGCGATGCGGGCCTCGGCATCCTCTTTGGACATGCCCCGTATCGTGATCAGCCGATCGAGGGCGACCTCCGTCGGGGTGTCCACCACCACCACGGCGGCCAACGACAGCATTTGGCGATGCGCCTCTTTCAACAGAGGAATATCCAAGATGACGATGTCGTCGGTGGCGGCGAACCCGTCCTTTCGCTGCATCATGGCCACCCCGATGGCCGGGTGGGTGATGGCGTTGAGAGCGGCGAGCGCCTCCGGGTCACCAAAGACAATTGCGGCCACAGCCGGACGGTCGATGTTTCCGTCGGCATCGAGGATCCCGGTGCCGAATCGATCGATCATGGGCTGGTAGGCGGGGCCACCGGGGGCGACCACCTCCCGCGCAATCCGGTCAGCGTCGACCAGGATCGCCCCTTTCGCGACCAACAGGTCCCCCACCGTCGATTTTCCCGCCCCGATGCCCCCGGTCAGCCCTACAGTCAGCATGTTGGATGGCCTCTCAGCCGGCACGACGGGGACGTGACCCCGTGGCAAAGAGGACCATGGTGGTGCTGTCCAACTGATCGGTCACCGAAAAATCGTCGGCAGTGATTCCCGTCAGGCCACCTGAATCCCCCCGGGCGATCAATTTGTAGGCCACCGGAAGCATCCTGGTATAGGCGGCGATGTACCACGACCGGGGGATGCGATGCCTGAGCTTCAGGACGTCGAGCCGGAGCACCTTGTTGGCCTTCACCCGGCGGGCAGTGAAGTCAGCCTTCACATGGGGAACGGCATCGAGACCCTGGACAGTTACGTCGTGGAAGTAACGCCCGAGGAGGGAACGTAGCTCGAGGGGCTCGAACAGGTGGATGTGAAACGGGTTCTCAAAGTCGGCGGGAGCATTCGGAGTGAGGAAGAAGGCAGTTCCGTCATCGGCCAGCACACGGGCCAACTCGCGGACGTGACTCTCCGGATCGCGGAAATGCTCGATGAGATGCGACGAACATGCCCACTGGAAGCTCCCCTCCGCCAGGCCGAGGGACAGGGCGTTCATCTGAGCCACCGATAGGCCGGCACTCGCCCAACGGGATCGGGCGAAGGCGACCGCATCGGAACTGTAGTCAATGCCCACGACCGATCGATCGTCGGACAAGAAACGCGCTGATTCGAAACCTTGTCCACAGCCGACATCGAGCACCGTCCCGGAGCCCATGCGTTCGATCACGGTCCGGTAGCCCGCAGCATGCAGGGCCAGCAGCGAATCCGGCGTCACGCCTTCCATGGGGCGCTCACCGGTGAGGCGCTTGCCCCGAGTGCCGACCACCTCTTCTGATCCTCTCGTGCCCGGAGGCTGGTTTCCGTCGGCCATTCGGTAGTCCCTCATCTCGGGTCGAGATTTCCCTGTTCAGTCCCTTGACAACCCACTGGTCGACCTTGACGCGATCAGGGTGGATTGGTTGTTTACACTACCGATCACTCGTGTCGGATCTCCAACCTTCTCCTCCCGCGCCTACAGGCGCCCACCGAGGGCGGGTGGGCGACGCCTACCGGCAGCTGCGGTCGACAAGCCGGTTGAGGGCCACCGTCGACTACCTGGCCTTGGCCCTACTGGCGTTCATCCCGATGTTGACGTCCCGGCCGGGGGTGGTGACCGACGACACCAAGACGTACCTCTACCTCGACCCGGCCCGCTATGTGCGCCAGGCGATCTCCCTGTGGGATCCCTCTGTGGCGCTCGGAACCGTCACCCACGAGAACATCGGCTACCTGCTCCCGATGGGCCCGTTCTACTGGGCCATGGCCGAACTCCACGTTCATCTGTGGATGGCCCAGCGCCTGTGGATGGGGGTGCTGCTGTTCGCAGCCGGAGCCGGAACCCTGTATCTGTGCCGGGCCGTCGGGCTCACCGGTCCGGGACGGTATGTGGCGTCGATTGGATTCATGTTCACTCCCTACGTGCTGCAGTACGCCGGGAGGATCTCGGCCATTCTGATGCCGTGGGCCGGTCTTCCGTGGATGGTGGCGTTCGTGATCCTGGCGCTCCGACGTGGAGGATGGAGATACCCGGCCCTGTTCGCCTTGGTGGTTGCCCTGGTGAGCGGGATCAACGCCAGTTCCATCCTCTATGTGGGCATCGCTCCGGCACTGTGGCTTCCCTATTCGGTGCTCATCGCCCGGGATACCAGCTGGCGAAGAGCCTGGGGGGTGGCATGGAGAATCGGACTCCTCAGTGCCCTGGTCTCCCTGTGGTGGGCGATCGCCCTCCAGGTAGAGGCGGCCTATGGCGTCAACGTCCTCAAATACACCGAGACCGTCCCCGTCACCAGTTCGACTTCGCTGGCCTCGGAGGTGATCCGCGGCCTTGGCTACTGGTACTTCTACGGGTCGGACCGGGTCGGCAGTTGGACCCAGGCGTCGGTGGCGTACACCCAGAACCTGTGGCTGGTGGGTCTCAGCTTTGCGGTTCCGACATTGGCATTTCTGGCCGCGGCATTGGTGAAATGGCACCAACGCGCTTACTTCGTCCTGATGATCGTGGCCGGCATGGTGCTGTC
>JADGOI010000022.1 GCA_017883075.1 Acidimicrobiales bacterium
CCTGTTCGATCCCGGACGTCTTTCACCTCGTGGTATTCCTCTTCCACATTGACCGACCAGATGTCGTGATGCGCCCCGCGGATGTTCTCCACCGTCAACATGGCCGTGTACATCGAGTGGTCCTGGTTGTTGTATTTGTGCATGCCGTTCCGACCCACCGGGTGAACGTTGGGCGCGTTGTCCTCGAACCAGCGGCGAAGTACATCCACATTGTCTCGGTATACGTCGTCATAGACCGGATATGCCTTGGGCATTCGCACCACGTACCCGGCTTCGATGTCGGATGCATCGACCAGTCCGATGGCGGCCAACTCTTTGGTACCCAACGCCACCAGCTCGTCGTCGCTGCTCGTCCAGAGGTCATCTCCCTCGAACACGAAATACTCCATACCCAAACAGGTGCGGCCATCTTTGACCAGAAACGGGGACCATGATCCGAAGTTCTGGATGCGCCCGACTCTCACGTCAGGAGCGTGGATATAGATCCAGTTGTCGGGAAATCCCCGGTTCTCGGGGATCACCAGTGCCACCGTCAGGAAATCCCGGTAATGAAGGTCGGAGGCGGCGGCGAGCACCTCGTCGGGTACGGGTGGGTCGACAATCCGGGCCAGTTCAGTAAAGGGCATCGATGAAATCACGTGCGATGCCGGCACTCGGGTGGTGGACCCATCCGACGTGACGGTGGCTGCCACCGCGTTGCCGTCCTCCACATGAACGGCGGTGACCTTGGTCTCCATCCGAACCTCTCCACCCTGGGCAATGACCTGTTCGGCACACCGTTCCCACATCATGCCGGGACCGAACTTCGGATATTCGAATTCCTCGATGAGGCTGGTCACCTGTTTCGACTTGTTCCGGCGTTTGCCGGCCACCGATGCCCGAATCGGCTCCCACACCGCATTCCACATCGACATTCCCTTGATGCGTTGCGCACCCCAGTCTGCCGAGATCTCCGAGGCGGAGACTCCCCAGACCTTTTCGTTGTAGGTCTTGAAGAAGTGCCGATACAGGCGCCATCCGTAGTTGGAGACGATGTATCCCTCAAGGGTCGATAGATCCTTTGGCGGTCGGATCCGGACCCACAGAAACGAAAGACCGCACCGAAATGCCTCGACGAGTCCGAGGTTCGAAAGCGCGTTCGTCAATTTGATCGGGTAGTCGTAATACTTGCCGCCGTAGAAGATCCGACTCATCCGGGGGCGCAGGAGAAAGTCCTCGGGTGGGAGAATCTGGTGCCAGAACTCCTGTACCGGGATGACCTTGGTGAAGAAACGGTGGCCACCGATATCGAACCTCCACCCATCCCGTTCCACCGTTCGACTGATACCTCCCACGACCGAATCAGCCTCTATCACAATGACCGGTTCGCCCGCCTTCACCAGTTCATAGGCCGCGGTCAGACCGGCAGGACCCGCGCCGATGACGACGACCGGATCAGGTGGAGAAGTGGGTGGCCCGGCGGTGTGGATCTCGGTTGCGCTGTTCTTCGATGGTCCCACTAGGTGCAATCCGTTCCTTCTGATAAAGACCCGTTCGCGTCGGTACGGCATCCGGGTGAGTCGTTACCCAGGCTTACCTGACGCAGTTCCCACGGGAACAGTACCTTCTCCTCCTCTCCGCAAGAGCAGGGGTACAACCGCGCGGTCAGGGGACCGACACGCCCAGGAAGGCGAGAAGTGAGTACCCGACCATGCCCAGGGCCGCCAATGCCAGGACGATGCGTTCCACGCCCCGTCGGGAAGTCAGGGTCGAGGCCGCAATCACCAGAGGGAACCCGCTCAGTGCGTATCGTTCGAACGAATCGAGATTGGAGGAGGCGACCGACACCACCAGGATTCCGGCGGCAAAGAAGCCGTAGGACAGCGGGAGCCGACGGAACGCCACCACCAGCAGCATCACACAGAGAACCACCCACGGGACATGGAGGGCACTCCCCAGGTGGTGGCCATGGATCACCGCCACCAGATTGCTGCCCATCGACGCCAATGGTGAGGTAATCGCCCCCCGATGCCCGGCCTGGTCCTGTACCCGGAACGGTAACAGCGGGTCCCCGAACGAGGCGCTGACCCAGGCCAGATAGGCGGCCATGCCCACAACCGGGGCCACTACGGCAGCAAGCCGAGAGACCACAGCAGGGACGGGGGGGGCCGGAACGTCGGCCGATCCCTCCGATCTACCGGCGCGGAACACCTCGATCACCACGGGAATGATGAGGAGCAGTCCGATCGGACGCAGCGCGCCGGCAACCACTCCGGCTGCTGCCGCCCACCACCACCGGCCACTGCGGATGGCCAGAAACGTCACCGTCGTACAGAGCAACAGGGCTCCCTCGGCGTACCCCATCACCAGGGTGAAGGCCGGTGGGGCGAGGGCCAGCAGCCATACGCTGCGCCGAGCCAGATCGCTGTCGCCGAACTCGCGTTCGACCAGAATCCACAAGGCCGCCATCGCCGCCAGGGCACAGAGGCTCGACAAGATGAGCAATCCGATGCCCGGGCCCATGCCCGGAATCCACCCGATCAGCCGTCCGGCCAGGGGGAAGGCCGGAAAGAACCGGAGTGACTGTTCCCCCGACCCCGCGTACCCATGGATGGCGATCGACTGATACCAGCCGGCGTCCCATCCCAGCAACCCCTGGTGGACCCGTAGCGCCGCACCCGGGTTGCCGGGGCGCACCCGGCCCACGATGTGATGGGCGACGATCAATGCCGCTGCCACCACCACTCGGGCCGTCACCCACGCCGGAAGCACCAGAACCACCGCCCGGGCGAATCGACGAAGACCGGGCATGTCCGCCGGCTTCGAAGGGTCGGCCGAAGATCCGTGGGGAAAGCGTGTCTCTCGGCTCACCTAACGGTCAGGATTTCGTCGGGACGAACTGATACAGGTACATGGGTTGGTAGAACTGGGCATTGATCCCCACCACCAGACCGTGGACCTGGTACCGCGGATCGTTCTGCAACGTGTTGACGATCTGTTCGCATTTGGTCCCCATCGACTGGTACCCGGGCGCCCACACCACGAAGATCTGATGCATCGAACCGGCCATGGATTCGACCTGAACCGCGAATGAGGCCGGTGATCCGGAATGGGCGGACTTGGCGTAGTCGACCCAGTTGACGAAGGTCGGGCCCGTGCCCCGAGGAAAGGTGATCTGCCGGTACCGGCCATCCGGCAACAGCCTGTCGACCGCCGGACCCAGCTGGTCGGGGCAGTAGGCGACAATATCTCCGGGATGCGCCCGGGTACTCATGGCCGCAGCGACTTTGCCGGCCTGTGTCCGATTCGTGACGACGTTCGCAAACGAGGCAACCAGGCCCGAAATGATGGCTATGGCCACAATGGTGGTCCTCACCCGTCGGTCGAGGAACGTGTTCAGCCCAATGGCAACCAACAGGACCACCGGCACGAACACCACTGACGCGTAGCGGGCGTCAAAGGCACTGTTGGACAGGAAGCCGCCGACGATGGCAGCCGCCAACGTGCCCACCACGATCACAGCCAGTGGTCGGCCGAGGGGACGGGTTCTGATGTCGAGCTCGATATGGCGTCGATCGGTGGCGAGCCCGAACACGCCGAGCCCGAGGAGGGCGAAGTAGATGAGCGCCAGGGCACGGCCTTGGTTGGAGCCCCCACCGGCAAAGGACGCCACCGCGTTCACCATGGCGGCAAAGTTGGCGGGGGTGGCCCACGGAGTGCCGGTGTGTGCCGACTGGTAGAGGAAGATCGGGACCCACGGGGCGAAACTCAGACCGCCGATGGCCATGGCCACCAGGCCCAGTCGCGAGGGGCGTCGCCATTGTGGGCGTCCACGCCACGCCTGCCACCCCAACCAGAGCAAGGTGGTGCCGAGAAGGTAGAACGACCAATAGTGGCTGTAGAGCAGAAGCCCCGTGACCCCGGCCACCGCCGCCAGGTTGCCCGGTCGGGGCCGGTCCAACATGCGGTGAAGCGCCAGGAACCCGAGCACCGTCAACAGTGTCACCAAGGCGTACATGCGGGTCTCGGTGTCGTAGCGAACAGCAAATGGCGACGTGGCGACCAACAGCATGGCCGCCCACCCGACAGTGCGTCCTCCCATCCGGCGTCCGGCCAGCCACACCAGCGGAACCGTGACCACCCCGATCACCCCTGACAAGGACCTGACTGCCAGGTCCGAAGTCCCAAAGAACCCCATCCACACGTGTAGAAGCACATAGAACAGTGGCGGCGCGCCGTCTCGCTTCAGATACGACGGGAGTGCGTGCAGCGGCTGCTTGGCGATGTTGACGGTCAGTGCCTCGTCGAGCCATAGATCGGAACGGGTCCAAAACCGAAGAACCAAAGCCACCACGAGGATGACCACCGTCGCCCCGCCGAGCCAGATGGTGAGGCCCCGCCCAAATGGCCTTTCTCGTTGCTGCACCCGGTCGGTCGCAGCGGCATCCGGGGCAGGGATGCCCGTCCAGACCTGAGTCGACCCGTGAAGCCCTGAACCATCGGTTGGCGCATCCGTTTCGGGCGGGGACGCCGACGCGGTCCCGTTCGAAACCATATCCATGGCCCGCATGGTACCCAGGACCGGCCACCGGGTGGATTCGTGACCTTTCGCCGCATCTTCAGCCATGATGACCCCCACGCCACAGGTCCCGAGAAGTAGCCTGCCCACCAGTCGGCCCCATGTGTGGCAATGTTCGGCAGTGCCACATGTGGTTACGGGGGGCCGGAACATGAAGGGGGCAAACAGTGACAACGCCTAATCCAATGAGTCGGCGGTTATTCCTGTCCCGGGGGGCAGCAACCGGCGGGATCATTCTGGTCGGGGCCGGCGCATCGGCCGGGTTGGCCGGTTGTTCGTCAGGTTCTTCGGGACCGGGTACGACGACCGGTTCCAACAAAGGTGGCAAGGCAGGGGTCTCTACGGGAACACCCAAGCGCGGTGGCACGGCGGTCATCGGGACCACTGCCGACATCGACGGGTTCTTCCCTCCGACCAACCACTGGGACAACAATGGTTTTCTCTATGCCAATACCATCTACGACCCACTGACCGCGGTGGCGGCCGATGGTTCGATCAGGCCGTATCTGGCCGAGTCCGTCACCCCCAACTCGACGTACACCGCCTGGACGCTGAAACTCCGTTCCGGTATCACCTTCCACGACGGATCGCCCCTGACCTCCGCGGTGGTCAAGGCCAACTTCGACGCCCTGAAGGCGTCAGCGCTGACCGGGATCGCCTTGAAGCCGATCACTTCGGTCACCATCACCGATCCGCTGACGGTGGTGTACAACTTCGCCGATCCCTTCGTGTCGCTTCCCGCGTCCCTCGCAACCCAGGTTGGCTATGTGGTGGGCCAAGCCATGCTCGACGCCGCATCCAAATCGCCGATGACGCCTCCCCACCCGATCGGTACCGGCCCGTTCATCTACGACAACTGGCAGCCCAACGACCACTTCACCGCGACCCGGAACCCTCGCTACTGGCGAAGCGGGTTTCCTCACCTCGATTCGATTACCTTCCGGCCCATCCCCGACACCACCCAGCGGGAGGCGACCCTCAAGACCGGAGGCGTGGATCTGATCCTGTCGGCCGACCCGGTCACCGTGAATCACTTCACCGGCCAGTCCTCTTACCAGGTGGTCGACAGTCTGTCCACCACCATCGGCGAGCCCGATGTGGACTTCATCATCTTGAACTGTGCCAGCCCGCCGACCAACGATCTCCGGGTTCGCCAGGCACTGGCCAAGGCCACCGACCGGGCCCAGGTCGTAAAGCTCTTCGGCGGCGGGCTCTCCGAGCCGGCCAATGGGCTCTTCCCCAAGGGGTCCAAGTACTACAGCGATACCGGCTATCCAGCCTTCGACCCCACCGGGGCCAAGACATTGGTTTCTGCCTATAAACAGCAACACGGCACGCCAACCATCGAACTGGTCACCGTCCCCGACTCACGCGACATCAAGGTGACTCAGGTGCTCCAGCAGATGTGGGAGGCGGTCGGTTTCACTATCAGCGTCAAGACCATCGAACAAGCCGAGCTCATCTCCAACGTCGTCACGGGGAACTTTCAGGCATACACCTTGGAGCAGTACGCCGTCCCCGATCCTGACATCAACTACGTGTGGTGGAGTACCACGACGGTGGCCCCTCCGGGCCAGATCTCCCTGAATTTCTCCCGGAACTCAGACCCACAGATCGAGACCGCCCTCCTGTCCGGGCGTAGGAGCCCGGACCCGGCTACCCGCATCAAGGCCTATCAAACCGTGAATGAGCGGCTGGCCCAGGACCTTCCCTATATCTGGTTGGGTCAGACCGTCTGGTCGGCGGTTGGCGACACTCGGATCCAGAACTTCGCCAATCCGGTACTCCCCGACGGATCCCCGGGTCAGCCGTTCGACAACGGCATCTTCTTTCCCACCCAGATCTGGATGGCCGGGTAGGCGGCCGGGTAACCGGTCGCCTTCGATAGTTCGATGCTCAGCTACGTCCTCAAACGACTCGCACAGTTGGTTGTCGTGGCCTTCATCATTTCGGTATTGGTGTTCTTGTTGGTCCACCTCTTGCCCGGTGACCCGACCAGCATCATCCTCGGTGGCAACGACACTGCCGCCAACCGGCAAATCCTCCTGCACCAGCTGGGCCTCAACACACCGATCTACCACCAGTACTGGATCTGGCTGATCCACGCCCTCCACGGCAATCTCGGGCAGTCGTACCTCACCCGCGAGACCGTGGGGCACGTCATCGCCAGCGGATTTCCGATCGATGTCGAACTCATCATCATTTCCCAGGTGGTGGCGTTCGCGGTGGCCATCCCGGTGGCGCTCATCACCGCTCGTCGACCCAACCGGCCACTCGACAACATCGCCACCACCGGGACGTTCGGGTTGCTTGCCCTTCCCCCCTTCTTGATAGCGCCGATATTGGTGGCCATCTTTGCCGTCGGCCTCCACTGGTTTCCCGCCACCGGGTACGTCCCTTTCAGCCAGAACCCGGCCACCAACCTCCACGACATGATCCTCCCCGGTCTGGCCCTGACCGCCGGCTCGATAGCTGTCTATTACCGATTGCTCCGCTCCGACCTGATCATGACCCTGCAGGAGGATTTCATCACCATGGCCAGGTCCAAGGGCCTCTCCGACCGGCGGATCATGATGCGTCAAGCCTTCCGCCCTTCCACCTTCTCGCTGCTGGCGGTGGCCGGTGTCAACATCGGTGCCCTGCTGGCCGGCACCTTCATCGTCGAATACCTCTTTGCCATGCCCGGCTTGGGATACTCCATCGTCCAAGCCGTGCAGCAACGGGACTATCTGATCGTCCAAGGCATCGCGCTGGTAGTGGCGATCGCCTATGTCGTGCTGCAGTTCATCATCGACTTCCTGTTCACGGTGGTCGATCCACGAGTGACACGGGAGTGAACCATGGCTGACGAGCGGAAACTTCACTCTCCGGGCGTGAGCAGTTCGCTCGGCATATTCCCAGGCCAGACGCCACCGCTCGTGGTGGCGACCGCTCTGGCCGATCCGCCGGTAGACGACGACATCCTGGCCAAACGACCCTTGGGCGCACTCTTCTGGTTCGCCCTGGTGTGGGTGGCCGTGGTGGCGAGTATGGCCATCATCGCCAACTGGCTGCCTCTCCCCAACCCGAATCATCAGAACTACACCGCCATCAACGCCTCACCGGGGATTCACCACATCCTGGGCACTGACGACCTCGGGCGCGACCTGCTCAGCCGGATCATCTTCGGTGCCCGGGTCTCGTTGGTGGTGGGTTTTGCCTCCGTCGCCATCGGCATGCTCATCGGCGGCACCCTCGGGCTCATCTCGGGTTTCAAGGGCGGCAGGCTCGACGTCGCGCTCAATGCCGGTTCGTTCGTGATCCTGGCCTTCCCGGCCATCGTGGCCGTTATCGCCATCGTGGCCTTCTGGGGTCAGACCCTGGCCAAAATCACCATCATCATCGGCGTCGGCACCGTCCCGATCATGTTCCGGGTGGTGCGCGCCTCGTCGCTGGCATTTGCCAATCGCGACTTCGTCATAGCCGCGCGTACCCTGGGCGCCACCGGCACCAGAATCGTTTTCCGTGAGATCCTCCCCAACGTCATGCCGGCCGCAGTCTCCTTCGGCCTGATCACCGTGGCCGGGGTCATCGTGCTCGAAGGGTCGTTGGCCTTCCTCGGCCTTTCCGTTGCCCTTCCCACTCCTTCGTGGGGAAATCTGATCGCCGAGGGGACCGCCAATGGAAACCTGAGTATCAACCCGTACATCCTGATGTGGCCGGCGCTCGCCATGTTCTTGTTGTTGCTGTCCATCAACCTCATCGGGGACCGCCTGCGTCAGCGGTTCGATGTTCGGGAGGGCCTGCTGTGAGCGCTCGCCGTGCGGGGAGACCCGCCGACAGGACCCTCGAGTTCCCCGACGTCACCGACTTGGCCGATCCTTTGTTGGTGGTGAATGATCTGCACACGTCGTTTCGCACCGGCCGTGGCACGGTGCACGCGGTCGATGGAGTGTCACTGACCGTCGGCCGGGGGAAGACACTCGGCATAGTTGGTGAGTCCGGTTCGGGAAAGACGGTTCTGGCCCGGTCGATCATGGGACTCCTCCCGACGCGAGATGTCATCCGTAGCGGAACCGTGCTGTTCGCCGGTCATGAGATGACCACCATGGCCCCGGCCCAGCTTCGCCAGGTGTGGGGGGCGCAGATGAGCATGATCTTCCAGGACCCGATGACCGCCCTCAACCCGGTGGTCAGGATCGGTAGGCAGATCACCGATTCACTCCGCCTGCACCTGCGCCTGGATCGCAGAGAGGCCCATACCACAGCGGTCGAGCTCCTCCGTTCAGTAGGTATTCCCTCCCCCGAAGAACGGGCGCGTTGGTACCCGTTCCAACTCTCGGGAGGCATGCGCCAACGGGTCATGATCGCTATCGCCCTGGCTTGTGCCCCCCGCCTGGTCTTGGCTGACGAACCCACCACCGGGCTCGACGTGTCAGTGCAGGCGCAGATCCTCGACCTGCTCGAAGCAATGCAGAGCGAACGCCATATGGCGGTCGTTCTGGTGACGCACGACCTCGGGGTGGTGGCAAAACGCGCCGACGAGATTGCCGTAATGTACGCGGGGCGCATCGTCGAACGAGCCCCGACCCGCACCCTGTTTGCGCACACCCACATGCCGTACACACGGGCGCTGATGGACTCCATTCCCCGGTTGGCCAACCCGAGCGGGACCCGACTCCAGGCCATTGCGGGTAGACCCCCTGACCTGATCCATCCCCCGAAGGGTTGTCGATTCGCACCGCGGTGCCCCTACGCCCAGGACAAGTGCCGGGAGTCCGATCCCCCACTGCGGACAGCCGCATCGTCCGACCACGTCTTTGCCTGCTGGTTCCCGCTGGTGGACAGGATGCCGGCCGATGGTTCCGCGAAAAGTTCAGCTTCGGCGGTCGATTATGAGGCTCCGTCATCATGACGGACGCACTGACGGACGCACCGGCCGGCGGATCAGTTGACCCATCGACGCCGAACTCCGTGCTTCAGGTGGAGAACCTGGTGGTCGAGTTCCGTAGTGGCAAGGGACGGGTCCAAGCCGTCACCGACGTCAGCTTCGAGGTCAAGAAGGGTGAGACACTCGGGTTGGTCGGAGAGTCAGGCTGCGGGAAGACAACCACCGGTCGGGCACTGGTTCAGGTGCAAAAGGCGACATCGGGCACCGTCCGCTTCAATGGGCAGGACCTCGGCAACCTCTCGGGAAGAGAGTTGCGGGCGTTGCGGTCGAAGATGCAGATGATCTTTCAAGATCCGATCTCGTCACTGAATCCCCGGAGGCGTATCCGCGACATCGTCGCCGAGCCGTTGGTCATTTGGGGCATCGGATCCAAGGCGGAGCGAGAAGAACGGGTTCGCACCATGCTCGAGGCGGTCGGCATCGACCCCGACACCGCTGGTGACCGCCGGCCCCAGGAGTTCTCCGGTGGGCAGTGCCAGCGCATCAGCATCGCACGTGCCCTGATGGCCAAGCCGTCGCTGCTCATCTGCGACGAGCCGGTCTCGGCCTTGGACGTCTCCGTCCAGGCACAGATCCTCAATCTGCTCGCCGACCTGAAAGCCGCGTTCGGGCTCACCATGGTCTTCATCGCCCACGACTTGGCGGTGGTGAAGAACGTCAGTGATCGGGTGGCCGTCATGTACCTCGGGAAGTTGGTAGAGCTCACCGGATCCGACGAGCTCTACCGGTCGCCCGCCCATCCCTACACCGAAGCACTGATGGCATCGATCCCGGAGCCCGATCCCGATCACCACTCCGACCACCAGGCACTCACCGGCGAGCTGCCCTCGCCTCTCAACCCCCCCTCGGGTTGCCGTTTCCGGACACGGTGTCCCTATGCCCAGGAACGTTGCACCAGCGAGGAGCCGCTCCTCCACGAGATCTCACCCGGGCATCAGGTGGCATGCCACTTCCCGCTCATCCGGGAATCTGCCGGTACGGCGGCGACAGTCCCTGCCTGACCCGTAGGGCCGCCCGGCCCGGCTCCATCGCCCACCGTGACCTCGGGGCCCGGAAGAGGGGCGCCTCGGAACTGAGCGGAGTGGGTGGGGATCGTGACGGGCCCGGTTGGCCGGCAGATCGAACGCGAACAGCTTGAGATATCTGCCCACCCAGGCGGTCGGGAGCCTGCCCGTGAGAACTGCCACGTCTATCCGGCAACAAGAACATCATTGTCGCTTCTGAGCAGGTTCGGTGCTGCCGGCGGGAGTACGCTTCACGTAGGGAAAGGGGGTTGACATGTCCGATAAGTCTCCCCGTAAGGCCGCCTCCAAAAAGACCGGCAAGACGCTCAAAGAGAAGCGTCAGGCCAAAAAGGAAAAGGAACAGACCCGTAAGGGCTGACCGCCTGACGGCCGATACCGGCCTTTCGGCTAACTTCTTCAGACGTATTGGTCCCGGCGTGTCGCCGACCATCTGATCCAAGACGGGCTGCGAACTTCAATCTCGCTGTGGGCTTCGTCGTCTGGGCGCGGCACCCGGGTTGCGGGGTTCTCTTGAAAGCAGTCGGCTTTGGACAGATCGGTGATACCTTGACCCGGTGACCACCGGCAGAGTGAGTAACTGCTCCCGGGCGCGTTGAGATGATCAGGGCGATGGGGCTCACCAAGTCCTACGGCGAGAAGGTCGTCGTCGACGACCTCTCCTTTGAGGTCAACCCGGGCACGTTCACCGGATTCATCGGTCCAAACGGCGCCGGAAAGTCGACCACGATGCGCATGCTGCTCGGGTTGGACCATCCCGATGCCGGCACGGCCACGATCTCGGGACTCCCCTATCCCGATCTCAAAGATCCCATGCGAGAGGTCGGCGTGCTCATCGAGGCCAAGGCCTTTCACGCCACCCGCACAGCGCGCAACCACCTGCGCATGCTGGCTGCCGCTGGCGACATCAGCCGGGCGCGGATCGATGAAGTGTTGGAGATGGTGGGACTGGCCAGTGAGGCTGACCGTTCCCCCGCCGGGTACTCCCTGGGCATGGCCCAACGGTTTGGCCTGGCTCTGGCCCTCCTCGGAGATCCGGGGATTCTCATACTCGACGAGCCGACAAATGGACTTGACCCGGAAGGAATCGCCTGGATGCGTGACCTGCTGCGCTCGTTGGCCGACGATGGCCGCTGCGTGTTCGTCTCGAGCCATCTGCTCTCCGAGCTGGCACAGGTGGCCGACGACGTAGTGGTGATCGGTCAGGGCCATCTCATCGCCGCGGGCAGCGTGGCCGACTTCGTGGCCGAGAGCCAGCACAACAGGGTGAAGGTGAAGTCGCCACAGATCGACCAGCTGAAGCACTTGCTCGTCGGCTTGGGGGCGAGCGTCAGCGTCGATGAAGAGGGGGCGCTCGAAGTGAGGGGCGCCGATGCCGAGGCCATTGGACAGCTTGCCTTCAGGAGCGGGATAGAACTCCACGAGTTGGCATCGGTGGCGGCCTCTCTCGAAGAGGCGTTCTTGGAGGCCACCGCCGATTCGACGGAATACCGCTCGAAGGCAGGCAACGATCCCACCTCTTCGCCTGAGGGCACACCATGAAACGAGTGCTGCGTTCGGAGTGGATCAAGTTCTCCACGGTACGGACCAACATCATCGTCGTCATTGCCGGAATTGTGGTGACGCTCGGACTGGCCGCGCTCACTGCCGCGCTGGTCAAACTGGGTCCGGCTGCCACCTCTGGGACTGCGCTCCGGTCGGTGACCAATCCGTTCCTGCTGTACTTCCTGCTCATCCTTGGCGTCCAGTCATTCACCCAGGAGTACCGATTCGGCACCATGCGGGTGACGCTCACCGCATCGCCGAGAAGGATCGACGTGTTCTTGAGCAAGCTCGTCATCCTCGGCCTGGTCGGGGTGGTCACGTCTGTCGTGTACCTGGCGATCTCGTTCCCGATGACCATGGCGATCCTGCATCAGCGTGGCCTCCCCACTGCTCTGTTCTCCGATCACCAGGTCCGGCAGGCGCTCCTTGGCTACGTCACCGTGTGTGCCCTTGGCTCGGCTCTCGGTGCTGCGGTCGGGGCACTGATACGAAGCACTGCACTCGCCGTCACGCTCGTACTTGTCTGGCCCCTGGTCATCGAGCAGACGCTGGCCGGCCTGCTGCCCAAAGCAATCTCCAAGCACCTCCCCTTTCAAACTGCCCAAGCGGCCGCTCAGCTGCCCACCAAGGGATTCCTCGACCACTGGGACGGTCTGGCCACGTTCGCTCTGTTCACTGTCGTGTTCGTCTACGTGGCCTTGACCCGCTTCACCCGTTCTGACGCCTGAGCGAGTGCATTGACCGATGGGCCGCACATTGAGATCCTCTGGTGTCTTCACCGGCATGGAAGCGACCAGGCCGACAGACTCGGACCGGGCGGTGAACCTTGGCTCAACCGAAGCTGAGCTCACTGCACTTGTGATGGCGGTCGATCCCGACATTCCTCGGGATGGTCTCCCTCGGGCCCGGTGCCCTGGTCGGGAACACCGCCGGAACTATTCCCGAGGTGTTCGGGTGCATCTTGGTGCTGACTGCGGCTGGCATCGCCCTCGACCGACGCGACGGGTGGAACCCAGTCGCGAACCGAAAGCGACGGGAGCCCCGTGTCCAGCATTCCTCTTCTAGACGACCGCCCGGCCATCAGCCAACGCCGGGTGCTGGTGATCATCGGCGGCCTCCTGCTGGGAATGGTGTTGGCCTCGCTGGACCAGACCATCGTCGCCACCGCCTTGCCGACCATCGCCGGCGACCTGCACGGGTTGTCGCACCTGTCCTGGGTGGTGACCGCGTACCTGCTCGCCTCCACGGCCTCCACCCCGCTGTGGGGCAAGCTCGGGGACCTCTACGGTCGCAAGAGCTTCTTCCAAGCCTCCATCGTCATCTTCCTCGTTGGCTCCGTCCTCGCCGGGCTGAGCACCTCGATGCTCGAGTTGATCGCATTCCGGGCCCTCCAGGGCATTGGAGGGGGCGGGCTCATGATCGGAGCCCAGGCGATCGTCGGCGATGTTGTCTCGCCTCGCGAACGGGGCCGCTACATGGGCTTCTTCGGCGCCGTGTTCGGGGTGACCAGTGTGATCGGCCCCCTGGTCGGTGGGTTCATCGTGACCAACCTGTCCTGGCGGTGGATCTTCTACATCAACCTGCCGATCGGAGCCGTCGCCCTGGTGGTGACCACCATCGTGCTGCCGAGTGCCCTCACCCGGGTCCACCACGTCATCGACTACCTCGGCACCATTCTGCTCGCCGGCGCGGCCACCGGGCTGGTTCTGCTCGCCACCCTCGGAGGCAACACCTACGCCTGGGTTTCGGCGCCGATCGCCATCCTCGGAGTCGGCAGCATCGTGCTCCTGGCCATCTTCGTCATGGTGGAGCACCGGGCGGCCGAGCCGGTACTCCCACTCAAGTTGTTCGCCAACCGAATGTTCTCCGTCACCAGTGTCGTCGGCTTCGTCGTCGGCTTCGCCATGTTCGGCGCCATCACCTACCTGCCTCAGTACATGCAGATCGTCCGGGGTGCGAGCCCCACCGGCTCCGGCCTCGAGTTGCTACCCCTCATGGCCGGTCTGCTTCTCACCTCGATCACCTCGGGGGTGCTGATCACCCGCTGGGGCCGCTACAAGATCTTCCCCATCCTCGGCACGGCCCTGATGACCGTAGGGATGTACCTGCTCTCGCGCCTCACGGTCGACACCGGCACCCTGGCCAGCTCGTTGTACATGTTCGTGCTCGGCGTGGGCATAGGTGGTGTCATGCAGGTTCTGGTCATCGCCGTCCAAAATGCCGTCCCCTACGAGGACCTCGGTGTCGCCACCGCGGGCGCCACCTTCTTCCGCTCGATCGGAGGGTCGTTCGGAACCGCGGTGTTCGGCGCCATCTTCGCCAACCAGCTCACCGGCAACCTGACCCACTACCTCGCCGGTACCCCGGTCCCCGCCGGTTTCCACAGCTCTGCGGGGGCCAGCCCGGCCACACTCGCCAAGCTGCCCCCCGCCGTTCACGCCGGCTACATCCATGCCTTCTCGGCATCACTGCACACCGTGTTCCTTATCGCCGTCCCCATCGCCGCGGTCGCCTTTGCCCTGACCTGGCTGCTCAAAGAAGTTCCGCTCCGCAAGACGACTCAGGCACCCAACCCTGCCGACACCCTGGCCCCTACTGCCATGCCCGCGGCGCGCTCCTCCCTCGACGAGATCGCTCGGGCCCTCAGCGTCCTGATGAGTAGGGAAGGGCGGGAACGCTCCTACGAGCGCCTCGCCGCCCGAGCCGGGCTCGACCTCGACCCCCGCAGCTGCTGGATGCTGCTCCGCCTCCACGATCGCCCTGCCGACGACCTGGGAGATCTCGCTCGGCACCTGCGGGTCCCACCATCCTCCCTCGAGCCCCTCATCGACGCCCTGGTCGAGCAGGGCCTCGTCGCATCGAACGGGAACGTCGAACACGCCACGCCGGACATCCCCCGGTTCAGCCTCACCGACCAAGGACAACTCGACATCGAGCGTCTCGCCGCGGCCCGACGTGACACCCTTTCCGAATTGGTGGCCGACTGGGCCCCCGAGCGCCACGTCGAGCTGGCCGAGCTGCTCACCCGCCTGGCGCGAGAGTCGATTGACGACCCTGTCCCGCCCAACTGACCGGAACCCCGCACTTCCACTCCGGCCGTCCGACAACCCCGACTCACCGTCGGCGAGACGGACGACCGTGCGGTCGCCGCGCTGGTATGCCGGGAAGTCAAAGATCTCCGCCACAATGAACCCTGTGTGGTGGGAGGACTTGAGCCTCATTTCCGCACGCACGCTGGTCATCGCCGGTGGAACTGACAGCCACCTTCCACAAGACCAGATCGCTTCCCTCGCTGACGGTATTTCCGGTGCAACCCTCGTCACGATCCACGCCGGGCACAACGTACATACCAGTCGCCCGGACTCTTTCCTGGCCGAGTTGCTTCCGTTCCTGGCCCGTTAGGCATCTATCCCATAACACCGGATGTCCGTGGGACAAGGCGAGCGGGCTCGATCCCTCATACGAGAGTCACCCCGATGATGAAGGTCGGTCCACCACACGCCGGGCTCAGGGTCGGGATTGCACCACTTCTCACCAAGTCGCTAAAGCAATGGTGGCCGCTACCTAACCGCGTGAAGTGACCTTCTTCAGAAATGGCACGAGGTCTTGGAAGAAGACGTTGTTCGGATATGCCCCGGCCGGGTCATTGTGGGCATAGGTGCTCTGGCGGTTGACCAAGGTCAGATTGTCCATGGGAATATCCGATTGCCGAGCAAGTACCTTTGCAGCGTCGAGCACCGTTTGTCCTCCCAGGTGTGCGCCGAAAGCGTAGATCAGGAGGTTCTTGGGCAGTGCGTGACCCATAGTGGCGTCGACGCCGAGCACGCTCTGGGCCGGATTGGCGTTCCCATCCGCCACCGCTCCTGCGTCGTCGGTCAGCCGCTGGGGGAAGTACCACTCGGTACCATCGACACCCTGGATACCTGCACCGGAGAACATCGTGGCGAAGCGGTCGATGGGCGTGAGGGCTCCTGAACTGTTCCAGCCATGGACAGGGCCGATCGAGGCGATCCCCTGTCCTAGGTGTGCTTGGGCAGCCACCAGGCTCGGCGGGGAAGTGGCTGGATTAAGGGCGTAGCCATACTGGCCCACGTTGGTGACGGGGACCGGTGGCACGATGTCAGATGGCAGAAGTCCCGAGGTTTGTCCCAATGAAGGTGCGTTCGGCTCAAGAAGGGCAGACGCTGATCCTGTGGCTTCGAACAGTCCGGCGTAGGGGGCGGAGATTCCCCCGAACGAGAGCCAGGGTGACGCACCTGGTGCACCAAGTGCCTGGAGGTCCTGTGTCGCCGTCTGGGCGCTTACTGGAGTCGGGCCACTGGCACCGTCGATGTAGACCAAACCAGCAAGATCAGCGGCTCCGGCCCGTCCACCGAAGTTCCAGGTGGCATAGGCCGTTACCATCGATCCACCAAGCGAGTGGCCACCGAGCACCACGTGGCCACCGAGCTTCTTCGCCGCCTCGATCACCGCGTGCAGATCCTGGACGGCGACGTTCATTCCCCATTGGCTTGCGAACTCGACGCTCGAGCTAGGGATGGACTGGAAGTGGTGCGCAATACTCGGGTCCTTCAGGTAGCCGAGGTAGTAGTTGAATAGCTGAGTTGTAGTCACCTTGTGTTCCTTGTACAAGTCCAGCTCCGACTGGTCCTCGAGCAAGTTCTCTCGACGCTCGACTGACCAGACCTGCCAGCCATTGGTCCTCGAGACGATCCACTTGGCGAGGGGCACGAAGTAGGCGCTCCCGGCAGAAGTGCCCGGTTCGAGAACCAAGACGTTCTTCGCACTGCTGGGTCCGACTTTGAGTATCCCTACCTTGTTGTATTGGGCAGGGGTGCCCGGAGCGGCGAAGCCATCCATCCAGGTGACGTGCAGTGGAGCGGTCGACGAGCTTGCAGATGTGCTGGAAGGTGAGCTGGTTCCGCAGCTCGAAAGAAGCATGGCGAGACACACGGCTGCGATCGAGACCAATACCGGGAGCTTCGGGGTCGATCTCATCATGTGCAGGGTCTACCACCGACCAAGTTGAGCTGCGACTGGGCAACACAAGCAGTGATCCGAACCTGCCACCTATCAGCGGTTATACGGGTGATCCACCTCTTGGGCTAGGCATCCGGGGGATCCTCCTCGGGTGCAAGCCCGACAAGGAGGTGTGCGGTGGTGTGGAGTCCGTCATTCGAGTGTCACGTCCGTCCGGACGGTGAACACGAGTACAGAATTGGCCACGAGTTGGTCGATCAGTTCTTGGAGTTCGTGGTGGGCCGAGCCCGTCCGAACACGGTGCGGGCCTATGCCCACGATCTGAGCGTGTTCTTTTCGGTGGTGGCCAAAGAGCCCACCAGTTGCCGCCCCGGACCATCCGGGGCGCCGTACGTGCACGTACCGTCAGTTGGTTTCGGCCGGCACAGATTCGTCGACAGCAACAGGCGCTGCAATAGCAGGCTCGGCCGCAGCAGGCTCGGCCGCAGCAACAACCTCGGTTTCCGTCACAGGCTCCGATGCAGCCGCCTCGGGCTCGGTCGGCACGGTTGCCTCGGTCACTGTCTCGGTCTCCGCAACGGCGGCCTCGGACTCGACCGCGGCCGGCTCGCCCTCGGCGCCCTCGGTCGCGGCTTCTTCGGTCCCGGGCTCGGCCACAAAATCGGCCCAGGCCGCCTGGGCCTCGGTTTCGGGCGTGAACTCGGTCTCCGTGTACTCGAACGGACCGATGTAATTGCCCTCGGCGTCGTAAGCGTGTTCTCCGAATGCTTCGCGGTACTCCTCGGACACCTCGCCACCCTCGGCCGCCTGCTTGATGGACAAGCTGATCCGCCGGCGCTGGAGGTCGATGTCGATGATCTTGACCCACAACTCCTCACCCGGTGCCACTACCTGCTCGGGCAGGTCGACATGGTGCACGGCCATCTCGGAGATATGGACCAGGCCCTCGATGCCGTCTCCAACCTGCACGAATGAACCGAAGGGGACAAGCTTGGTGATACGCCCGTAGACCAGTTCGCCGATCTGGTGAGAGTTGGCGAACTCCTGCCATGGGTCGGACTGGGTGGCCTTGAGCGACAGGCTGATCCGTTCCTTGGACAGATCGACATCGAGCACCTCGACGTCGATCTCGTCACCGACCGCCACCACCGAAGACGGGTGATCGACATGCTTCCACGACAATTCCGACACATGGACGAGTCCGTCCATGCCGCCCAGGTCGACGAATGCACCGAAATTGACCACTGACGACACCGTGCCGCGGCGACGCTCGCCGGGCTTGAGGTTCTCGAGGAATTCGCCCCGCTGCTCTTTTTGGGTCTCTTCGAGCCAGGCCCGACGGGACAGCACCACGTTGTTACGGTTTCTGTCGAGCTCGATGATCTTCGCCTCGATGGTGCGGCCCACATACGGCTGGAGCTCACGCACACGACGGAGTTCCACCAGCGACGCGGGTAGGAAGCCACGAAGACCGATGTCCACGATGAGCCCGCCCTTGACCACTTCGATGACCGGGCCGGTGACGACCTCGTCGGCTTCCTTCAGCTTCTCGATGGTGCCCCATGCACGTTCGTACTGGGCCCGCTTCTTCGAGAGGATGAGCCGACCTTCCTTGTCCTCTTTGGTCAGGACAAGCGCCTCGATCGACTCTCCCAGAGAGACAATTTCGGACGGATCCACATCATTGCGGATCGAGAGTTCGCGTACGGGCACCACACCCTCGGACTTGAATCCGATGTCGAGGAGGACTTCGTCGCGGTCGATTTTGACCACAGTGCCCTGCACGAGGTCACCATCCTCGAACTCGACGATGGTGCCGGCCATGGCATCTTCGAGAGACGCCCCGCCCAGGTCATCTTCGGTGATCGAGCGGGGGATATAGACCCCGTTCTCATCGAAATGGCCCATGGATTCCGAGGACAGGAGGGCGGGGCCCCCGGGTACTGCCAATACGTCGGACATGAAGTAGGTAGCTCGCTTTCCGGACAGGTCCCGCTCCGCCGATGACGACGAAGCAGATGAAGACAGAGGCCACGAGGTTGTGACCGAATGAAGATCCTAGCCCATGGAAGGCTCAGCTTCCTTTTGCTTCCGCCCAGGAGGAACCCCAGGCCATCGCCACTTTCAGGGGAACCGACAGGGCCGCCGCCCCGGTAAGGGCCACTTCGGTCAGGTCCGCCACCGCTTCGGCCTCGGTCGGATCAACGTCGATGATGACCTCGTCGTGAACCTGTAGGACCAGATCAGACGCATACCTTCCCTCCTCGAGTGCCGCATCGAGGCGGATCAGTGCCACTTTGAACAGGTCGGCAGCCAGACCTTGGATCCCGGCGTTCATCGCTTGTCGCTCGGCGGCCTGTCGGACCTGGTAGTTGGTGGCGACAAGGTCGGGAAGGAGGCGCCTGCGCCCGAATTCGGTCACCGTGTAACCGGTGGACCGGGCCTCGGCCACCGTTCGTTGCATGTAGTCACGCACGGCCGGGAATGCCTCGAAGAACGCCCGGAGAATTCCCTGTGCCTCTTCGACCGGCACTCCCAGTCGTTGGGACAGGCCGTAGGCCTCCATGCCATAGGCCAGGCCATAGGAGACCATTTTGGCGGTGGAGCGCTGCGCCGAGGTCACTCGATCCCTGTCGATCCCGAATACCTGAGACGCCACCGTGCGGTGGATGTCCTCTCCTGCGGCGAAGGCAGACGTGAGGCCCGGATCACCGGAAAGGTGAGCAATGGCCCGCAACTCCACCTGGTCGTAGTCGGCGACCAGCAGCCGGCGCCCGGACGACGGAACGAAGGCCTGGCGGAATCGCCGGCCCTCTTCGGTGCGGACCGGGATGTTGTGCAGATTCGGCCGGTCCGAAGAGAGCCGCCCGGTCCGAGCCACGGTCTGGCGGAAGGTGGCATGAATCCGCCCGTCGCTGCTCACTTCGGCGGCCAGACTCTCCCCGTAGGTGGACCGGAGCTTTTCCACCTCCCGATACCGGAGCAGGGCCTCGACCACCGGGTGCTGATCTCGGAGTTGCTCGAGGGCCCGGGCATCGGTGGAGAATCCGGTCTTCGTCTTGCGGGTGGGGGTGAGCCCGAGGCGCTCGTAGAGCACCGACCGCAGTTGGGGAACTGAGTTCACATTGAACGGTCCACCGGCCAGCTCCTGGATCGTTGCCTCCAACTCACGACACTCATCGGCCAGACCGGCAGCAATGGCGTGCAACACCCCCCGGTCCACCGGGACCCCGGTGACCTCCATCCGTGCCAATACCCGCACCAGGGGCCTCTCGATGTCGTGGTGGAGAGCCGTTTCGCCCACCGCGGCCAGGGCCGACTCGAGTGGGAACCGCAGACGCGCCACCACAGAGACCAGCCGGGTGGCCCTCAGCACCTCTGCATCCATGGGCGCCACTTCGGCGGGCTCGTCATCTTCCAGTGCGAACGTGCCCTGCCCGATCAGCCCATCGTCGACGGTGACGCCCAACTGTTGGTTGGCCAGATCAATGAGGCGGTAGTTGGAGATGGAAGGATCGAGCAGATAGGCAGCTACCGCGGTGTCCATCTCGAGTCCCACGATGTCCACGCCCAGTGGGAGCAGGCTTCGCATCAACTCTTTGACATCGTGGGCCACCACCCCCAATCCCCCTTCGCCGACGGCGACGGCCAGGGCCGACATGACCTTCGGATCTTCGAGCACGGGGGATCCACCGCCACCTCGGAGATACAGCACCGGATGGGTCTCGGTTGGTCCCGATTCGGGTGTCAGGGCCAGAGCCCGGAGGGAGGACCTCCCCGGATCGCCGGTCCATTGGGCAAACAGGGCCAGGTTGCCGGTTCCCGACCGGGCCCCGGTGACAATGCCGTCGAGGCCGACCATGGCGGAGGAGGCATCGTTTGGAACCATCACGTCCGGAGCGACCAGCCAGGCGGGTTGGTCCTCGACCCGTCCGGCCTCGCCCCCCGGTTCCGGGTCCACGGCCTCGCCCCCCGCACTTCCTCCTGGGAGAGGTGGACCCAAGAGGCCGTCGTTCATGACCGTCTGGAACCGGGTCCATATCGTTCGCAACTCGAGTTCGGCGAACATGGCCCGGGCCACCTCGGTGTCCCATCCGCCGAGCTCGAGATCATCGACGCTGATGTCCAGCGGGACGTTCCGGACCAGTGGGATCACTTCGGCGTTCATCCGGACCCGGTCGGCATGGGCGGCCAGGTTCTCCCTCAGCTTGGGTGACAACGCGTCGAGGTGGGCATAGAGCGAATCGAGATCGCCGTACTCGTTGACCAGTTTCGCCGCCGTCTTATCCCCCACCCCGGGCACACCCGGAAGGTTGTCGGACGGATCGCCTCGCAACGCCGCCAACAACGGGTACTTCGGCGGCCTCACCCCGGTCCGCTCCTCGATGCCAACCTCGTCGTAGAGGACGTAGTCGCTCACCCCGCGCCGGTTGTACAACACCCGGATGAAGGGGTCCTCGACGAGCTGGTATGCATCGCGATCGCCGGTGACGATGATCACCGGCTGTGATCGGTCTCGGGCTTCCGTGGCCAGCGTGGCCAGCACGTCATCGGCCTCGTACCCGACTGCATCGACGACAGGGATGGCCAGCGACCCGAGGAGGGCCCGGATCATGTCGAACTGTGCGATGAGATCTGCGGGAGTCTCTGCCCGACCGCCCTTGTAATCGTCGACCACCTCGTCTCGGAAGGTGCCTCCCGGAAGATCGAATGCTACGGCCAGCCCCGATGGTCGGTGGTCCCTCACCAGGTTGACCAACATGGAGGCGAAACCATGGACTGCGTTGGTGACGACGCCGGCGCTGGTGGTCAGATCGGGCGGAAGGGCGAAGTAGGCCCGAAAGGCCAACGACATTCCGTCCAGGAGGATGAGTGGGCTGCCGGTGCCCTTGGTGGTGGAGTTCGCACTGGCCATAGCCGAGGGATCGCCCTTCCTACGGGACGAGCGATCCTTCGAGCACTTGGCGGGCCACGTCGATCATCCGTGCCCGGGTCCTCATGGCCGTCTTCTGGATGAACCCGAACGCGTCTGACTCGGTCATGCCGAACTGTTCCATCAACACCCCTTTGGCCCCGTCCACCATACGGCGGGTTTCGAGTTTGTCCTCGGCGGACGTCGGGCTGTCGGTGCTGGCATCGTCGGCTGATCCCCCTGGTCGCGTCTCGGCGTCAATGGCCCATTCCTGTTGGCACCGGGCCATGGCCTGGTCGATGGCCGGGACCAACTGGCTGCGTTGGAACGGTTTCACCAGATACGCGGCCACGCCGGCATCGCGGGCCTCGTCGATCAGGTTTCGCTGACTGAATGCGGTGAGCACGAGGACCGCCACCTTCTGGCCCAGGTCCCGGACCGCCCGAGCTGCCGACAATCCGTCGATCCCGGGCATCTTCACGTCGAGGATCACCAGATCGGGAACGTGTTGGCGCACCAGCTCCACGGCTTCATCCCCACGACCGGTCTCCCCCACGACGTCATAGCCCTCGGCCAGAAGGATCTCCTTCAGATCGAGTCGGATAATGGCTTCGTCTTCGGCTATGACCACGCGTCTGCTCATGGTGCAATTGCTCCTCTCCCTCTGCCTGTCGAGGGGATCCCCTGCTCGGTGAGACTGCTCGTTCGGAATGGAACGATGATGGGCTCGTTCAACTAGGCCCGACCACCAGTCGGTCGAGTAGCTCATTCTGCCGCTGTTCCAGCTCGGTGATGGACGCCAGCAGCGCCTCACGGGTCCGCCCCATGGCTGCGGCGTGCCGACTGGCCTCATCGTGTTCCCGTGAGGCTATCGGCGTTTCCGCCACCAATGCTTTGAGGCGGGTGTCGTCAGCAATATCGCTGACCACGACAAACTGCTCGTCGAGCACGGCAAGCTCGATGCGGGCGCGTGCCAGCCGTTGGTGGGCGTCCTTGAGCCGACGTTCGACGGTTGAGCGATGCATGGGTCGGCAATTGTAGACACGACCGGGACCAAGACGTTCATCCGGCGCCAGAATGGGACCCGGGGACGGTTTCGAGGCGCACCATGTTCACGGTGTGACGATCGACCATCGCCTGGTCAACGGCCGGGCCCATTCCCGGCGTCCGACTTGGGACGACCTCGAGGGGACCCGCCATCTGAGCCGACTGAACAATCAGGTCTTCCCGGAGATAGGAGTGTGCCGGGCTCAGGTCCCCAGGCCACAGAGTTCCGGACACCGCGCCCACCACCACATTTACCGCCCGGGCAAATCCGGTTTCGAACATCCCGCCGATCCACAGGGGTACCGACGCCGCCGAGCAGAGTCGGATCACCTCGAGGGCCGGGCCGATGCCCCCGAGGCGGGCCGGCTTCAGGCACACCACCGAGCATGCTTCCATCTCCAGGGCCGACACCACCATGTCCACAGAGTGCAGGCTCTCGTCCAGGCAGATCGGCGTGGCCATCCGCTGGGCCAGACGGACATGACCGGAAAGATCGTCCCGGCGGAATGGTTGTTCGAGGCAGGCCAGCTCAAACCGGTCGAAACCGGCCAGGTGGTCGATGTCCGATTCGGTGTAGTCCTCATTGGCGTCCACCTGAAGAAACAACCCGGGATGAGCCTTTCGAACCGCGGCGATCGGATCGACGTCCGAACCGCGGCCGACCTTCATCTTGATTCGTTGGTAGCCCCCGTCGACCAAACGGTCCACCTGGTTGACCAACTCGGTGAGGTCGCTGCACTCCCCCACCACCGCACCGACCGGGACAGGATCGGAATCTACGTTGCACAACTCCGCAAACGAAATGTCTTTCGAACGGAGGTGGGTATCGGCGACGGCCATTTCCAGGGCCGCGCCGGCCAGCGAGGTGGCGGGCACATCTCGTAGGGCTGCGAACTCACCTAACGAGGGCATCCTCCCTGCCGAGTCGGTCACCGAAAGGAGTGCCGGGCAGAGGCTGTGTTCGAGGGTGGCGAATGATGTGGTGGCATCCTCGGCGTCATAGGTGGTGTCAGCGAGGGCGGCACACTCGCCCCATCCCTCCACCGCCCCGGTCGGGTCGGTGCCGATCAGGCGAATCAGGATCACCGGGCGGCGGTCGTGCACGCCACGTGAGGTGCGCACAGGATCCCGGAGTTGGAGCTCGACCCGACGGATCTCGATCGCATCGAGGCTGATCGCGGTCCGGTCTCCGAGCCTCGACCATGCCAATGCCGGGTCGTGGATGGTGTCCATCAGAGCGCCCGGTTGGGTCGGGTGCCCGTATCCGTACGAGTCATCACGCTCGGAGCCTACGGTTTGGCGCTTCGTGGCGTCCCGAGCCTTGCGCCACGCCGACCCGGAGCCCTTCGGACAGCGATATATGCTGGTCCGCCATTGGCCCGGGTGGCGGAATGGCAGACGCGATGGACTCAAAATCCATTGTCCGAAAGGGCGTGCGGGTTCGAGTCCCGCCCCGGGCACCGATGCTGGGGAGGGTCCGAGGAACCGAGAGGGGATCTCGAGAGACCGTCCGTGGTGGCGTGTGACCACGGAAGTACTCGGCCCCGACATGTAACACTTGACCCACCGTTGTGGTCGAAAGGTTCGAACACACCCGAGAGGAGCCCGTAGGTGTTGGCCTTTAACTTCCCCGGACAAGGGTCGCAGCGTTCGGGAATGGGACGCGCCTGGGTCGACCACCCTTCCTGGGAAGTGGCCACCGAGGCATCGGAGTTGGCGGGGCGGGATATTTCCGCCCTCTTGCTCGACGCTCCGATGGATGAGCTGACCCTGACCGCCAACGCCCAACTCGCAACCTTCGTGATGAGCATGGTCGTCCTGGACGCGGTCGAACGCCTGGGCCTGTTCCCCGGAGCATGCGCCGGTCACAGTCTCGGGGAGTACAGCGCCCTGGTGGCATCGGGCGCACTTTCATTCGCGGACGGGACCCGGCTGGTGGTTGAACGCGGAAACGCCATGCAACTTGCGGCCGACGAACGTCCGGGCACCATGGCCGCCCTGCTCGGCATCGCCGACGGTGACGCCGAATCCGCCTGTCAGCTGGCGGAAGACGATGTATGGGTCGCCAATTTCAACGCTCCCGGACAGGTGGTGATCGCCGGTACCACCGAAGGCGTGGCCAAAGGCGGCGAGCGGGCCAAGGAACTCGGGGCCCGCAAGGTGCTCCCCATCCCGGTATCGGGAGCATTCCACACTCCCATGATGCTTCCAGCCCGGGCCCGTCTCCGCGCCAGCCTTACATCTGTTCAGTTCCACTCCCCCGAGGTGCAGGTGGTGGCAAACGTGGACTCCCGTGTCCATACCGACCCGGCCGAATGGCCGGATCTGCTGTCGGCTCAACTGTGCAGCCCGGTCAGATGGCGACAGAGTCTCGAAACCCTGGCTGGGCGAGGGGCCACCGCCATCGCCGAACTCGGTCCCGGTGGGGTTCTGACCGGTCTGGTGCGCCGGACCATCCCCGACGTGCGCGCCGTTGCCGTCGCTGTTCCTGACGATCTCGATAAGTTGATGGACACGGTGGGCGGCCCCGAAGTGTGGAATGCCGCATCTCCGGTCCACCAGGGTGAGCATCTCTATACCTCCGAGCGGGTGATCGTGAGTCCTTCAGCCGGAGTGTTCGAGCCCGAGGTGCAACTTGCCGCACTGGAGACGACAGCTCTGGCAGTCGCCACCGCCGCGCCCGGGAGTGGCGCCGGTACCGAGCCGGGATCGCTCCTGTCCGTCGGCGACCGGGTGGGCACCGTCGGAGGGGTGACCGACGTGCGCACGCCATTCGAGGGCATTCTGGTGCGATGGTTGGCGGTCCGGGGTGAACGGGTGAGTGAGGGCCAACCGGTGGCATGGATCCGGGCAGCCGGCGGTGCTTCGTAGTGGCGACATTGGTCGCCGACCGACATGGCAAGGAGATCCGGTGACAGAGGCCCCGACCGGCGATGACGCCGGTCCCGACGGCAGAGTCGTCCTGATCACCGGAGGTTCACGCGGGATTGGCTCGGCCTGCGCCCGGTGGTTCCTGTCCCAGGGCGACCGGGTGGCCGTCACCTCGCGCTCAGGCGTGGTGGAGGACGATCTCGGCCCCTCCGACCGGTTGTTATCCTTGGCCTGCGACGTCACCGACCCGGCCCAGGTGGAAGCGGCGTATGGGGCCATCGAAGAGGCATGGGGGCCGGTAGAGGTGCTGGTGGCCAACGCCGGCATCACCCGTGACACGCTTGTCCTGAGGATGAGCGAGGAATCGTGGTCCGACGTCATCGACACCAACCTGACCGGGGTGTTCAGGGTGACCAAACGGGCGGTGGGTAAGATGGTGCGGCAGCATCGAGGGCGAATCATCATCGTGTCGTCGGTCAGCGCCTTCATCGGGTCTGCCGGCCAAGCCAACTATGCGGCGGCCAAGGCGGGCCTGGTGGGAATGGCCCGGTCCTTGGCCCGGGAGGTCGCCAGCCGGGCGATCACCGTCAACGTCATTGCCCCCGGCTTGGTGGAGACGGATATGCTCGCCGCACTTGGAGAAGAGCGTAAGACGGCATTCGCATCACAAGTCCCGCTGGGCCGGATCGCCCGGCCCGAGGAGATCGCTGCGGTGGTCGGATTCCTCTCCTCCGAGGAAGCCGGATACATCACCGGAGCAGTGGTGCCGGTCGACGGCGGATTGGCCATGGGGATGTGATGTCCCATCTATCGACAACAAGACCCGAGACAAAGGAGCGATGCGGTGAGCAACGACGAGGCATTTGAGAAGTTCCGCGAGTGTGCGGTGGAGGTCCTGCAGGTACCGGCGGACAAGGTGACCAAAGAGGCCCGGTTCGCCGAAGATCTCGACGCCGACAGTCTCGATCTGGTCGAGTTGGTCATGGCCCTCGAAGAGTCCTTCGATGTTTCCGTCGAGGAGACCGAGCTCGAAGGCATCGAGACCATTGGTCAGGCATTCGACCTGATCACCGCAAAGCTCTAATGCTGCTCGGCTTCGGTCCTGACGGTCCCATCGCTGGGCGCCGGGTGGCCATCACCGGCATCGGGGT
>JADGOI010000208.1 GCA_017883075.1 Acidimicrobiales bacterium
CGCCACGACCACCGCGAAGTAACCCTGAGTCTGGGCGTTCTCGGTCCGTCCACCCAACCCGACCTGTCCGGCCACCTGAATGAGGAACTCGCCCGCCATGAGCGCGTGCCAGGCAAAGGCCCAACCCTGTTTGAGGCTGCCGAGCACCACCGGCAACGCAGCCGGTAACACGACGTGGCGTTGCAGGGCGAACCCACGGGCCCCGAGGATTCGACCTGCGCGGGTGAGACCCGGGGGCACCTGGTCGATACCCGAGATGAAACCGTTGGCAATAGCCGGTGAAGATCCCAGCACGATCATGAGCACTATGGCATTCGACGAGAGACCGAACACCATCACCGCCAATGGGAACCAGAGGACCGACGGCATGGTCTGCATTCCCGTGATGAGTGATCCGAGGGCAGCGCGCAGGACCGAAACCCGGGTGACGGCAGTGCCCACAACCGCGCCCAGGGCGATGGCGATGCCAAACCCTATGACGGCGTGATGAAAGGTCACACCAGCAGAGGTCCAGAATGAAGATGTCCCCAACAGATCCACCAACTGCCGGGCAACCGTACCCGGTGTCTGCAGGATGAATGGCTTCCAATGTGTCCACACCGCGACCTGCCATGCCAGCAGGATCAGTGCAAAGGCACCAAACTTGGGCCACGTCGCGTCCCACGCCCGCTGGACCCGGCCAGTGGTTCCGAGCGCCAGCGGTATCTCCAGCGCGTCCAGTCCCGCCAAATCTTCATCGAGCGTTTCGCCAGGCGTTCCCGGAGTGGGACGCGAGAGGCTAGCGAGCATGGCGCCGCATCTCCGAGCGGAGCTCGTCCGTGACCATCGAGGCCAGATTGGCGATTTCGGTGGAGGCAATACGGCGGGGACGGGGCAGGTCGATCGGATAGACGGCCGCAACTCGGCCCGGCCGGCTCGTCAGCAACACAATCCGGTCACCGAGTCGAGCCGCTTCGCGCACATTATGAGTGACGAACATCACCGCAAATCGACGTTCCTGCCAAAGCCGCTCGAGCTCATCGTGGAGAAGGTCGCGAGAAATTGCATCGAGCGCTCCGAATGGTTCGTCCATCAACAGCAGGCGTGCATCCTGGGCCAGGGCCCGGGCCAGAGCGACGCGCTGGCGCATCCCCCCCGACAGTTCGTGGGGGAGCTTGTGAGCGAACCCTCCGAGGCGGACTCGCTCGAGTAGGTCCGCAGCCGCCGCTCGTCTCTGTTCCTTCCCGAGACCACGCAGCCGCATGGGCAACTCCACATTGGCCGCCACGCTCAACCACGGGAAGAGCGCCGAGTCCTGAAACATCATGGCCACCCTTGTCCCGGCCGGGCCATCGAAGGCCACATCACCTCCGCCGGACGCGGTGGAAACCTGCACCGTTCCGGCAGATGGCGTATCCAGTCCGGCAATTAGATTGAGAAGCGTCGTCTTTCCACAACCCGATGCCCCGACGACACATACGAACTCACCGGCTGCCACGTCGAGGGAGATGTCCTGTAACGCTGTGGCGCTCGCGATCCCGACACCGTTCCGTTTCGACACTCCCCTGAGTGACACCGCCGGTGCCCCAATGGATGTGACCGTCACGACGTCGATACCTGAGGCTGTCCATCGGTGTGCAACAGTTGGTTCAACGGTCCGAAGTCGTAGAGACCGGTGATCTTTGTTGTCGGGAATCCGACCGCCGCCGCGTCCTTCACGTCGGCGGCGATCGATGCCGCTATCGGGTCGTCGGTGAACTTCAGTTCGGACCACGAAGCCGTCAATTCAGCCGGATTGAGAGCTTTGCCGGTGATGGTGGCCAACGCATCATTTGCATCAGCCTGAGCCCGAACCGGCGATGAGTTGAGATAGCTGTTCGTGGCGACTTGGCCCTTCAGCAGATCGTTGACCAGGTCAGCATGACTCTTGAGGAAATTGCTGGTCACCACCAGCACGGTGGTGGAGAACTGCCCCTTGGGCCACAAGGACTTTTCGTTGACCAGCACGTGACCATGGCCCTCGGCCACCAGCCGAGTCGCCCACGGTTCGGGAACCCAGGCCCCGGCAATCGACCCGGATTCGAATGCAGTCAACGTGGTGGAATTCTGTTGCGGCAGAATGTTGACGTCACCACTCCCCCCATTCGGGTCGGTAAAGGTGATGCGCTGGCTCTTCAGCCAAGTACGCAGGGCGACATCTTGGGTATTGCCCAACTGAGGGGTGGCGAGTGTCTTGCCCTTCAGCTGATTTGCCGTCGTGATGGTGTCGTTCACAACCAGGGCGGCACCGCCGGACGTTGCACCGGAGATGATCTGAATCCCCTTGCCCTGTGACTGGCTGAATGCGGTGATGGCCGAGCTCGGTCCGAGGTAGGCCACGTCGAGCGAGCCGGACAGAAGCGCGGTGACCTCGGCTGGGCCGGCGTTGAATGTCGCTGACTGCAGTGTGGCGTTTTTCGGGAGTTCCTTGGTGAAGTAACCATCACGTGCCCCGACCAGGGCTGAGGCGTGGGTCAGATTGGTGAGATATCCCAAGTGAATGGTCACCGAAGCGTTCGACGTCGTGGAACGTGACGCCGACGAATTCGAACCGCAGGCGGCGGCGAGGAGGGCCAATCCGGTGAACGGCACGATCAGGCCGAGGACCCGGAAGGGAGCATTGGATCGAAGGGGGTTACGTCGCATGGGGTCAGAATCTCGTTTCTCATTCGGATGGGTCAGCTCACATCCGGCGGAATGCGGGACGAGCTATTGATGATAATTCCTAGTAGTCAACTAGGATTACCCAATATAGGGAGGCGGGATGGCGATGTCAAACAACCGCAAACAGCCTCGGCGGGTCGAGAACCGACGAATTGGCAAAGCATCCGCCCCTTCCACTTCCGAGTGGCCGTCGGCCCTGTGCCCCGGCCTCCCGGGGTTCGACATGACATCGACCGCGTGACGAGCCCGGTGGCACGTCCGGCTTCCACATCCACGGACTGCAGCCATCGCAGTGACCCGACCTCCCAGAACCCCAGGTCGAATGTCATTGATCCGACCACTCCCCACCGACTTGTAAAGGGTCGAAACCGGCGTACCGACCCGACGAGCCACGGGCCGGGCATTTCAAAGTTCAACCGAATTTCAACCTGGCCCCGAACCGCGGGCAACTCTGAGTGTTGGATGGTGGGGCAGGCAGGGATCGAACCTGCGACCGAGGGATTATGAGTCCCCTGCTCTAACCACTGAGCTACTGCCCCTTACGCTGGTCTTTTGTC
>JADGOI010000095.1 GCA_017883075.1 Acidimicrobiales bacterium
CTCAAGGCCAGGCTTCGTCCGATGCGGGGCCTCAAACGGGACCGGACCGCAAGCGTCGTAATCCGAGGCCATGCGTTCATCCAGAACCTACGGCGAGGGGACTACGAACTCGGGGTCGATGCACGTCCCGGACTGACCCTTGCCGCGCCGTTCGACGAGCTCGCGCAGGTGATCTGAGTGGCAAACCTCACCGAGGCTGGTCAGCTCGCGCCCGACGATCAATCAATGCAACAGAGCCCCTTCGGGAGCCAGCGGTCGAGAAACGCCCCGAAAGTTTCCGCCGGGCCGGCTAGGTCAATAGTTCCAACTTCCTCGACCAGTTTGGCCAGCGCCTCGTCGGCCTCTGCGGCAGTCCCGTGGACGGTACGCGAGACGTACTTGGGCTTTCCCGTGACAAGGCTACGTCCGGCGTGAACCCGCAGCTCCCAGACCGCTGATCTGCCTCTCCCCCGAACTTGTCTGCGTGAGCCCTTCATGCAAGAAACTGCACCGGGTATGTGGTGTACATGGGGTGTACATTCGCACTACACCCCTCTGAGCTGGAGCCTGGGAGGAGAATCGAACTCCTGACCTACGCATTACGAGTGCGTTGCTCTACCGACTGAGCTACCCAGGCGTGAGGTGCCACGCTATCCGAACCCTGGAGACTGCGATTTCGCCGTCCCCCTCCTGCGTCATCCGATAGACGGTCGGGACCGGAAACACTGTTCAGTTCGCCAGTCCCGACAACCTGATCATCAACGCTTCCATCAACAGGGCCTCGTTGGGGTTGCGTCCAAGCACGCCGGCAGCCCTCACGATCGCCTCCACATCATCCACCAGCTCACGGCTGTCAGCCTCGGCACCGGGCGAACTGGCGAGAGTGCGTGCATCGGCGGCGGTCAGCAGCCGGTCACGGTAGACCCTTGCCAAGGTGGCCAGCCCCGTCCTCAGCTCGTCTGTCTTCCATCGACGCTCTTCGCGCTTGTGTTGATCCTCGACATCCTTGCGACCCGGGATCCCCTTGGCCCCCACCGCTTCGGCCCGCGCCGACAGCGATGCCAGTTCAGCGGCATGTCGTTCTCTCAATGGGCCCAACAACTCGTCAGTCGAGTTGAGCAACTCGGCGGCCACCATGGCGGCGGCGGCACCGGTGCCGTCCAGGCGGGTCGGAACCGATCGCCACCGCTCGATGCGTTCGGCGAACCCCGGATCGGTAGCCAGCAGTTCGGCCCGGTCGAGCCGGCCATCCGACACCACGGCCACCGAATGGGCGACCTCGTCACTCACCCCTTGTCCGACCAACCATTTCGTGACCGCATCGATGGGAACTGGATCGAACGCCACTTTCACACACCGACTGGCGATCGTCACAAGGCTCGGGGGCAACTCGTCCCCCACCAGCACGAAGACCGTCGACGCGGGCGGCTCCTCCAGCGTCTTGAGCAGTGCCGGTGCCGACTGGACGGCCAGGTGGATATCGGTGACCACCAGCACCTGACGTGACGCCTCCATCGGTCGACGCTGGGCCCGGGCGCCGATGTTGCGGGTGTCGTCGATGCTGATGGACGCACCTGATCGCTCCACCACCACCAGATCGGGATGGGTCCCGGCCAGCGCCCTCCGACACGTGCTGCACGTCCCGCAGCCACCCTGAGGACACAACAGGGCGGCGGCGAACCCACGAGAGGCCGCCCGCTTGCCCGACCCGGGTGGACCGTGCAAGAGATAGGCGTGCACCGGTCGGCGAGCCGAAGCCCGCAACTGGGCGACTGCAGTGGGCTGGCCCACCACACCCTCGAACAGCGCAGCCACCGGTACCTCGGTCGACTCTGATTCAGCCACCGGCTCGCTCCCCCAACCGCTCCCGCACCGCCGCCCACACGATCTTGGCAATGCCGTCGATGTCACCAATCCCATCCACCACCACCCACGTCTCGGGGTCACCGGTAGCCAACCGACGGAACCCATCGGCGACCCGCTCGAAGAAGGGTGTCCCCAGCGCCTCGAAGCGATCGTCACGACCACCGGCCAGTCGCCCCTTCGCCAATGCCACCGGCACGTCGATCAAGACCGTGAGGTCCGGGCGCAACCCTCCGGTCGCCCAGGCGACCAACCTCCCGAGCTCGGAAACATCCATGCCTCGCCCATACCCCTGGTAGGCAAGGGTCGATCCCGAAAACCGGTCGGTGACCACCCACCTCCCCGTCTCGAGGGTTGGACCCACTTCCTCGGCCACGTGTTGGGCCCGATCTGCCGCCATCAACAGGGCTTCAGCCCGTTCGGTCAAGGGAGGCAGGTCCGGGTCGAGGAGCAAGTGGCGGAGTGACCTGCCCAGCGTGGTTGCCCCCGGTTCGAAGGTGAGTAGGGCGCCGAGCCGGATTGCCAGCATCTGAGCCTGGGTGGACTTGCCACAGCCGTCAATCCCTTCGAGGGCGATCAGGCGCCCGCGGGACCCATCGGTCACTCTGAACCGGCGACCATCTTCGGGTCGCCGACCGCCTTCTTGGCAGTGGCCTTCTTCTTGGTCGGCACCTTCTTGGCAGTGGCCTTCTTCTTGGTCGGCACCTTCTTGGCAGTGGCCTTCTTCTTGGCCGGCGCCTTCTTGCGAGTCGATGGGCCCGCGGCCCGTCGTTCCGCCAACAACTCGGACGCCCGTTCCACTGTCAGGGTTTCGACGTCGTCCCCCTTACGGAGCGATGCGTTGGTGGTGCCGTCGGTGACATACGGTCCAAATCGACCGTCCTTGACCACCATGGGCAATCCGGTATCGGTGTCGGCTCCCATCTCGCGGAGCGGCCCGGTGGCATTGCGGCCCCGCCTGGCCTTGGGTTGCGCGAACAGGGCCACGGCCTCCTCTACCGTCACCGTCAGGATCTGCTCTTCGGTTAGCAGGCTTCGGGTATCGGTGCCCTTCTTCAAATAGGGTCCGAACTTCCCGTTGTAGGCGACGAACTCATCGCCGCCTTCGGGATCCGTGCCCACCACCCGTGGAATCCGCAGCAGTTCCAGCGCCTGTTCGAAGGTGACGGTGGACGGGACCATCGAGGCAAACAGCGAAGCGGTGCGGGGTTTCGGTCCTCCGTCGACCACCTCACCCAGCTGGACATACGGTCCGAAGCGGCCGGCCTTGACCTCTACGGCCAGACCGGTCTGTGGATCCTCTCCGAGCACCCGATCCGACGATGGAGCCTCGAGAAGCTCCTCGGCCAGGGCAGGTGTGAGCTCGTCGGGCGCCAGGTCCTCGGGGATGGAGACCCGGTCCTCGCCGCGCTGGAGATACGGGCCGTAGCGACCCACCCGGGCGACGATGTCGACTCCGTCGCTGCCCTTCCCGATAGGGATGGAGTTGATCTCGCGGGCGTCGATCTCTCCCAGGTAGGTATTGACCTCATGCTTGAGACCGAGTCGGCGGACCTGCGAACCGTGGCCCGAGGTCACCCCGTCCCCGGCACCCGTGCCGTTGGCCACCTCGTCGCCGGTGCCGAAGTAGAAGCGGGTCAACCAGGGCAGCGCCTCTTCATCCCCCGAGGCGATCGCATCGAGGTCGTCTTCCATCGATGCCGTGAACCCGTAGTCCACCAGGTCGGTGAAGTACCGCTCGAGCAGCCCCACCACCGCGAACGCGGTGAACGACGGGACCAGTGCGGTCCCCTTCTTCCACACATAGCCACGGTCGAGGATGGTGGCGATGACGCTGGCGTAGGTCGACGGGCGACCGACGCCGAGTTCCTCCATGGCCTTCACCAGTGACGCCTCGGTGAAACGGGCAGGTGGTTGTGTGGCGTGGGGCCCGGGCTCGAGTCCGTCCACCGACAACGGGTCACCCTCGGCCATCGGGGGAAGGTGCACTTCGCGATCGGCCAACTCGGCGTCGGGATCGTCCTCACCCTCGACATAGGCCCTCAGAAACCCGGGGAACTGGATGACCTTTCCACTGGCGGAGAATTCCGCCTCACGGCCGTCGCTGCCCGCAGGGCCAACGGCGGTGCCGACCAGGCGCACCTGGGCGCTGGTCCCGTGGGCGTCGGCCATCTGCGAGGCGACCGTCCGCTTCCAGATCATGTCGTAAAGCCGGAACTCGTCTCCGGACAGCGACCGCGACGCCTCGTCGGGCGTCCGGAATGACTCACCGGCGGGCCGGATCGCTTCGTGGGCCTCCTGGGCGTTCTTCACCTTCCGCTCGTACACACGCGGCTGGGCCGGCACGTACTCGGATCCATACAGTGAGGCGGCTTGGGCTCTGGCCGCGGCCAACGCCTCACTCGACAACGTGGTCGAGTCGGTCCGCATGTAGGTGATCCACCCCTGCTCGTAGAGGCGCTGGGCGATCTGCATGGCGCGCTTCGAACTGAAACGGAGCTTGCGGCCCGCCTCTTGTTGCAGGGTGGACGTCATGAACGGGGGTGCCGGGGACCGTCGGAACGGTTTGTGGGTCATCGACCTCACCGTGAAGGGGACACCCTCCAGGGCCGCAGCCAACCCCCGGGTTTCGGCCTCCCCCAACACCACCACCGAACCCGAAGATCTCAGTGCCCCGGTGTCGTCGAAGTCACGACCGGACGCCAACGACACGCCGTCCACCGCCACCAGTGACGCAGTGAACGAGTTGGGGATTCCCTCGCTGGCCGGGGAACTGGCGGTGAAGGTCCCGTCGAGACCCCACCAGCCGGCGGAACGGAACTTCATCCGGGCCCGCTCCCGCTCCACCACCATGCGGGTGGCCACGCTCTGGACTCGACCGGCGGACAACCGGGGCATGATCTTCTTCCACAGGACCGGCGACACCTCGTAGCCGTAGAGGCGGTCGAGAATGCGCCGAGCCTCCTGGGCATCCACCAAACGCCGATCGAGCTCCCTCCATTCGGTGACGGCCCGCTCGATGGCCGGGCGGGTGATCTCGTGGAAGACCATCCGCTTGACCGGTACCTGGGGCGCCAGCACCTCGAGGAGGTGCCAGGCAATCGACTCCCCCTCGCGGTCCTCATCCGAGGCCAAGTAGACCTCGCTGGCCTGCTTCACCAGTTGTTTCAGCTTGGCGACCTGAGCCTTCTTGTCCGAAGACACCACATAGAGCGGCTTGAACCCGTTGTCGACGTCCACGCCGAGGCGGGCCCAGGCCTCGCCCTTGACAGAGGCAGGGATCTCATCGGCCCGGCGGGGCAGGTCCCGGATGTGCCCAATGGACGACTCCACCACGTATCCAGGGCCAAGCAGTCCGGCGATGGTCTTGGCCTTGGCCGGTGATTCCACGATGACCAGGGGTCTTGCCCCACGTGGGGCAGCCTTCGACTTCGACGAGGAGCCCTCGGCTCGGTCGACGTCTTCGCTCGTCTGGGTCAGGTCAGTGGATGTCATAGTTGTCGCGACAGGGTGAACTCCGGGGCTGCCCGCTGTCAACCCCGGATACCGCCGTCAGACCGGAGCCCGGTCGGCGGAGAACCTCAAACGTGGGTGGATCCGGCCGCGGCGGTGGCCGGCTGGCTCACCACGTTGGACCCCGACGTCGGTAGTTCGCTGTCCATGGCTTCCGTCTTGCGCTTGGAGAAGGCAATGGAGATGAGCAGCACGACGAGGGCACCGCCGGCTATGCCCAAACGGGCACCGGTGTGAGAGTGCAGGGTGATCACCGCGGGCAGAATGAGAAGGGACACCAGGTTCATCACCTTGATCATCGGGTTGAGCGCCGGTCCGGCAGTGTCCTTGAAAGGATCGCCGATGGTGTCGCCGATGACCGCCGCCTTGTGGGCGTCGGAGCCCTTCCCGCCTTCGTGCCCGTCCTCGATGTACTTCTTGGCGTTGTCCCACGCCCCACCGGAGTTGGAGAGGAAGTTGGCCATCAACTGCCCGGACAGGATCGTCCCTGCCAGGAAGGCACCCAAGGCGAAGTAGCTGATGCCGAAGCCGACAATGACCGGGGTCAGCACGGCCAGCAGCGCCGGGGTCGCCAACTCGCGTTGCGAAGCGGAGGTGCAGATGGAGATCACCCGACCGTATTCCGGCTTCTCGGTGTAGTCCATGATCCCCGGATGCTCGCGGAACTGGCGGCGGACCTCCTGGACGACGGTGCCCGCGGTGCGTCCCACCGCCCGGATGGCCAGGGACGAAAAGAGGAACGCGATCGAGCCACCGATGAGAAGCCCGATGAAGATGGTGGGATGGGACACGTTGATCTGGGTCTGCGCCTGATTGAACAGCCAGTTGACGTCGTACCCGGGGCTCCCGATGGAGGGGGCATGCAATCCCAGTTGGGATCCGACGGTCTCGATGAACGAGGCGAACAGCGACACCGAGGCAATGACCGCCGAGCCGATGGCCACACCCTTGGTCACCGCCTTGGTGGTGTTTCCCACCGCATCGAGGCTGACCATCACCCGCTCGGCTTCACCGGTGAACTCACCCGACATCTCGGCGATCCCGGCAGCGTTGTCGGATACCGGGCCGAAGCTGTCCTCGGAGACGATCATCCCCGCCGTCGACAGCAGCCCGATTCCGGTCAGGGACACCAGGTACAGGGTCAACTCGATATTCCCACCGCCCAGGCCCACCGACACGGCGATGGCGATGGCGATGGCGACGATGGCCCACACCGACGACTCGAGGCCGATGGCGATGCCGGCCAGGGTGGTGGTGGCCGGTCCGGTCCGCGCGGCTTCGGCAATCTCTCTGACCGGGCCGCGTTCGGTGGAGGTGAACTGCTCGGTGATGGCACTGGCCACCAACATCAGGATCACACCGGTCAGGACTGCGTAGAACGCCTTCCAATAGTGCATGTAGCCACCGGCCACCGCGGCGGTGCCGGCGATTGTCAGGATGGCGGCGATCCACACCCCTCGGTTGATCGAGGCCATGGCGCTCTTGTCCTTGGGCCGGGCCCGGACCATGAAGATGCCGATGACCGTGGCGATGATCCCGATGGCAGGAATCACCAGCGGGAAGACCACCGTACGGGCAGAGATGTTGCCCTTGCCGATGGAGACGAAGGCCGCCACACCCAAGATGATGGCGGCGATGATGGTGATGACGTAGGACTCGAAGAGGTCGGCGGCCATACCGGCGCAGTCGCCCACGTTGTCGCCCACGTTGTCGGCGATGGTGGCGGCGTTGCGGGGGTCGTCCTCGGGGATGCCGACCTCGACCTTGCCCACCAGGTCGGCGCCCACGTCAGCCGCCTTGGTGAAGATGCCACCGCCCACCCGCATGAAGAGGGCGAGCAGCGACGCACCGAAGCCGAAGCCGATCAGTACCGACGTGGCGGTGTTCTGGAAGACCAGCACGATGATGGTGGCGCCCAGCAGGCCGAGACCCACACAGAACAGCCCGGTGATGGCGCCGGTGCGGAAGGCCACCCTCAGAGCCGGGGCCATCTTCCCTTCACGGGCGGCGGCGGCGGTGCGTACGTTGCCCCGGACGGCCAGGCTCATGCCGATGAAGCCGGTGAGTCCCGAGCACAGCGCGCCGGCCAGGAAGCAGATGGCACGGTAGATCCCGGCTTGGACGAACGTGAGGTCCACCACTGTCTGGCCATTGGCCACATGGGTGACCTTGGTGGCGGTAAAGAAGATCAGCACGGCCAGCGGCACGACGATGACAAGAATGGTCTTGAACTGCCGGGAGAGAAATGCCTCCGCGCCCTCTTGGACGGCCAGAGCGATCTCTTTCATCGACGCAGTTCCCTGATCGGCGGCGAGCACACCCCGCACCAGGGACACGGCCACGATGATCGCTACCACCGCGGCGGCCATTACTACGTACAACCAGGTCTTCTCGGAGTGGGAGAGAAGAAAATTCTGGTAACCCCCTTCAGCCAGGAGGTGAGTCATCGGTGGTGCTCCCTTCGATTGCAACACTGGGTGTGGGTGAGGCTGGGTGTGGGTGAACTCGATCAGACGCCGGCAGCCGCGAACATGCCCTCGAGGTCGGGGTTCCTCCCTGTGACGAGGCCACGGCCGGAGCCTGGCACCGGAGAACACCAGGACGGCGTGTCGAACCGGCAATGCGGGCAGAAGCTACCGACAAAAGGACCCCAAAGGCAAAACTTGTCGGATCAGGCCGGGTCTTCCCCGGCGTCCGGGCCGGCGATGAGCTCATAGTCGGGGTTGAGAATTGCCTGGTGATGACCCCAATCCCCCACCATCCCCTCCACCAGGAGCCGAGCCCCGGGTTGAATCCCCGGAATACGTCGCCGGCCCTGAAACACCAGGAGCAGCTTGCCGGTGTCATCGGCCACCACACATTCGAGATTGGCGGTGCCGGCCCGGGGTTGCACCCGCACCGACTTGATCCGGCCGGCCACCTGAACCCGGGTGCGCCACTGCGCCTGCCCGATGGGGGTGGTCCCCTGGCCGCGTTGGCCAAAGGCCGCCCGATCGAATACCGGCTTGGCCGCCGCCCGATCGGCCGCCCGGTCGGCGGAACGCGCCGTTGCCTTGGACAACCGGCGGTTGGAGGACGTGGCCCCCCCACCCGGGGCCCGTCCCCACTCGCGACGGCGGGAGAACCATCCGCCGGTCAGCTCGTACGGCACCACGCTGACATTCACGTGGGAGAGCTGGCTGACCGAGGCGGCGATGCGGTCAGCGGTGGCATCGTGGAGGAGGCGTTGCCAGCCGGCCGCGAACCCCCGGCGGGGCAGCAGCATGGTCAGTTCGGTGGCGTTGTCGGCCACCGCCTCGGCCGCCAGCTCGAGGGCGGCGCGGGTGAGCCGCCGATCCCCGCACTCCATGACATCGAGTGGAAACTTGGCCAACCCGAGCCGTCTCCACTCCTCCTCGAGTGCGGCCGACGCGCGGTCGTCGAGAGCGAAATGCACCGCCCGGAATTCATCGGGGTGCAGGGTGCGGGCGTACTGGAGCGCCCGGGCGGTGGCCATGTCCAACCGGTCGACCAGCACGATCACCACGTGCCGGCTCAGCACCGGGGCCCCGGCGGCTTCGGTGGCGCCTTCTTCGAGTTGCCTCTCCTCGTCCACGTACTGACGATGCAACCGGATCAGCCCGTAGTACATGAGCGGGCCGGCCACCACCACTACCCAGGCCCCCTCGGTGAACTTCACGGTGGCGAAGATCAACACCACGATGGCGGTGAGCAGGGCGGAGAACCCATTGACGGCCACACTCCGTCGCCAGTGCGCCCCCTTGTTGTCGAGGTGGTGCTTGACCATGCCCGCCCCGGCCATGGCGAAGCCGGTGAAGACGCCGATGGCATACAGGGCGACAAGATTGTTGACCTTTGCCCGGGTGACTGCCAGCAGCACCACCGCCACCACCGTGAGCACGATGATCCCGTTGGAGAAGGCCAGCCGGTGACCCCGCCGGGTCAGTTGACGGGGGAGGAACGAGTCCTCGGCCACGAAGCTGGCCAGAAACGGGAACCCGTTGAAGCTGGTGTTGGCCCCCGTATAGAGGATGAACACGGTGGCGAACTGAACCACGTAGAAGAGGACGTTGCCGACCGGGCCGGTGCCGAGGACGTACTGCACCTCTTGGGAGACCACCGTCGGCGAGCCGGCGGCGTAGGGAACCGCGTGGGTCCAATGGGCGATCAGGGTCACACCGAGCACCAGAAAGGCCAACACGCTGCTCATCACCACCAGCGTCTGGCGGGCATGCCTGGAAGCCGGACGCCGGAAGGCGCCGACTCCGTTGGAGATGGCCTCCAAGCCGGTCAATGACGAGCCACCGTTGGCGAACGACTTGAGGATGATGATGAACGACGCTCCGTAGAGGAGCCCTGACCCCGACTGACCGATCGCCAGCGTGCCCAGGTGGTGGACGGAGTGAACGTGCAGGGTGCCGGTGGCCGCCTTTACGTAGCCGACGATGACCACGGTGGCCAGGCTGAGGACGAAGAAGTAGGTGGGGAAGGCGAAGAATTTGCCGGCTTCCCGGATCCCCCTCAGGTTGCCGTAAAGCAGCAGGATCACCACGGCGATGGTGATGGGCACGGTGTAGGGGATCAGTGACGGGAAGGCACTGGACAGGGCGGCTGTCCCCGCCGCCGACTGGACCGCCACGGTCACCGTGTAGTCGATGAGAAGAGCCACCGCCGCCACCTGGGCCACCTTGGGTCCGAAGTTCTCACGGGCCACCACGTAGGCGCCGCCGGCCTTGGTGTAGAGCTGGATGACCTCGAGGTACGACAGGGTCACGAAGAAGAGCACCCCGAGGATGGCGAAGGTGATGGGCACCACCAGGCTGAAGGCAGCCAGTCCGACGTAGGGAACCAACTGGGTGAGCATCTGTTCGGTTCCGTACGCCGACGACGAGATGCAGTCGGGGGCAAGGACGCCGAGCGCCACCGGTCGGCCCAATCGTTCCGAGCTCAGCTGTTCGTTGACCAGCGGGGGACCGAGTAGGGTGTTCTTCAGTCGATAGCGGAGCGTCTCGG
>JADGOI010000209.1 GCA_017883075.1 Acidimicrobiales bacterium
ATGCGATGCCCTCGCCTCGATCCCCCAGCACGGAAGCCTGTCGTCCCTCAATGTGGCGACGGCCGGGGCCATCGCCTGTTTCGACATCGCCCGACGCCGCAACAGCTGACGGTCGCCGACCAGGGAGCTCAGGTGACTTCGACGACCTCGACGCCCCTCCAAAAGGCGACCCGGTCGGTGATCTCCCTGGCTGCGTCCTTGGGTTCGGGGTAGAACCAGGCGGCGTCGTCGTTGCGCCGGCCGTCCACCACCACCGACCGATAGGCGGCCTCGCCCTTCCATGGGCAGGTGGTGTGGGCCTGGCTGGGCTCGAAGTACTCAGCGTGAACGTCAGCTTCGGGGAAGTAGTGATTCCCCTCCACCACCACCGTCTGATCGCTCTCAGCCAGCACGGCACCGTTCCAAGTTGCACGTATCGTCATGGTAGGTAGAACGATGGTGGCGTCAGGAATGTTCCCGTCATGGGGGCCCGGGCAAGGAGCACGGCATGAGCGAGCAGCACGAGGGCGACCGGGCCGAGGTGGTAGTGGTCGGGATGGGCCCCGGTAGCGAGGACGTGGCCGAACGATTGGCGGAATCGGGTCTCGACGTGGTTGGCGTGGACGGCAGGCTGGTGGGGGGCGAGTGCCCCTACTGGGGGTGTGTCCCCTCCAAGATGATGATCCGTGCGGCAGGCCTGCTGGCCGAGGCCCGGCGGATCCCGGGCATGGCCGGCGAGGCCGTCGTCACACCCGACTGGGCACCGGTGGCCAAACGGATCCGCGCCGAGGCCACGGACGACTGGGACGACAAGGCGGCGGTGGACCGGTTCGAGGGGAAGGGCGGTCGCTTCGTGCGGGGATGGGGCCACCTCGACGGGCCTCATCGGGTAGTGGTGGGGGACAGGATCATCGAAGCCACCCGCGCCATCGTCCTCGGGGTGGGGGCCAAGGCATGGACGCCACCGATCGCCGGTCTGGTCGACACCCCGTTCTGGACCAACCGGGAGGCCATCGAGGCCGAGGAGGTTCCCGAGTCGTTGGCCATCATCGGGAGTGGGCCGATCGCCGTCGAGTTGGGACAGGTCTTCTCCCGATTCGGCTCGGCGGTGACCATCCTCGAACGCGAGGCCCACCTGATGCCCCCCGAAGACCCCGACGCCGGGCGCCTGTTGGCCGAGGTCTTCAGCCACGAGGGGATCGATGTCCGCACCGACGTGCGCTTCGGGTCGGTGCACCACGACGGGCACCGGTTCTCGGTGGTCTTCGACAAGGGTGAGCCGGTGGTTGCCGAGCGGTTGCTGGTGGCGGCGGGACGCCGACCCGACCTCGAACGCCTCAACCTGGACTCCCTCGGTCTCGATCCCGAAGCCCACGAGATCCCCACCGATGACCATCTGCGGGTGGTCGACGGAGTGTGGGCGGTCGGCGATGCCACCGGCAAGGGTGCCTTCACCCATGTGTCGATGTACCAGGCAGACATCGTGGTCGATGACATCCTGGGGAATCAGGTGACCCCCGCCGACTACCGGGCCGTGCCCCGGGTGACGTTCACCGATCCGGAGATCGGCTCGGTGGGCCTGAGCGAGCAGGCGGCCCGGGACCAGGGCCTGCAGGTGCGGGTGGGAAGGGCCGATGTGTCCTCGGCCACCCGGGGATGGATCCACAAGGCCGGGAACCAGGGGTTCGTCAAGCTGGTGGAGGACGTCGACCGGGGCGTGTTGGTCGGTGCCGTATCCATGGGCCCGTGCGGAGGCGAAGTGCTCGGCCTGCTGGCCCTGGCCGTGCATGCGGAGGTTCCCACCGCGAAGTTGCGCCACATGATCTACGCCTATCCGACCTTTCACCGGGCCATCGAAACCGCGGTCAAAGACCTCACCGATCGGTCGATGCAGCTTAAGCAGTAGCCGGCCTCGGCCGAAACGGTCAGCAGTACGGGTGACAGAGGGTCATGAGGAACTCGTCGCCCTCGGAGGCCCACATCGAGTCGATCACGAAACCGCACTCTTCCAACTCCGCCTCGAGGGCGTCGGGGGTGAACTTGGTGCTGATCTCGGTCAGCATCTCCTCGCCCGAGGCAAACGAGATGTCGAGGTCGAGATCGGTCATGTGGACGGACTGATCGCTCATGGCCCGTAGCCACATCTCGATGCGCTGATCATCCTCGTTCCATTTGGCCACGTGCTCGAACTGGGAGGGATCGAAGTCGGCCCCCAACTCGCGGTTGAGCACATGGAGCACATTCCGGTTGAACTCGGCAGTCACGCCGGCCGCATCGTCATAGGCATCGATCAGACGCCCGCGGTCCTTCACCAGGTCGGTGCCGACGAGGAGCCGGTCCCCGGCATCCATGACGCAGTCGAGGTCGACCAGGAACCGCTTGCGTTGGGCCGGGTCGAGATTCCCGATGGTGCCGCCCAGAAACGCGAAGAGCCGGCATCCGCCGGTGGGCAACTGGTCGAGGTGGCGATGGAAGTCACCCACCACCGCGGACACCACCAGACCCGGATAGTCCTCGGCCAGAGCGGTGGCCGCGGCCCACAGGGTGGTATCGCTCACGTCGAGGGGAATGTAACGGGCCAGACGACCGGTGGCCTGCATGGCATCGAGAAGGACCCGTGACTTCTCACAGGTACCGGCCCCCAACTCGACAAGGGTGTCGGCGTCGGACAGATGGGCCATGTCCTTGGCGTGGGCGTCGAGGATCCATCGCTCGGAGCGGGTCGGGTAGTACTCGGGAAGCCGGGTGATCTGGTCGAAGAGCCGGCTCCCCCGGTCGTCGTAGAAGTAGACGGGGGGCAGTCGCTTGGGGTCAGCGGTGAGACCGGAGCGGACATCGTTTTCGAGGGCATTACGGAGATCGACATCGGAAAGATGGATATCGAGGGTCGGGGCGATGGACGCGGGTTCGACAGTTGTCATAGATGTACCACCGTAGGGCTCAACTATTCCGAGCCAACCGCAGGCCGCTGAACTCCCACCGGGCAGACGGTGGGTAGAAGTTGCGGTAGGTGATGCGGGTGTGACCCACGGGGGTCACACACGATCCTCCGCGCAGCACATACTGATTCACCATGAATTTCCCGTTGTACTCGCCCACCGTCCCGGCGGCGGCCTCGAACCCGGGATACGCCCCGTACGACGACGACGTCCATGCCCACACGTCCCCGCACAGGCCGGCGGTCGTGGTCGTGGTCTCGTCTCCGGACAGTCGGGTCGGATGCAGGACGCTGCCA
>JADGOI010000096.1 GCA_017883075.1 Acidimicrobiales bacterium
CAGGAGCTGCTGTCACTTCACACCGACACCGGCACACGAGCCACAATCGATCCGACGGGCCCGCTCCGGTGCCGAAGCACCCGAACGTGACAGCAGGGATCAGCCCCTCAGCTGCTGGTCGAAGGCCGCCACACCCCATAAGACACCAGTCACCTAGACGAGTACGACCGCCGGGCAGACGAGCCGACAAATCCAGAGATCGTTTCGTCTCCCGAGGTTGCTGAGCTTCTTGGTGTGACGCGACAGAGGGTTCACCAACTTCTCACTGACAATCCTCGATTCCCACAACCCTTTATGCGCGTTGGGTCGGGTCCGCTTTGGATTGCTGATGCCATCCGGAAATTCGATCGACAATGGGAACGCAAGCCTGGCCGTCCTCCCAATCGCACGCGGAGCGCTGCCTGAGACAACTCGGCCTTCGTCACCGTGTTGCGGCTCATCCCCGACGCCTCAGCTCCGACAGACTTTCCGCCACGCCCCAAAGCGACCGACATCGCTCCTGTCACCACACGCCGCTGTACCTCATTCAGGTGGGGCAGGACCGTCGAGAAGAGTCACGCGAGCTCCTCACGACTGGCCTCCATTGCGCAAGACTGCATTGCGCGTACCAACAATCGGAGGACCCTAAGCTCCGTTGGACAACAAATTGGACCCGGCACACGTGCATCGATGTAGATGGGACAGTCGTTGACGTCGAATGCCGTCGAATGCCGTCGAATGCCGCCGCTGACGCTGCCCACTTTCCAAAACAGCCGGGCTGCGGTGCTGCCCGGTTCAGGTCAGGTGAATGCGGCTGTCGTCGCCCACAGGCCGAGTGCCGGGTTGGCGATATGCTCGAACGAAGAGCCGTCGCCATCAACACGTGACCCTGTCGGTGTCTCCGGAGTGACGTGGAGCAGGTCGAGGGTATCCGGCAGCGAGCGCCACTCATACCCGACACCTTCGACCTCTTCACGAGTCAGGCCCCCGGCCGTTGGGTCCGTGCAGTACACGATGCGGAAGCGTCCCTCGCTGCTGCCGTGCACGAGGTGAGCGGCGGCCCCGAGATTGTCGGCCAATTCGGGGTCATCTTGGAGGGCATTGATCGTCGCGGGTGTCCCCCGGTAGCCGTGCCTGCGGATGAGGCGGTCGATGGTCGCGTCCTCGCCGAATCGGGTGACCCCCGGTGCGAGCACCAAGAGCTCCCCTCCGTCCATCAGCGCCATTCGGGTGCGGTATACCGCCTTGTTCGCGAGCCAGGCCGTCGTGAACTCCTCGGGATCGAGCCAGCACGAGATCCGAGGCAGAGGATGTGGGGACAGGTCGATGTTGCAGCGCACAGCGAGAGCGGCAGCATCTCGGAAGGCAGCACCACCGGACCCACTGGATCCGCCATGACCGACGAAGAGTCCTCGTTGCACGACACCGTCCGGTGTGTCCTCCATGACCGTTAGCAACCACAACACCGGGACGCGGGGAACCACGAAGCGGTCGAGGGCGGCATCGACCACGTCGCGAACAGGACTCGATGCACGTCCCATGACGTTCTCCATGCCGCAGACGGCGCCGAGGAAGTGGGTGCCGTGGATGGTCGGAGCGCCGCCGAGTCCGATCACCAGGTTCTTGGAGTAGTTGGCCATTCCGATCACTTCGTGTGGGACGACCTGGCCGACCGATACCACGACATCCCATCCATCGAGCAGCGTCCGGTCGACCTCGATGGGGATCGGCACCGCCAGTCGGTCCTCCGAGACGGCTGACACCTCGGCAGCACTGATCGTCCCGAGTTGCTCCAAGCCCTCCCGCCAGCGGTGCCGGAGGATCCGGTCGCTCGGGATGCTCGTGCCAAACAGCTGGGTGGACTCCTCGGGAGTCATGGGCTCATGGGTGCCAAGCGCCGGGAGGACGGAGACCTCGCATCCGGCCAAGCGCAATACCTCGAAGAGGGTTCCGGTAACCTCGCCGCAGCGCGAGTGGAGCCGGGTGTGGTCGGGTGGGACGAGCAGCACCCGTTTGGCCCCTGCGCCCACGATCTGTGTGGTTGCGATCCCGGTGACCAGCCCACGCAATTCACTCGTCGAGATGGCCCGATCGGGGTCGCCGTCGCTGAAGGTCGGTGACGCCTCTGTGCCAGCGGAGACGTTGGCCAGGGCGGCCTCGATCCTGTCGACCACCGCCATCGGATCGCCTCGGGAACTGACAGACACGATGTCCGTCTCCTCGTCCTCGGGCGGCTCCAACGTCTCGAACTGGTTTTGGACCAGGTCGACACCCAAGAAGTGGCCTGGCCTTCCCCTGACTCGCTCGACAACCCCGTCCGGATCAGCGACCAGGTGGACGAAGCGGACGCCGTCTGCGCGACGCAGCGCCTCGCGATAGTCGCGTCTGAGCGCCGAGCACGCCACGACGACATCCTGCTTGCTCCGCATGGCCTGGCGGACTGCAGCCAACCACGGCCACCTGTCCTGGTCGGTGAGCGGGGTGCCCGAGGCCATCATCTCCAAGTTGGACTGCGAGTGGAAGTCGTCGGCCTCGACGTAGGGAACCCGACGCCGCCTGGCCAACTCGCGGGCGGCCGTCGACTTTCCGGAGCCGGCGACACCCACGACGACGACGCGGTCCGGATGCACTACACGACCGCGGAGGCGGGGAGCGCGAAGAAGTCGACCGCATTGTCAACGCAGACAGCGCGCACGACTCTCGAACACCACTCGAGGTCCTCCGGGATTCGACCCTCGTCCACGTCACGTCCGATGGTGTCACAGAGGACGCGTCTGAAGATCTCGTGGCGGGTCATCGAGAGAATCGACCGCGAGTCGGTAAGCATTCCGACAAAACCCGCGAGCTGGCAGATCTGGGAGAGGTCGTCGAGTTGGCGGCGCATCCCCTCTTCGTGATCGTTGAACCACCACGGCGGGCCCCACTGGACAATCGATGCGACCCCTACCTTGGAAAAGCCCCCGGCCATCGTCGCGAAGAGGGCATTGTCCGCGGGGTTCAGGTTGTACAGGACGGTGCGAGGCAGGCCCCCGTCCCGTTCCAATCCGCTGAGGAAGCGGGCCAGGCCCGGGGCTTGGCGCTCGTCACCCATGACGTCAGCTCCAGCATCGTGGCCCGCCAGCTCGAGCAGGCGTGGAGACACGTCGCGGATCGGTCCGAGGTGCACCTGAAGCACCGACCCGTCGATAGCCGCGAGCCGACCGGCGAGCCCAACGACCTCGATCACGACTGACTGCCGCTCGGATGCCGTGGCCGGCACGCCAGCTCGCACCTTGCGAATCACACCATCGGCGATGGCCGGATCGCGCTGCACATCGGGAAGGCACGGTAGGCCATGGTCACTCGATCGACCACCAGCAAGTGCGAACCGCTCGTGCGCCCTGGCCAGTGCGGCGAGCAACGAGGGCAGGTCCACGACGGCGAACCCGGATATCGCCCCCAGGCGGTCAGCCCAAGCGTTCCATTCAAGAGGGTCATCGAGGAGCCGGTGGGCGGCGTCGGGGCGGAGTGTGGGGATCATGCTCAATGGACGCCCCTCATGTCGCTCAGCGATGCGTCGATGGGCATTGAGGTCGTCAGCTGGCCCATCGGTGGTGGCGAGCGCCCTTACGTCGAAGTGCGACAACAGCGTCTGCGTCGACCAATTCGGGAGCTGCCGGTTCGCCTCTTCCCAGATCTCCCGCGAGGTTGCAGGACTCAGGATGAGATCGATGCCGAACACCCGCCGGAGCTCCAGGTGGGTCCAGACGAACAACGGGTTGCGGATGAGGCGTGGGACAGTTGCCGCCCAAGCCGAGAACTTGTCCCAAGGGTCGACGTCACCCGTGATTAGGTGCTCGTCGACTCCTGCGAGACGCATCGCCTTCCACTTGTAGTGGTCGGCTTCGAGCCACAGGTCAGCGAGCGTCTCATAGGAACGATCGTTCGCTATGTCACTGGCAGACAAGTGGTTGTGCAGATCGACGATCGGCGCTCCTTCTGCGACCCCGTGGTACAGGAACCTGGCCGTCTCACCAGTCAGCAGGAACTCGTCATCCAGGAAACGGTGCTTCATCTCCGGCACGTCACACGGACACGACGCTGAAGCCACCGTCGACGACAAGTTCAGTGCCGGTGATGAATCGTCCGGCGTCACTGGCCAACAGAAGTGTCGCTCCAGTGAGCTCATCGGGATCTCCAAATCGACCCATAGGGGTGTGCCTGAGAATCTGGTCTATGCGCTCAGGAGTCAGGATCGCCCGGTTCTGCTCGGCAGGGAAGAACCCCGGGACGAGCACGTTGCACCGGATGCCAAAGGGTCCCCACTCTCTGGCGAGACTCTTGGTCAGGTTGTGCACCGCGGCCTTGGACATCGAATAGGTGAACACCCGCGACAACGGGTTGAGGCCGGATGCACTACCGATGTTGATGATGCTCGCGCCGACCCCCGATGACTGAGCTCGCTCTACGAAATACTTGCCAAACTCCTGACAGGACCGCATCGTGGCGAACTGGTTGACGGCGACCATGCGTTCCATCTCCTCATCTGAGATGTCCAGGAACGGTGTCGATGAGTTTAACCCTGCCCCGTTGACGAGGATGTCGATGCTGCCGCGCGAGGCAAGGATCCGTCCGACCAGGCTGCGCAGTTGGGTACGACTGACGGCATCGCAGGACTCGAAGGTGACATTACGTCCGCCAGCCCGCAGGCGGTCAAGGACGGCTCCGGCCTTCACCTGATCGCGCCCGATGATCACTGTGCGGGCGCCGGCCTCGGCGAGCACCCCAGCCATCCGACTGCACAAGATGCCGGTGCCTCCGATCACCACTGCCACCCGGTCGTCTAGTCGGAGCGACGAAGGGAGGTTCGCTGGCTCGCTCACAGCCTGATGCTAGTGCCGTGACATTCAAATAGCGCGCGGTTGGCGTACCTGTGAGGGCGACCCGCCCACAGCGAACCTTGGTGATGATCTGCTTGGCCGTTTTGGTCCTGGTGAAGGGCCGGGGGGGTGACGTGTGGTTGCCGTGAGCGCCATCCGCTCCCCTGAGCTGGGGTTCTCTGGCAATCGTTGCGCCGGCAACAAGGTGGGAAATCTGAGTGAGTAGCGTGGAAAACCTGACGTCCGGGTGACACTCTCAAGGTCAGAGCACTGTCTTCCACACTTTCCACCCGATCAACACGCTCCAACACATCCGGAGCGAGAGGGAAGGCATAGAAGGCAAGATCGGGGTCCACCCGGATATCGGACTTTAGGCGGCCGCACACGGTCCGCACCCAAGCCATCCACATCGCTGATTGGAGTAAGCCGATTAGCCAAAGTGGTCGATCATCAAGCGTGAGAGTGCTGTCACTAGCAATATCTAGGGGGTCAAACATGGCCATCGGTATGATGCGACGGTGCTCAAACGAATGTCGAGGAATGCACAGATAGCGACTGCTCGGCTGCCGGATCTGGGTAAACAAGCTTGGAGTTGATGCCTGTTCTCTAATAGAGGCCGTCTTGCTGATCTAATGGGACCATGACTAACGGTCAGTCCCGCAAGGTGGGAGTCATCGGGTACGGACTCGCCGGTCGAGTGTTCCATGCTCCTCTCATCGACGCCACACCAGGACTCGATGTCGCTGCGATCGTCACCTCTGATCCCCTGCGAGCTTCCCAAGCCCGAAGGGACTTCCCCGATGCACAAGTCAGCGGTGAAGTAGACGCTGTCCTCGCCGGAGCCGGCCGAGTCGACCTGGTCGTAGTGGCCACGCCGAACGAGTCCCATATCCCGCTCGGCCTGCGAGCGGTCGAGTCCGGTCTGCCTGTGGTGGTTGACAAGCCGCTGGCGGCGACGGTCGCGGACGGCCGCCGCCTCGTCGAGCGGGCCCAAGAGGCTGGGGTTATGGTCACAGTGTTTCAGAATCGCCGGTGGGACAGTGACTTCTTGACGTTACGCCGGCTCATCGCACAGGGGCGCCTCGGCCGGATTCATCGCTATGAGTCCCGCTTCGAGCGCTGGATTCCTCAGCTTCGAGAGGGCAGCTGGCGCGAGAATCCAGACCCAGCGAAGGCCGGCGGCCTCCTCTACGACCTCGGCGCCCACCTGATCGACCAGGCACTCGTCCTCTTTGGGTCGGTGATCTCCGTCTACGCTGAACTCGACCGACGCCGACCTGGCAGCATCGTCGACGACGATGTGTTCGTGGCCTTGACCCACGCCGGAGGGGTTCGTAGCCATCTGTGGGCTAGCGCCCTGGCCCCTCAGCTGGGGCCCCGATTCCGGGTACTCGGCGACCAGGCCGGATACACGAGCTACGGCCTCGACCCACAAGAAATGCAGCTGGCCGCCGGTCTGCGTCCCGGCTCACCCGAATGGGGCAGACAGGCCCCGGAGCGTGACGGGATCCTCGGAGTCGCCGGCGACAATAAGACGGTCCCCAGCCTCCCCGGTGCCTACCAGGACTTCTACTCAGTGCTGACGGTAGCGCTTGACGGCGGCGCTCCGCCGCCGGTCGATCCGTGGAACTCGGTGGCCGTCCTGGAGATCATTGAAGCCGCCCAGCGGTCCGCCGCGAACCACATCGTCGTCTCGATGAGCCCTGACGGTGGCAGCCCACGATGAACCAGGAACTCGAACGCCTTTTCGCCGTCATGGACAGCCGAGTTGGCGTCGACCCGCCGCTCGAGGGCACCGAGCGGCAGAAAACCGGGCTATGTCCCTTGGGCGTGCGGACCTCCCCTTCGGGTCACAGGCATGACAAATCAAGCAAGCCCCCTGTTGAGCGACTCGTTGAATGATTATGAAGAGGCTGTTTCCCGCCACCCACGATGAGCACGCCCATGGTGATCATCGTGTCGGCGACGGCCGCTTCCAGGTCGGAGGCGCGCGAGTCCGAGATCCCCGCGCGTTTGCGTTGTCCGTGAACGGCGGCCAGTCTCCCAACACGAGTTGGCCCTCCCGCCCGCTGTCGGCGGATGCGACACTGCTGATCGTGGAAGGACGCAGGTGTGATTCTCGTGCTCGACGAGGGCAAGGCGTGGGACGAAGCGGCCTCCGGTGCCTATCGCCGTACCTGTGGCGGGCAACTGCGCCCATGGGGGTATGCGCGGGTGCGCCAGATCCGACAGCTCGACGGATCCCACGTCGAGCATCGGCCGCGGAGGTTTGCATGTGTCTTCGGCACGCCGCCGATCGTCTCCATGCACTCGGCGAGCGCGGCCATGGTCGTCTCGGCTCGAAGGTTGTCGGCGAAGTACACGAAGCGGAACCGGCTCCAGGCCAGCACGGCGCAGAACACGAACAGGGGACCGATCTCCCCCCCGTGTCGAATACCAGCATGTCGCCCGGTGCCCACACTCCCGGCCGACGTCCCCGGTGGTGGTCGATGCGCCACCTCGCCTTGGCCTCGGCCACGGCCCGGCGCAGATTGCGGGCTGAGCCGGAGTAGCCGGCGGCCTGGACGACAGGCAGGAGACGCTTGGCCGAGATCCGGCCCTCGGTCTTCGCCACCCGTTCGGTGATGATGTCCGTCACCGGGCCGTAGTTGTGGGCGACGGCCACCTCGTCTGCTCTCGTCGTCTCGGACGCTCTCGCCTTCTCCACGTGGCAATCTATGCCGGAACAGCATCCCGCACGAAGCCGGACCACACGCCTACCCATTGATCCCAAACCGCCGGAGGGTAGTCGTGACCCATTCCCTCGATCTCCACGTATCGAGCCCCCGGGATCATCTCAGCAGTATGCCGTCCGCCGCTCGGATTGATCAGCGTGTCCCGGCTTCCATGAATCACGAGCATGGGTGCGTTCACCTTCTGCAGCTGCTCGTCACGTGACCCGTCGGCCAGCGCAGCTTTCATCTGCCTGCCGACTCCAGATGGACAGAAGCATCGGTCGAAGGCGATGCCGGCTCGGGTCCGGATGGCTTCGTCGTCGAGCCATTCCGGCTTCGATCCGTACACATGCAGTCCGGCGACCTGACGCTCGATGTTGTCCGCACGGGAAGCGGGAAGTGGTGCAAGCAAGAACTCCAACGCGGCTTCCGAGCTGTCGCCGTATCCCGGCTCCCCAGTGCGCGACATCACCGACGTGACAGAGAGCAGTCGATCGGGATGATCGATCGCGAGGCGTTGAACGATCATTCCTCCCAGCGAACAACCCATCACATGAGCCCGGGAGACATCCACCTCGTCCAGGACGGCGACAGCGTCATCGGCCATGTCTGACAATGAGTAATTTCCACCATCCATCTTTGAAGACAGTCCGACGTCGCGATTGTCGAATCGGATCACTCGGAAGCCCTCGTCGCTGAATCGCCGGCACCACTCCGTGTCGTAATTGACACACTGTGAGCCGAGTCCATTGACGAGCAGTAGGGTCGGCTTGTCGGAATCACCGAGCGATTCGAAGAAGATCTCGACCTCGCCGTTTCGCGCCGCACCCGCTTGGAAGTCCATCAACAGGAGCGTAGTGCCGGCGTTCGTGGCGGCGCCGCCTCAACGGCTGGCTGGGCAGCCAGATGCCGGCTCGACGTTGGTGCGACCTGCCTCGGGCTCCCCTCAACGTTGCATAGCCATAGTCAACCGAGTGAGCAGCTCGGCCCGCCTACCCGGCGGTAGGTGACTTGCGTCACCGCGACCGGGCGCTCTGTGATGCCCGCTCAGACAGGAGTGACAACCTTGTATCCCATGGCGCGCGCCGCTGTCGCCATCCCATCGTCATACGTCACGATCTCGCCCAGATCGGTACCGAGTCGCCCTACGGTGGCCAAATGGATGGCGTCGAGAGACCGAAGCACCTCCGGCAGGAGAGAACCGGCAAGGTTCAAGACCCGGTCGTTAACGCGCACGAGGTCAATTCGGGCGAGCACTCGCCGACCGGCATTGAGCGAGGCGTCTCCTGCGGGCAGCAAGGCGCGCAGAACCTCTGTTCTCGCCAGTCCGCTCGAGACAAGAGGGCGTCGTCGTCGAAGATGCTTTCGGAGGGCGTCAGATTCAGGCTCCCGGACGGCCAACTTCACGATGGCCGAGGAGTCCAAGTAGGTGACTGACATGTGATCAGCGTTCGTCGTTGCGAAGACGACGAAGGGCGGCAGACGGCGACTCCACGCCGTTCGGCAACGTGATCGGTTCGGGAAGATCGTCGATGTCAGCCGAGGCCGAGTCGATCTCGCCAGAGGAGCGCATCTGCTCCAACGGCGACCCATCAGGTAGCGGGGTGAGCCTTGCTACAGGGCGCCCTCGGTCGGTGATTTCGACCGTCTCGCCTTGTTCGACAAGCCTGAGAAGCTCGCTCGCCCGCTGTCGAAGCTCTCGTACGCCCACTGAAGTCATGTATTACATGTAGCACATTCGAGTCAGATTCACAAGGTGTATCGATCTTCCCGCTTGCTCCCTCAGCCGGCGATCGGGTCACGCAGGACCTATGGCCCTGATCAGAACCACGCCCACGGCCTGATCATGGGAGGGTGACCGACGCTCTGACAGAAGCACCCGAGAGGTCATCGCCTGGCAGGGGACGCCCTACCCTGTGGTTCATTCCAATCGGCCTGGCGATTCTGGTGCTGATCATCGTCGGGGTCATCTTCTTTAGCAGCGGCAGTTCGGGCGTGACCGATCAACAACAATTGGCGTCAGTGCAGCGAGCCTGCAGAGAGTGGTCGGGGAACTCTGCCGCCAGCCTGGGTACAAGCTCGGCCAGTGCAGCATGTTCCACGATGGCCGATTGGATGGGCCAGGAACTCCAAAGCGGGCATATGACCGGCCCGATGATGTGGGGAAGTGCCACGACGATGGATTCCGTCTGCCGTCAATGGATGGGCACTGACTCACGGGCCTCTGTTTCCACCACTTCTTCACCCGGTTGGTGTGACGACATGGCGAGTTGGATGGAGCAGCACATCGGCAATGACTCAATGATGCACAGCGACATGATGGGCGGGGATTCAACAGGGAATGGCGGCGGCCCCTGACCCGTGTAAGTGCCGTTCCGGGCGCATGCAACATTCACGACCACTCTGTTGGCCGAACTGGCGCACCCCGCTCATTTCCGAAGACCCGATCTCGACTGCAAGGCTCGCCTCGTCCCACGGCACGCTGATCCGGGGCCGCTGTTCCGTGCCCTCCGCTCACTGGTACGAGCCCGAGCCAGCCGAGGCGCTGCCTCCATGCATCAGGTGAAAGCGCTCGGCCGGGCCTCGGGCGCTACCGCTTCGGCGGACTCGTCGAGCACCGCCCCCCGTGCGCGGCTAGGTCAGATTCGCTCCGGGACCATGTCGATGGCACCGCAGGGGCACTCTTGCACGCAGATGCCACAGCCCTTGCAGAAGTCGTAGTCGA
>JADGOI010000023.1 GCA_017883075.1 Acidimicrobiales bacterium
GACCTGGAGGATCCTCTGTGCCACGTCCCCGCTGAGATCGGCCGGGGGTCCGGCCATGGCCGGGCTCCCCATGGTCGGAGGCTGGTTGGGATTGACGATCACCATCCCCGTCTCGCCGCCGTCACTGTTGACGTCGAGGACCGCCCCCTGCATCTTGGGGATGCTTTCGGCCGGTATCACGATCTTCAGGTCGTCCTGCTCATCGCTCCAATCGTCCGGTTGGGCATCGGCGATCGGTTGGAAATACATGTCGTAGGTGTAGGCATTCCCGTTCGACCCCGTCACCTCGATCCAAAGGGCGAGCGAATCCTGGTCATCTTCGTTGGCTCGCAGCTCAGACACCATGGCTACGGCCGCGTCGGTCGCTCGCAGAACCGTCAAACTGTCGGAATCGATGTCACTCATGATGGCTTCGCCTCGGTACTCGCTCGGTTACGTGCATCATAGGGCGGTGCCACGGATTCTCTTGTTGCTACCCACTGCCACCTATCGGGCCTCCGACTTCATGGCCGCGGCGGCCGTCCTGGGAGTCGATGTGGTGGTCGGGTCCGAACACCGCCAGGCCATGGCAGGGTCCATGGGAGATCGGGCGGTGGTCGTACCCTTGGGGTCACCTGACGCCGCGGTGGAGGCCATCGTGGCGCTCCACCATCGGACGCCGCTCGATGGCGTCCTGGCTGTTGATGACCAGGGCATTCTGGTCGCATCCCGAGCGGCAGAGCGGTTGGGTTTCCCGCACAATCCGCCCGACTCAGTCGCTGCCACCAGGGACAAAGTCGTCATGCGGGAGCGCCTGGGCGCTGCCTCGCTCCCTCAACCCTCCTATCGGATAGTTCCCGCCGGAGCCGATGAGGCGCTGGCGTGCGCGGACATCGGGTACCCGTGCGTGATGAAGCCGGCGTCGCGATCAGCCAGCCAGGGTGTGATCCGTGTCGACGACGACGCCCAGGCCAGGGCGGCGGCCGCCCGGATTCGGGCCATCGTCGGGGACTGGCCGGAGCCACTGGTCGTCGAGGGTTTCGTGCCCGGATCCGAAGTGGCGGTCGAAGGGCTGCTCGTCAAGGGAAAACTGGAGGTCCTGGCCGTGTTCGACAAGCCCGACCCCCTGGATGGCCCGTTCTTCGAAGAGACCATCTATGTCACGCCGTCGAGGCAGGCAGCCTCCATCCTCGCCGATGTGGAGACAATCACCGCCCGGGCTGCCGAGGCGATGGGATTGCGGGAAGGGCCGTTGCACGCTGAACTTCGTATCGGTGCCAACGGCGTGGTGACGATCCTGGAATTGGCTGCACGGTCGATCGGTGGTCTCTGTTCGCGCTCCCTCCGGTTCGGGGTCGGGGTGAGCCTTGAGGAGGTGATCATCCGCCACGCCCTCGGCATGAGTTTGGACGGCCTCACCCGTGAGGCCCAGGCGGCGGGAGTGATGATGCTCCCGATCCGATCGGCCGGGAGGCTGGTGGAGGTGAGGGGCCTGGAACGAGCCATGGCCGTCGAAGGCGTCGCCGGTGTCGAGATCTCCATCCCCTTGGGACGGGAGGTGGTCCCGCTTCCGGAAGGTGACCGCTATCTCGGATTCATCTTTGCCCGCGGGGAAACGGCTCGTGAGGTCGAGGAAGCCTTGCGCCGAGCCGAGTCCTGTCTCGAGGTCGAGCTCCGCGGTGCCGCGCCCGGTCGGCCTGTCCGGCACCACTAACCTCGCTCTGGTGCGAGTGCTTCTGGTTTCCACCTATGAGCTGGGCAACCAGCCGCTGGGGTTGTCCAAGCCGATGGCGGCTTTGGAGGCGGTCGGCCACCAGGTCCGCTGTGTGGACGTGGCGGTTGACCCGATTGACGTGACAGATTTCGATTGGGCGGACCGTGTGGCGTTTTCGGTACCGATGCACACGGCCATGCGGTTGGCGCTGCAGGTGGCCGAGTCGGTCCGGGCCCGGCGGCCCGACCTTCCGCTGTGCTTCTACGGTCTGTATGCGACGGTGAGCCGTGATCTCACTGTCACATCGCCGGCTGACGCGGTGATCGCCGGAGAATATGAAACCGGCTTGGTGGCCTGGGTGGGCGGAGTCGATCCGGGCCGTGCCATCCAACTGGCCCGTGGTCCCGCATTGCTTCCGGCCCGGAGCAGGCTGCCCACCCTTGACCGGTATACCCGGTTGGCGGTTGCTGGTGAGGAATGGCTGGTCGGTTCCGTCGAGGCCAGCCGGGGTTGTTCCCATCGGTGCCGGCACTGTCCGGTTCCCGTCGTCTATGACGGTCGTGTGCGGCCGGTGGACGAGGCCACGGTGGTGGCAGACGCCGATCAGTTGGTGGTCGCCGGCGCTCGTCACCTGACCTTTGCGGATCCCGACTTCCTCAACACCCCACCCCACTCCCGCCGGGTGATTGCCGCCATCCACACCCGCCACCCCGGGCTTACCTTCGACTGCACGGTCAAAGTGGAACACGTCCTGCGTCATCCCGATATCTGGTCCGAGCTGGCCGGAGCCGGCTGCCTCTTCATTGTCTCTGCATTCGAGTCGGTGGACAACGTGATTCTCGAGCACCTCGACAAGGGCCATACGGTGGCCGAGGCGTCCGAGGCGATCATCCTGTTGCGCCGACACGATATCGAGGTGCGGCCATCGTGGTTGCCGTTCACTCCTTGGACAACCATCGATGGCCTGGTTGACCTCCTCGATTTCGTGATCGCCCACGACCTGGTTCCCAACGTGGACCCGGTGCAGTACACGGTGCGCCTGCTGCTACCCGAAGAGTCGCTGTTGCTGGACCGACCCGAGATGGCACCTCATCTCGGTCGCTACGACGCGGCTCGCTTGGGTTGGGCGTGGTCGCATCCCGATGGCGAAGTCGACCAACTGCAACAGGACCTGGCCGCCCTGGTCGAAGCTCGGGTGGACCAACCTGCGGATCTCACGTTTGCCGAAATCGACGCACTGATCCGTAGCCGGGCGACGACTGGCCGACCTCGTCCCGTGAACGGGTCAGTCTCGAGTGGGCCACCCGGGCAGCGCGCCAGGCTCACCGAGTCGTGGTTCTGCTGCAGCGAACCCACCGAGGCTCAGTTGGCGCCCCTGACCCGATGAGTCAGGGCACCTCGAGGTGTTCGACCGGGGTTCAGTCGGTTTCGAGTTCCGCTCTGAGCTTGCGTGCCGCCGCCACCATGTGCTCGAGAGCGGGGACGACCTGATCGTACTGACGGGTCTTCAGGCCACAGTCGGGGTTGACCCACACCCGATCGCTACCGAGCGCCTCAACGGCGCGACGAAGGAGCACTTCGATCGAGCCAATGGTGGGGATCCCGGGGGTGTGCACGTCATAGACACCCGGTCCGACCCCACCCTGATAGTCGGCGGCTTTGAGGTCTGCCGCCAACGCCATCCCTGAGCGGGCCGCCTCCAACGACACCACATCGATGTCGAGTTCACCCAGCGCGTCCATGATGTCGCCAAGCTGGGCGTAACACATGTGGGTGTGCACCTGAGTTTCAGAATTCGCCGGCTCCGTCACCACCCGGAAGGCTCGCGTGGCCCAGGCCAGATAGTCGGCGCGCTCGGCGGTCCGCAGGGGAAGACCCTCGCGTAATCCGGGCTCGTCCACCTGAATGATGGCAATACCGGCCGACTGTAGGTCCACGAGTTCGTCGCGGATCGCCAGTGCCAGTTGTACGGCGGTCTCCGACTCGGTCTGGTCGTCACGCACAAAGGACCATCGCAGCATGGTGACAGGTCCGGTCAGCATGCCCTTCACCGGCTTCGAGGTTAGGGACTGGGCGTAGCGAGCCAACTCCACAGTCATCGGACGGGGTCGGAATACATCGCCGACCAGCACTGGAGGTCGAACGCACCGCGAGCCGTACGACTGCACCCATCCTTCGACCGGCAACACGAAACCAGCCAGTTGATCGGCAAAATAACGGACCATGTCATCGCGCTCGGGCTCTCCATGGACGAGGACGTCCAGCCCGACCTCCTCCTGGGTGCGTACGACCCGATCGATCTCTGCGCACAGTGACGCGTGGTAGGCGACATCATCGATGTGGTTGGTCCGCCACGCAGCTCGGGCGGAGCGCAACTCCGCGGTTTGGGGAAATGATCCGATGGTGGTCGTCGGCAGTGGGGGCAGCGACAGCCGAACCTGCTGGGCGGCGGCCCGCACCTCGGAGCGGGTCGACCGCCGGGGATCGGAGTCTCCGAGCCCGGCAACCCGTTGGCGGACGGTGGCATCGACGACACGGGGGGAGCGCCACCTGGCTTCGCGGACCATCCGGTTGGCATCGAGTTCTTCGGCCACCGCCTCCCGGCCCAGTCCGAACCCCCTGGCCAAGGTGGCCAGCTCCGTCAGTTTTTCTTCGGCGAAAGCCAACCAGGGAAGTACCTCGTCGGAAAGGTTGCTCTCGGCTCGGAGGCTCACCGGTACGTGCATCAGCGAGCACGAGGTGGATACCACCACTTCGGCGGCGAGGTGCGCCAGTTGATCGAGCAACGCGAGGGAGGCATCGAGATCATTGGCCCATACATTGCGTCCGTCGACCACGCCGGCCATCAGGACCTTGTGGCCCAAACCACCGGCCGATTGCAGGAGGCCGAGCTGATCCGCGCCCCGGCAGAAGTCGAGGCCCACACCCTCCACCGGGAGATCGGCCAGAATCGGGAGGGCGGAACCAACGCTGCCGAAGTAAGTGGAGACCGTGATGCTCGGTCGGTCGCTGCGTTCGGCCAATCGTCGATACGCGTTCCGGAGAGCCTTGACCTCCCCTGCATCCCGATCCTCGACCAGCACCGGTTCGTCGAGCCGCACCCAAGGCACGCCTTCACGGTGGAGTTCGGCCAACAGCTGGCCGTACGCGTCGACGAGAGGGTCGAGCAGGTCCAGGACATCCGCACCTGCCGGGTGAGAGCTCCGAAGGAGCAACGTGAGGGGACCGACCAGGACGGGGGTAGTGACGATGCCGAGGGCGGCAGCCTCGGAATGTTCACCGCGTAGTTTTGACGTGTCGGGCACAAACGGAGTGGAAGCTTCGATCTCGGGCACAAGGTAGTGGTAGTTGGTGTCGAACCACTTGGTCAGTTCGAAAGGTGCAGCCGGATGTCCGTCGATCGCCCCACCCCGGGCCATGGCAAAGTAGCGATCCAGGTCGATGGGCCCGGCGTCCGCTCGGAAGCGTTCCGGAATGGCCCCGACCATCACTGCGGCGTCGAGCACGTGGTCATAGAGGGAGAAGTCGTTCGACGGCACGAAGTCGATCCCGGCATCGGCCATCGCCTTCCAGTTGAGATGCCGGATCTCCGCTGCTGTACGTTGCAACTCCTCCGCCGGGATCCGCCCGGCCCAGAAGCGCTCGAGTGCTTGCTTCAGTGATCGACCCACGCCGATCCGGGGCATTCCGTGCACTGCCGTCCTCGTTGGACTCCCGGCCGTCACGAGGGGAGCGCTTCCGGATGGTCACCGGGCACAAGCCCACTCCCTGACAGTTCGTTCAGCTGGACGACGAAGCACACGCACCCACTGTAGGGAGCCCTCCCGGCAACAGAATCGCCAACGTGTTGCAATCCGTCATGGCCGAAGATGCTCGTAGTCGCCGGACTAGTGGTTGACCCCGCAGTAGAGATCGACGTTGTTGGCTGCAGTGGATACCGCCTGGGTCTGGATCAGGCTGCCATCGTTGCCGGCGATGGCAGCATTCGCGGCGGTCACGAGACTCTGGGCGTCGCTCTGGACGGCGCTCGGGATATTGGCGGCGAAGTCGCTGATCTTGGCCTGGTTGGCATTGAGAAACGCAACTGCCTCGGCAGCGGTGGTGGCCGATCCCAAGCCTGCGGAGATGGCAGCCTCGTCAGTACAGAACGCGGTGCCCTTTCCGGCGGCAAAGTTCGCCGGGAGCGGACTTCCGTCACCCTGCACGCCACAGTAGGTGTCGATGGCTGCACCGTTTGCCAGGAGCGAGGGATTGCCCAAAGTGCTGGCGTCGTTTGCGGCCACAGCAGCGCGAGCAGCGGTCACGAGACTCTGGGCGTCGGCTCGGATGCTGTCATTGGGGATGTTATTGGCGAAGCCATCGAGCGCAGCCTTGTTCGCTTTGAGGAAGGTCAAGAGGTCGGCGGCAGAGCTCACGCTCGACGATCCCTTGTCCAGCGTGATGTTGTAGCCGCAGAAGGCCGTCTTGGTGCTGGTCGTGCCCGAGGCGGCGGTGGTGCTCGTGGTGCTGGTGGTGCTGGTGGTGCTGGTTTTGCTGCTGCAAGCCGCCACTCCAACGGCCGCCATACACAGCAAGAACACAAAGCCGGCTACACGTACCTTGGGCATGTCCGTCCCTCCCGACTCGAGCACAGGTGCTGACCTGCATTGTCCATAGAGAAGCGCAGAATGTCAAGGGCTCCGTTGCATCGAACAGTGCAGTAGGAGCCAACCGCCAGCCTCACGCAAGGGAAGTCTCGACTGCACTGTTCGGGTTGCTCGGACCATGGACTGGGAAGTCTGCCTGAGACTGTCAACCGGAGGTGGCGAGCTCGGTCGCCTCTCCGGCAGCTTCGTCACCGGGTAGGGCGATCGCTGGGTCTGATTCGAATGGCACCAGAAACCGATGGACGAGGGCAGCCACAATTCCGCCGACCATCGGAGCGACCAAGAACAGCCACACCTGGTGGAGGGCGCCACCGCCGACGAAGATAGCCGGCCCCAGGCTCCGTGCCGGGTTGACGGACGTGCCGGTGATCGGGATACCGATGAGGTGCACGGTGGCCAGAGCAAAGCCGATGGCGACGCCGGCCATGTTGGAATTGCCGATGCGGCTGGTGACAGTGAGCACCACCAGTACGAAGAGGAAGGTGAGGATGGCCTCGGCGGCAAACGCCCCACCCCATTGGATCCCGATCATGGATTGCTTTCCCCAGCCGTCGGTGCCGAGTCCGGTGCCGGATTTTGAGTAGAGACTGGTTGAGCGGAGCACCTCGAAGAGGACGCCGGCGCCGATGATGCCGCCGGCCAGCTGGGCCACCCAGTAGCCAATGCCCTCGATGATGGTCATCCGTCCGCTTACCACGAAGCCGATGGTGACCGCCGGGTTGACGTGGCACCCGGAGATCGGCCCGAAGGCATAGGCGAGGACCAACAACACCAGTCCGAAGGCGAGTGAGGTGGCAACCACACCGGCGGCAACGCTGGTCCCGGCCGAGCCACCGATGAGTGGACCGGACGCCCACATCCCGAACGAAAGAGTGGCAACCCCGACCGCGACGAACACGAGAAGGGCGGTGCCCAAACACTCAGCGAACAGCTTTCGTGCAGTCATGCACCAACCTCCGTGATCGGGGCAGGCAGCGAACCGACATACCCATTTTGTCCAGCCAGTGTCGCGCTGATGTGTCGGGGAAACGGGGATATTCCCTGCATTGGGGTGCTCTCCCAGCCACCAACTCTTGCCACCCAGGCCGGGCTCAGCGGGGAGGATGGCGAGGTGCCCGAAGTTCCGCCGTTTCGACCATCCCTCCAGGACCACCTGCGGTCACGATGTGCACCGGCAATGCCCCCGCCCTACCGTCACTCCGGATCCGTGACAGCCCGACCAACCGGGCTAGATGGCTTCCGAATGCCGCACCCAGGTGGCATACATCTCGGCGTACCGGCCCCCGAGGGCCACCAACTCGAGATGAGAACCCATCTCCACGATCCGTCCGCCATCGACCACCACGATCCGGTCGGCCCGCATGGCCGTGGACAGGCGGTGGGCGATGAGGATGGCGGTGCGGTTCTCGAGGAGCACGTCGAGAGCGGCTTCGATCTTTGTCTCCGACTGGAGGTCGAGGTTGGAGGTGGCCTCATCGAGGACGAGGACACGAGGATGGGCCAGGAAGGCCCGGGCCAGGGCGAGCAACTGTCGCTCACCCGAGGAGAGTGTCTGTCCCCGTTCGTGGACAACTGTGTCGATACCGTTCGGTACCCGTTCGATCACCTCCTCGAGCCCGACGGCTCGTACCGCCTGGTGGATCTCGTCGTCACTGGCGTCGGGACGGGCGAAGGCGATGTTCTCGCCGATCGTCCCCGCGAACAGGAATGGCTCCTGGGGTACGACGCCTAACTGCTGACGCAGCGATCGCATGGTCACGTGTGTGAGGTCATGACCGTCGATGAGGACCCGACCCGAGGTGGGGTCGTAGAAGCGGGTGACCAGTTTGGCCAGGGTGGACTTACCTGCACCGGTCGGACCGACGAAGGCCACGGTTTCACCCGGCTCGATTCGGAGGTCGACGTCGGTAATGACCTCGACGCCGGGGTCGTACCCGAACGAGACGTGGTCGAAGATGATCTCGCCCTCGACGTGGGGCAAGTCGAGGGCAGTGGGCAGTTCTCTGACCGACGGCTCGGTGTCGCTGAGCACCCGGAGTTTGATCACCGAGGCTTGCCCCTGTTGGTAGGTGTTGTACTGCTGAACCAGCAGCTGGATGGGCTGAAAGAATCGATTGAGGTACAAGAAGAAGGCCACCAGGCCACCGATCTTCAGGGTGCCGTGCACCACCATGGTCCCGCCGATGGCCAGCAGGGCGCCCTGGGAGAGGACGCCCAGCAGTTGGGTGCCCGGTCCGTAGACGGCATTGACCTGGGCGGTGTAGTTGTTTGCATCCCGATAGTCGCCCACCACGTTCCGATGGTGCACGACGTTCTGACGCTGCCGATTGTGAGCGGTGACGATCCGCACCCCATGGAGACTCTCGGAAAGGTCGGCCAGGACGTTGGCGATGCCGTCGCGCACCCGCTCGTAGCCGCGTTCAGAAGCCCGCTTGAACCAGATCGTCGCCGCCACCAGCGCCGGAATGATCAAAAAGACGGTAATGGCCGCCAGCTGAACATTGATGGTGAAGAGAACGACGGTGATCACGATCATGGTCAGAGCCTGGATGGCGAGTTGAGAGAGACCGTCCTGGAGGAGCTGTTGCAGGTTCTCGATATCGCTGGTCATCCGGCTCATCACCACCCCGGCTTTCTCTTCGGTGAAGAAATCGAGTGAGAGACGTTGGAGGTGGGCAAAGATCTTGATCCGTAGGTCGTTCATGACCCAGGCCGCGATCCGGCCGGTGACCTGGACCTGAACCCGTTGGGCAAAGGAGGCCACGACGATGAAGATCAGATAGAGCCCGGCGGTGAGCACGACGACCTTGAAGTTCCCGTGGTGGGGGGTCATCCCGTCGTTGATGGCGATCTCGGTGAGCTTCGGCCCGGTTTGGGACAGCACGGCGATGACCACGACGAACAGCGCAGCCAATGCTGTCATCCCCGGGTACTTGGAGATCAGCCGCCAGAGGCTCAGCCGACGGATCTCCTCATCCGAGCCGTTCTGGCTGAAGACGATGTCGGGGTCGGGATGGTCGGGCTCCGATGCGAGGAGTCGATCAACTCCATCTTGGAGCTCGGAGGGGATCCCACCGAAGGGAAGACCGGGTGCGGCCGGTCTTCCGAACCCGCCGGGGGCACCGCCACCAAAACCACCACCCCAGGTCATCGGCCCACCCCCTCGGAAGTGGGCTCGAGTTCGGCGGCCTGGGCGAGTACCTCGGCATACAGCGGGGTCGACGCCAGAAGCTCGGCGTGGGTCCCGTCGGCCACGATCTTCTGACTGTCCAGAAGCACCACCCGATCGGCGAGGGAAATGGTGGACAGGCGGTGGGCGATGATCAGCGTTGTGCGCCCTTCCATCAGCACCCGCAGACTCGCATGGATCCCCTGCTCGACCTGGACATCGATGGCACTGGTGGCATCGTCGAGGATCAGGATCGGAGGATTCACCAGCAGTGTCCGGGCGATGGCGATGCGTTGACGTTGACCACCCGACAACGTGTAGCCCCGTTCGCCCACCACCGTGTCGTACCCGTGCTCCAAGTGGCTGATGAACTCGTGGGCACCGGCGGCTCCGGCCGCGGCTTCCACATCCGCGATGGAGGCCCCGGGCCTTCCGTAGGCGATGTTGTCGCGTACCGAAACGGAGAAGAGAAATGGCTCATCGAGGACGATGCCGACGTTGGCCCGCAGACTGGCCAGGGTCACATCCCGGATGTCGTGATCATCGATGCGTATCGAGCCGGCAGTGACGTCATAGAAGCGGGTCAACAACCTGGCCACCGTCGACTTACCCGCACCGGTGCGCCCCACCACGGCCACGGTTTCGCCCGGGGCGATGTGTAGATTGAGATCAGCGAGCACCAGTCGCTGGTCGTCCTGGTTGTACGAAAAATCGACGTGGGTGAATCGGATGTCTCCCCGGCATTCACGAAGGTCGACCGCCTCGGGCGTATCGGTCACCGTCGGTTGTTCATCGAGGATTTCATAGATCCGGTCGGCCGAGGCGGCCGCCCGTTGGCCCATCATGATCAGCATCCCCAACATCATGAATGGGGCCTGGAGCATCAACAGGTACGAGTTGAAGGCGAGGATGGCCCCGATCCCCAGACTGCCATGGATCACCATGTAGCCGCCGAACAGCAATACCAGGGCCAGCCCGACCTGAGGAAGGTTCTGAACCAGGGGCGTGAATTGTGCCCGTAGGTCCGCGTCCTTGATATAACTCCATTTCACCTTCTCCGCCGCTCCGGAGAGCGCTCGGAGTTGCTGCTCTTCGGCAGCGAATGACTTGACCACCCGGACCCCGTTGACGTTTTCGTCGACGATGGTGGCCACATCGGCCAGGCGAGCCTGGATGATCCACGACACCGGGAACATGGACTTCCGCATCTTCACCCCGGTGAAGTAGACCAAGGGCATGGTGGCCATGGCGATGAAGGCCAACGGGACGTTGATGGTGAGCATGAACACGAAGGCGATCACCGCCATGGAGCATTGGACCAGAATCAGCGGGGCGAAGGTCAGATACATCTGCACGGAGCGGATGTCCGAGTTGGCCCGAGAAATCAACTGGCCCGATTGCACCCTGTCGTAGAACGAGAACGACATGCGGGTCAGGTGTTCATAGATGATGTTCCGGAGGTCGTACTCGATGTTGTAGGCGGTTTCGAAGAGGTACAGGCGGGAGATATAGCCGGACACGCCTCCGACCACACCGAGTCCGATGATCCACCAGACGTAGTGGTTGAGCGGCACGGTGTGCGCCTCGATGGAGTTGCCGATGGCGTGATTCAACAAGTTCGGTATCTGTACCTGGAGGACCAGCCCGAAGAAGGACAGGACCAGCGACGTGATGAACATCCGCTGATGTGCCTTCATCACCGGAAGGGCGCGACGCAACCACGAGAGTGACTTGTCGGGGTCGATGGTGGCCCTGGGGGCGTCGTTGCGGGCGACTTCGGCCATCGGGATGAAGTCGCCCGCCGGATCGGGGGTGCCACGATGGTGGCGCCGTAGGATCGGGATGTTCACCGAACGGACCGTCGAGCCGACCGGTAAGCAATGAATGCGTGCCGCCATGCCGCGAGGCCGTCGAAGGCGCACTCGGCCTCGGCCGGGTCGGCAAGGCACCCGGCGATGTCACACAGTCGGGCAGCGACGGCGGCGTCGGCGGAGTTGAGCACGGTCCGCCCGGTCTCGGTGAGGGCGAGGTCCACCCGCCGCCGGTCCGACTCGACGGGACGGCGCTCCACCAGCCCCCGGGCCACCAGGCCGTCGACGATGGCTGTCACGCTGGGCGGGCGCACGGCCAAGCGCTCGGCCAGCGCCGAGGAGAAGGCCGAGCTTTCGTCCAAGAGGCCGAGCACCCGGTATTGGGGGAGTGAGAGGTCGACCGAGCCGAGACCGATCTCCACTTGTTTGGCCAACCAGGCGGCCGTACGACCGATCGTCTTTCGTTCTCGATCCCGCTCTCCAGCTGTTTTGGAACTCACATAGTTAGACTATCTAAACAGTGAATGGCCCCATCCGCCCGGGGCCGGGCATGATGGCGGATTGCACCCGGGGCCGGGGCGGCACCATTGCCACGGTCACCGAAGCAAAGACCGACGCCAGGTTGCACCCCGGTACGTCGATTGGTCGCGTGTCAGGAGACGAGACCGGCTGTGGAGATGTTCAAACCGTCGGCGGCCCGCGAACGGTGCATGACCTGCACTTCGGAGAACTCGGCGAGACCCCACGGCCCATTCTCGATCCCGATCCCACTCCATTTGAACCCGCCGAAAGGCTGCTGGGGGGCCAGGGCGAGGTGGGTGTTCACCCATGCGGTCCCGCACTCGAGGCGTCCGGCCACCTCGTAGGCCCGGTCGGCATCAGTGCCCCAAACCGATCCGGACAGCCCGAAGTGGGTGGCGTTGGCCCGCTCCACGGCATCATCGAGGTCACGGTAGGAGACCACCGGCAGGGCTGGCCCGAACTGCTCCTCGTCGACGATCCGGGTCCCGTCGGACAGACCGGCCAGGATGGTGGGCTCGAAGAAATAGCCGGGGCGATCCATCGGGTGGCCTCCGGTCACCGCCTTGGCTCCGCCGGAGATGGCGTCGGCCACCAACTCCTTCACCCTCTCGAACTGGGGGGCGTTATTGATGGGCCCGAGCTTGGTGTCGGGCTCGGTGCCGTCTCCCACCTTGGTCTCCGACGCGTGGGATGCGAGAGCGTCGACCACGTCGTCGTACAGGGCCTCAGGCACGTACACCCGTTTGATAGCCGAGCACACCTGGCCGTTGTTGTTGAAGGCGCCGGCGAAGATGGCCTTGGCCACCCAGGCGGGGTCGGCATCATCGAGCACAATGGCCGGGTCATTGCCCCCGAGCTCGAGGGTCACCCGCTTGAGATCGGGAGCGGCCGACTGGGCAACCTTCTTCCCGGTTTCGATGGATCCGGTGAAGGTGATCTTGCGGGGGACGGGATGGCCGGTCATCCAGGCCCCGAGGTCGTCGCCGCCGCTGACCACGTTCAGCACTCCGGGTGGGACAACGGAACGCAGCAACTCCACCGTCTTCAGCGTGGACAGGGGAGTGAACGGCGATGGCTTGAGCACCATGGTGTTGCCGGCCAGCAGAGCCGGGGCGATCTTCCAGAAGGCGAGCGTGAGGGGGAAGTTCCACGGGGTGATGGCCGCCACCACGCCGAGTGGACGCCGGACCACGTCGACCAGGGCATCGGCATCGTCCTGGATGGTCTGCGATGGAGTCTCGAGGTTGGCGAAGTACTGACACCAGATGGCGGCGGCAAAGACCTCGATGTTGGCGTCTCCCAACGGCTTGCCCTGTTCGGCGGTGAGGACCGGGGCAATATCTCCCGCCGAGGCGAGCAGGACGTCGGCCATCTTCAACAAGGTCGCCCGCCGCAGATCCTCATCGGTCTTCCAGTCCCGGTACGCCTTGGCCGCCGAATCGAAGGCGGCGTCAAGTTGGGTGCGGCTGCATTCGGGCGCATGGGCGAAGACCTCGCCGGTGGCCGGATTATGTACGCCGAAAGACTCTCCGGCCGGGACCGACTCGCCCCCGATGGTCATCACAAAGTCGGACATGTTTCCCCCAAAGGTTCGCAGGCTTCTACCGGGCAGCTAAGACTCAACCCGTCCCGTTGTCAAGGCGGTGAGGCGGCCGGCCGTGCCGGGTGGGGGAAACGAGGCCGCCGGTCGGCTCTGGTGCCGACAAATCAGGCTAACTTCCTGGTCAGGGCCTAGAGGTTGCGCGGCGTTCATTTTCCGGTCACGCTCGCTCTCAGCGAATGCCCGTGCACCATGCCGGGATTCGGAGGGGGCAGCCATGGGGAACCGTTCACACAAGGACTCCGGGTCGGTATCGTTCGACCGGCGCATCTTTTTGGGAGGCGCGCTGGCCGCGGGTGCAGGCGTGTTGGCATCGGCGTGCGGATCGTCCTCCACCGTGTCCAAGGCGGCCACCACGGTGCCTGCCGGATCAGACCTGGGTGCCATCGAGCACGTGGTGTTCCTCATGCAGGAGAACCGGTCCTTCGACCACTATTTCGGCGCCTACAAGGGTGTGCGTGGCTTCAACGATCACCCCGCCGGCAATCTCGGAGCGTTCTCTCAGCCCTTCGCCGCCAATACCGCCCGGGGTCCGGTCGGCCGCCAGCTCCCCTTCCATCTCGACGTGACCGGCGGCCTCGGGGAGTGCACCCACGACCTGAGCCACAACTGGCTGACCCAGCACCTGTGCCGGAATGGCGGAGCCATGGATGGTTTCGTCACCACCCATACCTCAACCCAGTTCGAAGGACCGGTGAACGGACTCCTCACCATGGGGTACCACGACCGTGCCGACATCCCCTATCACTACGCCTTGGCCGATGCCTTCACCATCTGCGACGGCTACCACTGTTCGGTGATGGGGCCCACCCACCCCAATCGGCTCATGTCGATCTCCGGCACCATCGACCCCGACGGCAAGCACGGGGGACCGGTGCTGATCACCAACCCGTCGCCCGATGCCCGTTTCAGCGTGGACTGGCCGACCATGCCCGAAGTCCTCGAGGACGCCGGCGTGTCGTGGAAGGTCTACTCGCCGCCGGGCGCCCAATATCGGGTGGACTCACCCCAGGTGCTGCTGGTCTCCGACGCAATCCTTCCTTACTTCTCCCAGTACTCGAAGCCGGCATCCCCGCTCTACCAGAAGGCGTTCATCCCCACCTTCCCCAACGATTTTGCCCAGGACGTCCGATCGGGAACCTTGCCGAAGGTGTCGTGGGTCATCCCGCCCCTCGGCTACGACGAGCACCCTCCGTCTCCGCCTGCCCTGGGGGCATGGTTCATCGACCAGGTCCTCCAGACACTGATCTCCAATGAAGAGGTGTGGTCGAAGACTGTGCTGTTCGTCATGTACGACGAGAATGACGGGTTCTTCGATCACGTCCCCCCACCGACACCGCCAGCCGGCACCCCGGGCGAGTTCGTCACCGTCAACCCGCTGCCGGCGGATGCCCAGGGTTCCACCGGGCCGGTGGGACTGGGCTTCAGAGTCCCGATGCTGGTGGTATCGCCGTTCAGCCGCGGCGGTTATGTATCGTCAGATGTGTTCGACCACACCTCACAGTTGCGTTTCCTCGAGGCGCGTTTCGGCGTACGGGCACCCAATATCTCCGCGTGGCGGCGAAAGACGGTGGGTGACCTCACCACCACCTTGCAGATGGGCAAAGCAAACACCTCCCCACCGGACCTCCCGTCCACTGCCAACGACACGGTGGCCGGGGTGACGGCACTGGGTTGTGTGACCTCCGACATCGTCGAGATCAACGGCAACCAGGCCCCCTATCCGATGGCTGCCGTCCAGGTCATGCCGAACCAGGAGCCCGGTACGGCCAAGCGGGTTCGGGCCACCTAGGCGTCCGGGCGTGATCAGACCGGGAGCGGGTCCGGTTCGGGCAGGCTGGGCTCGTCGACGGTGCTCTCGGGCGGCGCCGATTCGGGGGCGACCGACAGGCGGGGAAGGATCCGGTCGAGCCAGTCGGGGAACCACCAGTTGGATCTTCCCAACAGGAACATCAGCGCCGGAACGATGGTCATACGAATGACCAACGAGTCAATGAGGATCCCGGCGGACAAGCCCAGACCGAACTCCTTGATCACCCGTTGGCCCCCGAACATGAACGACCCGAACACCAAGATCATGATGAGGGCGGCGGCGGTGATGGTCTTTCCGGTAGACGCCAGGCCCTTGCGTACCGCCTCCCGGCTGTCGCCCGACTTGGTCCACTCCTCATGGATGCGACTGACCAGAAATACCTCGTAGTCCATCGAGAGCCCGAAGAGAATGGCGAAGAGCATGACCGGGAGAAACGACTCGACGGGCCCGGCCCGGTTGATCCCGAAGACGGTGCCCAACCAGCCCCATTGGAAGACCGCCACCAACACACCGAAGGCGGCCCCGATGGAAAGGAGGTTCATCACCGCGGCGGTGAGCGGGATGACCAGGCTTCGGAACACCATCGCCAGGAGGAGGAATGAAAGCACCACCACCAGCCCGATGAACAGCGGCAGCTTGGAGGTCAGCACCCTGGAGAAGTCGGCGAATATGGCCGTGTTCCCCCCCACGTTGACGGAGACATCCGATCCGGACACCACGTGAGGAATGGTCTGGGTGCGGAGGTGGCTGATCAGGTTGGAGGTGGCAACATCCTGGGGTGCCGATGATGGATAGACCTGCACCAGGGACACCTGCTTGCCGTCCTTGGCCGGAAAGATGATGGGTGTCGAAACCCGGGCCACGTCCGGCTGGGCCTTGACCTCGGTGACGAGTTGGTCGAGCACGGGTTGGTTGGCTGCACCCTGGTTGACGGTAACCAGTTGTAACGGACCGTTGAAGCCGGGCCCGAAGCCCTTGGCCAGAAGGTCGTAAGCCTGACGGGTGGTGGTGGCCGCCGGATCGTTGCCCTGGTCGGCGTTGCCCAGGCGCAGGGAGAACAAGGGCAGGGCGATCAACACGATGGCGACGAGGGCGACAACGGCGGGCAGCAGCGAATGGTCCCGAACCAAGCGGGACCATCGGGGCCAGAAGCCCTTTGCGCCTGCTCCGACCACCCGTGGACCGGTGGCGGCCAGCTCACGCTTCTGGCGCCGGCTGAGCACCTTGGGCCCGATGAAACCGAGAAAGGCGGGGAGCAGGGTGAGGGCGGCCAGCATGGTGAAGGCCACCCCGATGGCTGCCGCCACCGCCAGGCCGTAGAGGAATGACACCCCGAGGGCGAACATGCCGAGCAGCGCGATGCAGACGATGATCCCGGCGAACAGGACGGCCCGTCCCGAGGTGTTCACCGCGTTGACGATCGACGCCTCGGTGTCCTGACCGGCGATGAGACCCTGTCTGTGCCGGGTCACGATGAACAGGGCGTAGTCAATGCCGACACCCAGCCCGATGAGGGCGACCAGCTCAACGGAGAATTGGGGCATCTTCAGCACATGGCTCAGGATGCCGATGAGACCGATGGCGGTGCCGAGCGAAGCCAGCGCCGACAGGAGTGGGAGCGCCATGGCGAAGATCGATCCGAAGACGAAGAAGAGGACGACACCGGCCAGGATGACTCCGGGCAGGGTTCCCCCGATGGATTGACCGTTCGAGGCCTCGGCCAGTTGCCCGGCCACCGCCACCTGGATGCCCGGGCCCTCGGCCGTCTTCGCCGTGGCCACGAAGTGCTGGGCCAGGCTGGTGGAGAAGCCCAGGTTCTGCTGGTTGAAGGTGACGGTGGCGAAGGCGATGGTGCCGTCCGCGCCGACATGGGTTGACGCGGCCGGCCCGTAGGGGGAGACGATGTTGGAGACATGGGGAACGGTGGCCACCTTGGCCAACATCTGACTGATCTTGGCTTCGACAGTCGGATCGGCCAGCTTGGCGCCCCTCGAGGTTTGGAACACGATCTGTTCGGTGTCACCCGACTGACTGGGTGCCGCCGCCTGCAACAGGGCGTACGCCTCGGTCGATTCGGTGTGGGGGAGCGAGAAGCTGTTTGAGTAGGCGGTCCCGGTGGCGTTGGCAATGGCGGACATCCCGACCAGCGCGACCAGCCAGAACAGCAGCACCCACCGGCGATGGCGGACGCACCAAGAAGCGAGGGATTGCATGGGGAGGGTTCCTTGGGGTTGTGGTTCGGTAACCGGATGGTGGATCAGCGATGACCCCGTTGCCCGACGATGGCGTACTTCGAAATTCTGTCTCTCGCCGAGCCGGTCCCGATCGAGAGTCAGGGGTTGCGTTGTGAGGAGGACGCACACCCCGATCGGTTGATACCGCCGCTCACGCTACTAGAGGAACCCGCGGTGTCGACACTTGCGAACGGCGGTGGACGATGATGACCGGGTGGACTCCTCTGATCGGCTGGTGCCCCTGACCGGTGCCTTCAACTTTCGTGACCTCGGCGGCTATCCGGGAGGGGACGGATCGGTCACCAAGCGTGGTCGGCTGTTCCGGAGCGATGGCCTCCATCGGCTGACCGGGCCCGATATGGAGGTCCTGCGCTCCATCGGACTCTCCACGGTCATCGACCTCCGGACCCCGGGCGAGCTGGAGCGAACCGGCCGGGGGCTATTGGAAGAGGAAGCGATTCGGTTTCACCATCTTGCCGTGGTGCAACGAGATCGGGGCGAGGCGGTGGGGGCACCGGCACCGGCAGGTGACGACCTGGCCGAACGCTACCTCTGGTATCTCGAGACCGGCCGGTCGGCTCTCGTCGAGGCGCTGCGACTGATGGCGAATTCCAGCAGTCTGCCGCTGGTCTTCCACTGCACGGCAGGCAAGGACCGGACCGGCGTACTCGCCGCCCTTGTCCTCGACATCCTCGGAGTCGAGCGGGACGTCATCGTGGCCGATTATCTGATCACCGCCGACCGGTTGGAGCTGATCATGGGTCGGGTCCGATCTGACCCGACCTACTCCGCCCGGATGGCCGAACTGCCCGCCTCCCGTTTCACCGTGGAGGCGACCACCATGGAGAGGTTTCTCAACGGGCTCTACGCCGGCTTCGGCGGTGCCCGATCATGGGCGATGAGTGCCGGGGTGTTGCCCGAAGACATGGATCAGATGAGGGCCGGCCTGCTCGAACCGGGTGGATCGGTGCCCGGCTGAGTCTGCGGGGGATCAGGCCAGTACGTCATCGACGGCCGTCGCCAACACCTCGAGACCGTCGTCGAGGAGTGCCGCGTCGATGACCAGGGGTGGCAACAGCCGGATCACGTTGGCGAAGGTTCCGCAGGCGAGGACCATCACCCCGGCTCGGTGACAGGCTCGGGTGATCTGACGGGTGGACTCGGGATCGGGCTCGAGGGTTCCCGGGCGGACGAGTTCGATGGCCATCATGGCCCCCCGTCCACGAACGTCGCCGATACCTGGGTGCCCTGCCTGCAGCGAGAGCAAGCGGGTCAGGGTCACTTCGCCGATCCGTCGGGCCGCCCGAGCGAGGTCGAGGGTGCGGAGGGTGTCGATGGCGGCCAACGCAGCCGCACAGGCGACCGGATTGCCCCCATAGGTTCCGCCGATGCCACCGGCGTGCACCCCATCCATGATTTCGGCGCGTCCGGTCACGGCCGCCAATGGCAGTCCGCCGGCCAACGCCTTGGCGGTGGTCATCAGGTCGGGCACGATGTGCTCGTCCTCGCAGGCGAACCACTTCCCGGTGCGGCACAACCCTGTCTGAATCTCATCAACGACGAACAACACACCGTGTTCGGCGCACCATCGGGCCAGAGACGGCAAGAATCCGGGGGCGGGCACGATGAATCCACCCTCCCCTTGGATCGGTTCGATGAGGACGCAGGCAACGTTGCCTGCGCCGACCTGACGCTCGATCTGGGCGATGGCTCGGGTGGCAGCTTCGTCACCGGTCATGCCGGCGGGGTCCCGGAATGGATAGGAGACGGGGACCCGGTAGACCTCCGGGGCGAAGGGACCGAAACCGTCCCGGTAGGGCATGTTCTTGGCCGTGAGAGCCATGGTCAGGTTGGTTCGCCCGTGATAGGCGTGGTCGAAGACCACCACCGCCTGGCGACCCGTCACATGGCGGGCGATCTTGACGGCGTTCTCCACTGCTTCGGCTCCGGAGTTGAACAGCGCGGTCCGAGTGGGCCCCGAGCCGGGAGCCAGCCCATTGAGGGCTTCGCAGACAGCTATGTAGGACTCGTAGGGGTTGACCATAAAACAGCTATGGGTGAATCTGCCGACCTGCGCAGCCACCGCCTCGACCACACCGGGTGCGGCGTGCCCCACCCCCACGACACCAATTCCTGACCCGAGATCGATGAAGGCGTTGCCATCGACATCCACCAGGATGGCTCCTGACGCATCTTCGACGTAGACGGGAAGAACCGAGCTCACCGCGGAGGCCACTGCATTCGAGCGACGGTGTTCGAGCGCCTGCGAACGCGGGCCGGGTATCTCCGTGACGACGTTACGGGCCTGTGGGATTCGAAGCGACCGGGTGATCGGCCCGTCGAGGTCGGAGCCGGACCCGGTCACAATGGTCTTCCCGCAATGGAGCCATGGAAACCGGCGTCCCCGAAGGCGAAGATGCCGCCGTCGGAGGCCACCAGCCAGTAGCCGTTGCCGTCCCGGGTGGCGGACATCCCCACCACCGGTCGGTTCAACGGGACTCCACCCATGGATCCATGGAAGCCGGCGTCCCCGAAGGCGAAGATCCCGCCGTCGGAGGCCACCAGCCAGTAGCCGTTCCCCGACGAGGTGGGAGCCATCCCCACCACCGGTCGATTGAGGGACAGCGATCCGGTGGATCCATGGAAGCCGGCGTCTCCGAAGGCGAAGATCCCGCCGTCGGAGGCCACCAGCCAGTACCCCTTACCGTCTCGGGTATCGGCCATGCCCACGATTGGACTCGTCAGGTGGGTACCGCCCATGGAGCCATAGAAGCCGGCGTCCCCGAAGGCGAAGATGCCGCCGTCGGAGGCCACCAGCCAGTAGCCGTTCGCGTCGGGGGTGTCGGCGATCGCCACCACGGCGGCGGCACCACCACCTGATCCTGGCCCGGTGGAGGCGGGCAGGCTCACGGTGCTGACGTGCAACTGCCGAGCGCCGCCGCACGAGTACGAGGTGCAGTTGGAGGTCCACCCGGCGAAGACCATCCACCAGGTGCCGTCAGGGCTGGTGAAGAGGGAACCCGCTCCGGGCCCCGCCACCGATCCGTACGAAACCAGAATGGGACCGGGCTGAGGTTGGGTACACGGACCCGCGGGTCCCGAGCACACCGCGAAGCCTTCCGCGTAATTGGAGGAGTCCCAGGCGCCACCCGAGAAGATGAGCACGTACGAACCACCGGCGAAGACCATGTCGGGATTCTCGATGGTGGTCTCCCACGGGTGGTTGACGGTGTCCTCGGCCAGAATCTGCGACGGGTTGGCCGGGATGGTCGAGCCGTCAGCGGAGAGAGGGGCAGACCAGAAGTACGCCGGTTGGCCTGATGAGCCATCGTTGGATTTCCACTGCAGCCACAGGGCCCCGGTGGCAGGGTCCACGAACGGCGACGGGTCGACCGAGCCACCGAGGGCGGACTGACAGGTGACGGGCCCACTCGAGGTGTCGGAGTACGGGCCCTGGGGAGAGGGCGAGGTGGCCACGGAGAGGCAGTAGTGCCCGAGGGCCGGGTCGAAGGCGTCGTAGAAGAGCAGCCACCGCCCGGCCCACTGCACCACGCCGGGTGATGTCTGGGTATCGGCCTGTTCCCAGCTCGGAGGGGAGGGGAGGGCGGTGGACCCGTAGGTCTGACCGGTGAGGGTTCGCCACCCCACCGTGGGATCACCGGAGGTGTCGATCAGGACGCCGAGGTGATTTCCCCATGTGGTGCCCGTCGTGAAGGCATAGTAAGTGGTGCCGACCCGCACGACGTCAGGATCGGGCGCATCGAGGCCGAACGCCACACCGGGAGATGGCGTGACGACCGGGGTTCCGACATGGGCGATGGGCGGGGTGTGCGGGCCACCTACCGCGGACGCCGGGTGGAACGGTTCGCCTATCGCCAGCATCGTGATGGTGGCGAGTGCAAGCGTGGCGATCCGATGCCACCTGATCGGACGGCTCATCTCGATCTCCCTCTCGTCTGGAACTGGTGTTTGGATCTGTTGTCTGCGTGCCTGAAGGCGGAGCCCATGGTTGCGGCAAGACGATTCTGCCCCGGATCGTGCCGGGTGTGCCGCGGCCGTCGGTATCGGTCATCGGGCGATTTGGGTCCCGCGGTGGCGCCGGCGGTGAGGTGGGGGAGAATAGAGAGGAACCGAGGGGTCGACCGGCCGGTTCTGAGGAGGAAAGTCATGGAAGTGGTAACCGACCTTGCGCTCATCACCATGGCCGTCGGGGTCCTGGCTCTCGTCACCTTCACAGGAGTCGCGACCTGGCGGATGATCCGGAGAGTGCGGAAATGGCGGGCACGCCTTCTGCTGGTCATGCCCCGGGGGATGCCGAAGCCGGGTCCTGAAATGCTGGCGTCCGCGTGGTCCCACGCCTACCGGACATCGCTGGGGGCGGGCGCTCTGATGATGCGAGGAAGTCGTCGGGAGGCGATGTGGATGCGCCGAGACCTCTGGTCACATGTCGGAGCCGCCGATGCCGTAGTCAAAGCCGCGCACGGGACGGGCACGCCGGTCGGTCAGCTTCCCGATCTGATGGGGCACCTTTGCGACCAGGCCCAACGCCACGACCACGTGCTGGCGTTGGCAACCAAGGGTGTACGGATCATCGATCCGCTCGAAGCGCAAGCAGAAACCGATCGAATTACTGATCAGGCGGACAGGGTGTCGGCTGCGGTGATGGGTGCGGTCCGGGCCGACGCCACCATCGATGCCGACCGGCTGGCCACCGCGCTCGACCACGAAACCCGGGCCGTAACTCACGGAGCTTCCCATCCCCGCTCACTCATGCCGTAGGGGCTTGCGCGAATAGCCCGCCACCACTGCCAGGCAGACGAACACCACGCCGGCCAGACATGACAACAGCACAGTGAAACTGATGAAGCGCGAAAGCTCGGCCAGGGCGACGGGGAAGGCGAAGCCGACATACGCCAACGCATAGAACACCGCATCCAACCCGGCCAGCTCATCGGCACCGGCGATTCGCTGTACCTCCAGCAGCCCGGCCACCAGGCAGAAACCGTATCCGGCGCCCAGAACGGCGCCCGCGGCCACCACCACCAGTGGGTTGGTGAGGGCGGCGGCCCACGCGGCGATGAGCATTCCGACCGCCACCAGGGTGAGGCCGGCCACAGCCCCCCGGGAGCTGTCGAGCCGATCGAGGCGACGGGCCACGGGCTGGACGAGGACGCCGACCCCGAGGGTGAGAACGGCGATCAGTCCGGCGAAGGCGATTCCGAAGCCCCGGGTCCGTTCGCTCACGATGGATGGGAGGACGGCGAACGATACGGAAGCGGACCCGAATACCCATGGTGCCAGAGGGGTGACGATGGAGAGAAACCGGGGGTGACCGGCGCCAGTCACCCGCATGCGGGCGGCCAGGCTCGGGCCCAGGCCTGCCGCGTGATGCACGGTTTCAGGGACCGGCCACAACCCGGGGAGCACCAGCGCCATGACCGCCAGGTGGGGAACGTAGGAGACGACCAATGGAAGCGGGCCCCACTCGGCGATGAGGCCGGCCACCAACGGCCCGAGGCCGAAGCCGGCGGACAGTGCGATCGCCGCTCTTCTTGCTCCGGACTGCTCACCAGCGGTGAGGTCGTACGGCGGGACCGACAGCTCCTTGACCCAGGCGGTGCCGGCCGCCAGGACCCATCCACTGGCGGTGCCGGCCAGAAAACGGCCCAGGAACAGTAACGGGGTCGAGTGTGCACCGACCATCAGCACCAAGGTGGCCACGACCGACATCACCGCGGCCGGGCGCACCACCCGTCGCCGTCCCCACCGGTCTGACGCCGGCCCACCCAGGAGAAGAGCGGGAACCAGGCCGAGGGCGTAGATCCCGAACAACCCGTCGGTGACGCTGATGGTCAACCCACGGTTCTGGTGATAGGCGATGAGCAGGGAGGCGAACTGGTTGGCTCCCCAACCCACCCCGAACATCACCGCGGCCACGGCCAGCCAGCCGGGCCGGGTGTCTGTCACGTTCTGTCCGCCGTTTCCGGTGATCTCGATCAACTGCACACGGTCCCGGCGACGGGCAGTGTGCCATCCACCAGGTAGGTGCTCAGGTGTTGTTGCATGCAGCTGTTGGTGGACCCGCTGAGCAGCCAGGTGTGCCCCCATCCCTTCCAGGTCAGTTGGCTGGCGAACGGGAAGATCGCCGCCAACTGCTTCGCCCCGATCAGCGGGGTGTTCGGATCTCCGGTATTGCCCACCACCAGGATCGGCGGGGTGCCGGCGGGGTGCACGTTCCCGACCGGCTGGCGGGCCGCCGGCCAGGCCACACAGCCACCGAGGGCATAGGTGGCGGCGTATCCGCCGATCAGGGGATCGGCGGCCGCCAGTTGCCGAGCCAGGGTCCCGGCGGCAACCGGGCCGAGATGGAGCCCGGCGTCATTGCAGGTGATGGCCCATTGGGAGTCGACCAGCGATGCACCGTCAACGTCGGTTACAAACTCGAGAGCGAGTTGTCGCAAGGGTGCCCCGTTCCCGCCGTGGGCCGCAACCAGAGCTTGGAAGTAGGAGGAGGTGAAGGCGGGCACGCTCAGCGTCAGCAGCGTGGCTGTATCGAGGTCGCCCACGGTGACCGCCGAATTGTTGTCACCGGCTCCGGCCAAGGGCCCGGGTTGGCCGGGCAGGGTGCGATCAACTGCTTCGAAGAACCCGCGCGGGTCGGGTCCGAGTGGGCATGGAGCCTCCCCGCCGCAGGTGTCCAGAAGATGATCGAGCGACCGCTCAGCGGAGGGAGCTTGTTCTGCTGCCTGTTGAGCCAGGGTGGCGTTCACATCGACGGCTCCGTCGAGGACCATCGAGCGGATCCGGCGCGGGAAGAGATTGGCGTAGACGGTTCCCAACTCCGTCCCGTAGGACAGACCGTAGAAGCTGATGGTCGACTCGCCCAGCGCCATCCTGATCCGGTCCATGTCCCTGGCGATGTTGGTGGTGTCGACAAAGGGGACGAGGTGGGGTGAGAGGGCCTGACAGGCCTTGGCCATGGTGGTGAACACTGCCGAACCGGGAAGCGGCTGTTGGGGCTGCGTTGGCACCGGTAACTGGCTGGTCACCGTGGACGGTGATGTCCCGCAATCAAGTGGATCGCTGGCACCGGTACCTCGTGGGTCGAAGCTGACGATGTCGAATCGTTGGTGAACCACGGTCGGGAACGAGGCGAGTACCACCGGCAGGATCTGAATGCCACTTTCCCCCGGTCCACCCGGGTTGAAGACCAGGGTGCCGATCCGCATGGCCGGATCCAGCGCAAGGATCCTGGACACCGCCACTCTCAGTGTGGGCCCGTCAGGGTGGAAATAGTCGATCGGCACGCTGACCGAGCCGCACTGAAAACCGGCGTTGCCCGCGCACGCGGACCAGGCGATCGGGGTGGGTGCCGTGGCCACCGGAAGTGGAGGTGAAGATGTTGTTGGAGAGGTGGTGGGAATGGAGCCACTGCACGCGGGGGTCACCATGATCAGCAGGGTCATTCCCAGCCCTATGACCCGTCCACCAACCTGGCGCCCAGATTTCATCGGGCCGACCGTAGCCGCGCCCTTGGCCGCTCGTTCTTGAATCAGGTAGTCGGGGTCGGCCCCCGCCAACTCGGCGCTGCATGCCTCGGGAAATGTGAGGGGATGATGAAGGCGACCAGGTGGTCGTCTTCGAACGGCCCGCCCTCCACTGAGCCATCGGAGACCCCACTGGTAGGGTCGGGCGTCGTCAGCGCCGTTCGGTCGCGTGAACGCCGAGACGCTCGGACCCGGCATTGGAGCACGATGGCAGCACCCCGGAAATCCCTCGACTTCGATCCCATCGAAGAGGCACGCCGCCAATGGACTGAGCGCGGATGGGAGGCGGCTGCGCCGGGGATGGCCGCGGTGACCTCGGTCATGCGGGCGCATCAGATCTATCTGGCCCGGGTCGACTCGGCGCTCCGCCCCTTCGACCTCACCTTTGCCCGCTACGAGCTGCTGATGCTGTTGAGCTTCAGCCGCACCGGAGCGTTGCCTCTCAGCCGGGTCGGTGCCAGATTGCAAGTGCATCCGGCGAGCGTCACCAATGCCGTCGATCGGCTCGAGGCACAACGGCTGGTCACGCGGCTCCCGCACCCGACTGATCGGCGCGGCACCTTGGCCCAGATTCTCCCCGAAGGACGACGGTTGGTCGGGTTGGCCACCGCCGCGCTCAACGATGAGGTGTTCACCGAGGCCGGGCTCAGTGACGAAGAGGCGTACCAACTGTTCTCGTTGGTGCGAACGCTCCGGATCGATCAGGGTGACTTCAACCCCTGACCTCGGTTCACAGGTGGGCCAGCACTGCCGACATTCTCTCGATGGCGGCGGGGGTACGGGATCCCCACCAGAACAGATCCTTGCCGTCCAGGAAGGTGGTGGGTCCCACCGAAGTGAGCTCGGGGAGTTGTCGCCGGCTGAACGGGTACGGCTCACTCGGGGCCAACACCAGGTCGGGACGCCGAGCAATGACGTCGTCGAGGTCGACCGTCGGATAGGGTTTGCTTTCATCACCGAAGACAGAGATGACGCCGAGGTGGGCCAGGAGGGAAGCGCCGTAGGTCGGCACGCCCAATGCCATCCAGGGTCGCCTCCAAATGGGCACGAATGCGGTGAATCGGGCAGGCTGCGGGTCCGACAGGCTGGTCGGTTCCCACTGCGCCCCGACCAAACGGGACAATTCCTCCATGGCCGGGTTGACATCTTCGAGGGATCTGATGCGCAAGACGTGGACCGTCATTCCCCGTTCCACTAACGCATCATGGTCCTCACGACGGTTCTCTTCCTCGTCCACCACCACCACGTCCGGATGGAACTCGACAATGCTGTCGATGTCGGGGTCCTTGGTCCCACCCACGTGGGGGATGTCGGGTTGTTCGCAGAAACGGGTGCAGGCTGAGGGTATGCAACCCCAGCTGATGAGGGTTTCGGTGGCTGAAGGGACCAGGCTGATGACGTTCACCGGCGTTGCGCTTCGATGTCGGCACGGTAGCAGTGAAGGCCGGTGCGGGACCCGGTTCAGTGGTCGGACCAGTCGGGAATGCTCGTCGGTGGGATGATGTTGGAACGTTGATGAGCGCGGTCAGCTTTTCATCTGGTCACGACCAGACCGGGAGTTCCGGTACAACTTCGGCTCGGGTCGGTGTAGCCCGGGCAATCGGAGTTG
>JADGOI010000097.1 GCA_017883075.1 Acidimicrobiales bacterium
CCGCCTTGCGCCGCTTGCGCTCCGCTATGTCGCGCCGCGCCACCTCGAGTTCCGAAGACGCCGGCTCGGCCGTCAACCGCAGCCAGCTCTCGAAACGGCCGCGCTCGAGGCGCCCGTCGGACAGCGCCGCTGCGAGCGCACACCCTTGCTCACCTTTGTGAGAGCAATTGGTGTACTTGCAGTTGCGGGCCAGTACTTCGACATCCTGGAACGCCTGCTCCACACCGTCACCCGCGCCCACCACCGACAGGGCTCGCATTCCCGGAGTGTCGATCAAGAGCCCACCTCCAGGAAGCGGGACCAGCTCGCGGTGGGTTGTCGTATGCCGACCGCTCCCGTCTCCACGTACCGTCCCCGTCGCCAGGATGTCAGCACCCGCCAACAGGTTCACCAGGGTCGACTTCCCAGCTCCTGACAATCCCAGCAACGCGACCGTTTGTCCCGGGACCAAGTAAGGCGCCACTTCTTCCATGCCCTCACCGGTCGTGGAACTTACGACATGGATGCTGACTCCATTGGCGACCGGCTTGACCGCCTCTACCGCCTCCACCACTACCGCGGCGGGCACGGCGTCGGCTTTGGTAATCAGCACGACGGGGATGGCGCCGCTCTGCCACGCAAGCGACAAGAACCGTTCGAGGTGGCGAAGGCTGAGACCTCCGTCGAGTGCATCACACAAAAAGACAGTGTCGATATTTGCGGCGACGATCTGCGGGGGTGCCGCACCTCTCGTATTCGCCTCTCTCCGGAATACGCAACGACGAGGAAGGACGGCCACGATCCGCGCCCTCCCACCGGCAGCGGAGCCTGGGCCGACGCCCACCCAATCACCGACCGCTACCTCCACACCGCGCTCGGCGGCGACTCGTTCCTCGGCCATTCCGGTCATAACGGTGCACATACCACGGTCGACCCGCGACACCCGTCCAGGCGACAGGGTCGGATCACACAACTCGGCCAGGGCTGACGCCCAGCCGTCGTCCCACCCAAGGGCCAGCAAGCCCGGGACAGTTGCGGTGGGGGACACAGAGCACTCCTTACAGTTCGACGGGTACCATTGTCCCACTGTTGCAGCCTTCACACGTCTCCGTCCGCACGGCCGGCGCGGGATTCACCGCCGTAGCCATGGCCGGTGGGTTCAACTTGCTCCCCTCGGCTACCCGAGTTGGCCACGACCTTGGGTGACAGCACAGCCAGACGTGCCAGCGGTCGCGTAGCCATTCCTGCCTAGACCCCTCACTTCGACCGTCTCGATCACGTCTCCGGCCGGCGTGCCCCGAGGATTCGATCTGTCGCAGCTGGCCACGCTCCGACGCTGTCATTCTGTGCCGCCATTCGGTACCGTGAAAGACTCGGTTCACGCAGTAGCGCCGGACCGGCCACCACGGAGGACAGCCATGACTCATTCCGTTCCCGCTTCAGACGTTCCGGAAGGAACGGTGACGCAAGCTGGTAAGTACGCGGTTGGTAACAACGGTAAATACTTCGCTGTTTCTCGGAGGTGCCGCCATCTGCGTGCTGACCTCGCGGGCGGAAGCATCGACTCTGATGGTTGCCTGGTCTGCCCGTGGCATGAGGCCAAGTACGACGTGCGAACGGGCCGGATGGTTCGCGGCCCCCAAGGCGTCTTCGCCAAGGTCCCGGGTCTCGGCACAGGCTTCAAAGCGTTGACCAGGGTGCTGCCCCTGACCCGCGGCACGGTTACCGAGAAGGGCTCGACCCTCCAGATCGACTGACGACCGACCGGCGGTTCTGGACCTCAACCTGTTCTCTGTCCGCCAAGGGGGCAACCGCGGACGCGCCGACCTGTGTGGATCGAGTGATACGGCAGGATCGTCATTCTGTGGCGGACTCCGGGTTCCCACGTGTCATCTCAATGCCGAGCGAACACAGGCCCCTCTGCCAGGGGAAATCATTGTGAAGAGCTGGGTGCGCTCAGGTAGTCGGAACTGTAGTCGCCGGGAAGCCGTTACCGGCAAGGTCAGACCCGATGACCACGACGACGTCAAGTCCTGTGGCGTTCGCCACCGGTATGGCCGCGCTCAGAGATTGGACCGCCGCCATCGGCACCCCGAGCTCGGAAGCGACCAGCGCCGCCGCTTGCTGCTGCGACGGGGCGTAGTAGATCGTTGTAGTCGACGCCGGCGAGGTGGTGTTTCGGGGAGTGGCGACATTCCATCCTTGCAGCTGGAGCTGCTGGGTGAAATGGCCAGCGGTGTTGGGCTCCTGCGTGCCGTTTGCGACGAGAACCTTCACGCTTGAATGTACGACGGTCGACGTGGTCGTCGATGATGGACGGGTCGAAGATGTAGTTGTGGGGGAGGTCGATGTGGCCTTGAAGTGAGGACCGACCACCGATCCAACAAATCCCGCCAGGGCGAGTGCTCCCAGGCACGCCATGGCGATGCCGATGCGTCTCCCCCAAGATGCCGGCTGATACGAGTGGAGAGGGCTCATGAGGTAGATCTTAGGCGGCGCGAGGTGGGAAGCTCCTTGTCAGAGCGTGTCCGCTCACGATGCTCGCAGCGTGGGAGCATTGCCTGCCCGGCCCACTCTCGGGCCGCGGGCTTTGCCAGAGCGTTCCGGCCGGCGGCGCTGAGAGCACCGGCTGCCGAGCGCGGTCCAGTGTGCTTTGCAGCCGGAACAGGCGCCCTCCGTGCTTGCTTCTGTTGCTGCGCCTCAGCGGCACCTCGGGGACAGCCCGGTTCCCGCACAAGTGTGGTCCGACGTTGTGACCAAAAGGGGGTCAGGTGGATAGCACTGAATTGAAGTCGATACAGGCTCCCATCAAGGACCGCCGTCCGTTTGGGTATCTCATCGGCACGTTCCTCTCCATGTCAGTGCGAGAACCGAACCTTGGGAAGGATTCGCCCGAGCCACTTCGGTTGGTGCCAACTGGCATGGCCCCCTAGTCGCAGGATGACCGGGAGCACCACCAGGCGCACCACGAGCGCGTCGAGCGCCACGGCGATGGCCAGGATCACACCCATCTCCTTCGGTGCCAGCGGCCCGGACAGGGCGAAGGTGAGGAAGACGGCGATCATGACGGCGGCGGCCGACAGGACCACCCGTCCGGAGGTGCGCATCGATCCGATCATTGCGTGCTCGGGGTCGGGATGAGTCTCATAGCGCTCCTTCGCCGCCGAAAGCATGAACAGCGTGTAGTCCATGGCCACCCCGAACACCATGGCCCCGAAGAAGAGCGGCGCCCAGGCGTCGATGAACCCCTGGGGCTGGAAGCCGAGGAATCCGGACAGGAAGCCATTCTGAAAGATGAGACGCCCGAGCCCGAAGGCACCGGCCACCGACAGAGCGGTGATGATCACGCCCAGGGCCGCGATCAACGGGGCACCGAGCGCGATCAGGAGGAGCAGGAACCCGAGGATCCCAAGGATGCCGAGCACGAGGGGGGTGTGCGAGGCCAGCGACTGCTGGAGGTCGTGATTCTCGGCAGCCGCCCCACCGATCAGGCTGCCGGGTGGCAGCACCTGGCGGAGGTGGTCGATGGTCCCCCCGGTCGTGGTGGTCGAGGGCCCGGTGCTCGGGACCACCTGGTCGAGAGTCCATCCTGCACTGGTCGGCCCCGACACGGTGCCTGCCACACCGGCCGTGTGGGCAAGGGTTGCCAGTGCCTCGGCTTGCCTCGCCTGAGGCACCAGGACCTGGAGGGTCCCCGGGGCACCGGCCCCGAAGGCACCGGTCACCTGGTTGTACCCGATCCGGGCGTTTGCGCTGCCTGGCACGATGGTGATCGAGGGCATGTTGGTCCGCATGCCGATCACCGGGGCGGCAGCCAGCAGCAGCAGGACCAGGGCCGCGGCGCCCGCCGGGAAGGGGTGGCGCCACAGGAACCGGCCCCAGGAGTGCAGCATCCGGTCGAGGGGTCCCTCGCCCTCTGGCCGGGCCTTGCGGCGCAAGCGGATCTTGCCCTTGTTGATGTTGGTTCCGAGCTTCCCGAGCACGGCGGGCAGGAGGGTGAGCGTGGCGGCCAGCACGGCGATGACCGAGAGCATGATCCCGAATGCCATGGAGCGGAATGCCGGACTCGGCACGATGAGGATGGCGGCCAAGGAGGCCAGAACCGTCAGCGCGCTGAAGGCCACAGCCTTGCCCGCGGTGTCGACCGTCTCGGCCACGGAGGCGACGATGGCGTCCCGGTCACCCGGTTCGGCTCCCCGTCGCTCTAAAGCGGAGCGGAAGCGCATCACCAGGAAGAGCGCGTAGTCGATCCCCAAGGCGAGGGCGAACATAAGGGCGAAGTTGAGGGCCCAGATCGACACCGGGGTGAACTTGGTGGTGATCACCAGCGCGCCTGCGGCCACCAGGAGCCCCGCCATGGTGAGAAGTAGGGGGAGTCCGGCGGCCACCAGGCTGCCGAAGGCGATGACCAGGATGATGATCGTGACCGGCCACGACAGCAACTCCGAGCGCAGCATGGCCGAGCGGTTCGCGGTGTTGAAGTTGGCCCATAGGGCGCTGTCCCCCGTGAGGGTCACGGAGACGCCGGATGTAGCCAGCCCCGCGAGCGGGTTGGCGACGGCGTCAGCGGCCTGCACCATCTTGTTGGCGTCGGCCGCCGCCCCGGCGGTGATCACCGCCGTGCGACCGTCTCGCGAGAGGGAGACCCCGGCCTGGGGCGGCACCACGGAGGACACCCGGGGGTCGTTGCGGAGCATCGTGGTTGCCTTCGCCACGATGGCCTGGGCCTGCGGGTCGGAGGCGATCGGGCCGTGGTGGTCGACCACGACAACTTGCAGGGCAGTGGCACCGAGGCCGGAGAAGTTCTTCTCGATGATGGCCCGGGCCTGGACGGACTGGCTGCTAGAGGCCTGCCATCCGGCACCAGCGAGGGAAGTCTCGACGCGGACAGCGAAGAACCCGAAGACGAGGAGGACCAGGAGCCAGGCGACCAAGATCCGGCGGAAGTGGGTAGCAGCCCAGGCCCCGAGTCGGGCGAAGGGGCTTGAATGGCTTGCGTGCGCCCTCTCTCGATCCTGTGGCTCGACCTGCCTAGATTCTGCCGCCAGGTCGTGACCCTCGGGATTATCCGACTGCTGGGGTGAGTCGAGATCTGATCCTGAAGTTCCTGGCATGGGGAGCAGTCCTTTTGTGAGGCCGACGGCCGTACTCGTCGGGTGAGCGAATCCGCGGATATCCGGATAGGTATGTGGAACCATAACATGATACCCCCCGGGGTATCAACTGACCTGTCCGTCTGGCTGTTCCTCGTGAGCCACGGACGCAAGCTCAGCAGTTGCAGGTGGTGCGACTCGGGTCAAGCACGTCGACGAGGGACGGGCCCGCCAGGGTCGGACCGGAGAAGGAAGGCATAGGGGAGTAAGGCAAGGAACAGTGTCGAGGTGTTCGAGGCCGGCGGGCTGTCGGTGCATGGAGCGTTGTTCGGTGCGGGGCGAGATGCGCGTGATCCCGACTCGGGGATTGCTACTTCCTGGAGGCACCATGCCACAGCGACATTCCATGACCGCCTGTGACCGAGACGATCTGCTGATACGGCTCGAAGGCTGGCGGGCCGAGGTTGTCTGCGTAGAACGTGCCATCCGGTGCCAGGGTGAAGTAGTTCGTAAAGATGAAGGTGGAGATACCAGGGACGCTGTTGACGGCAAAGCTGGTTACGAGTTGATTTCCCTCCACTCGCAGGATGTTCTGGCCGTCATCAACCTCGATGACATCGTCGGCACCCCGTTGGACGACGGTCGTGTTCCCTCCACTTCGCCGGGCATAGCCAAGATCGGTCGCCACTCCATCCGTTGAGATCTTGAAGACCGACCAACCGTCGAACAGTGACGATGCGTAGACGTTGCCTTCACTGTCTACGGCGATCGAGCCAAAGCTGTTGAGGACGCCGGGCATCATGACCTGTCCAGGGGGGACGACCGCTCGCACGGAATCAAGCTCGCCAGTGGAGGAGAGGCGAAAGAGCTGTGACCTCGTTGCCAGGTAGAGCTCACCACTCGGAGTGAACGCTATGGAGATCGACGGACCGAGTGGAACCGACAGGGCCGGTGTGTCGTTCGCCACCGAGCCTCCCGAGCGTCCGTCTCCGGCGATCGTCCGAATCGTCCCCCCCGGATCAACGACCCGTACCCGACCGCCGTCGGCGAGATAGAGGTCACCGTTCGGCGCGAAGGTCATGTCGGACACATTCGAGAGCTCAGCGTCTCTCGCAGATCCACCGTCGCCGGCGAACCCCGCGTTGCCGTCACCAGCCACAACCCGGAACTCGCCGGTGGTGACACGGACGAGAACCTCGTGACGTGATTCGTCGAACACATAGAGCGCTCCGGTTGGACCGACAGCGAGCGGGCCGGCTTTCTTGAGCGAGACGATCGATCCAACGGGCAAGCTTGTCGACTTTGGTGTTTTCGAGGACGAGACTTTGGCGGGAGGCGAGGAAGGCCTCGGACGGGAACTGATCGCCGCAACGGTTGCCACCACTCCGCCAACCAGGATGACGACGACGCCGAGCCACGCCAGGCGCCGACGCCGCTCACGCTGCTTCGCTTCCTTGAAGAGCAAGTCCGGGTTCGTCGGATCGTATGGACCCGAGGTCTCGTGGATGGGGGGTGGTCCCTCCCGGACAACAGCCATAACGCCACCATCATTGTCGTTATGAGTTCCGTCAAGGCACCTCAGGGGATGGATCCCGAGGGGCTGGTGCTGTCAGGAGTGGATCGTTCTGACCGAATGGCTCTACACGATCAGGTTGCCGCGGAGATTCGCCGAGCCATCGCCGACGGAGAGGCTGACCCCGGAGATCGAATTCCTCAGGCCAAGGACCTCGCTGCCGTGCTTGGTGTCAACGCCAATACTGTGCTTCGGGCACTCCGCTTGCTTAGAGACGAGGGACTCTTGGAGCTTGGTCGTGGACGAGCCATCATCGTCGCCGGTACACCTGAGCGTGAAGCGGTTGTCACCCGATTGAAGGAGTTTCTCGACTTCGCACGGTCGCAGGGTTATCGACGTGAGGAACTCCTGACGATGATGGAGTCGCTCCCGTAGACCTAACGAAGCACCGAAGCGGGCGCGATCTTCGGCGTCCGAGCAGGTGCGGTCGGCGGCACGCACAGCACCGGCTGCCGAGAGCGGGTCGGGATGCCGTCGAGTCGGGGTAGGCGGCCTCCGCGCTTGCTTCTGTTGCTACGCCCGAAAGGGCACCTGTGGGACAGCCCCTTCAGCAGGGAACCTTCGGTGGCCCAGCCCTGGAGAACCTCGTTACGCGAACTGGTCTTTCGGCCCTATTGAACGACAAGTGCCCCGCATGAGACTTGCAGAGTACGGAAGGAACGAGGCTTGCAGGTCCGGCTCGGCATCTGCCAATCCCGGGCGATGCGAAATGCGATCCCGTCCGACCGTACCGGAAGTTGAGAGATTTTCAATGAGTCGATCCGAGACTGAGAGGGGCCGATCCCATGGCCGATACCGACAAGGACCGAACTAACAGGCGAGCCGTCAATAACAGCGGGGTCGGCGGGATCTGGTTTCTGGGCTTCATTGGCGCCTTCGTGTACTACCTGCACTTCCATTCTGGGACCTTCTGGCTTGTGGTCTTGGCCTTCTCGAAGGCGTTCGTGTGGCCGGCGTTCGTCGTCTATCACGTACTGCAACTGAAGGGGTGAGCTGACGGGCATTGGACCTGTCCCGCCGTTGTAGTACTAGCCATCCGGGCCTGCAGGGTCAGCCGAAAAGGCAGGCGCTATCGGGCGAGGCACTCCACCAGGCAACCCCTTCTCCCGCCTGTCACTGGACGAAGGGTCGGCGGCGACTATTGACCATCGTCGGTCGACTGGTCGGTCCTATCCTCCCGAAACGCTTGGGCGATTCGCACACTGGCGAGGTGCTCTACGAGAGGCTTCGGCAGCGGCAAGTCGATTGGGAATTGAAGCGCCCCGTTCGATGTCTGGTAGTGGGCCACGTCGTCCCGAAGGGCTGGAAATACGGAACCACTATGGGGCAGGTAGCTGAGGTGGTTCTTGAAAGCTCCGAATCCGGCGATGACTTTCCCTTCCAACCTGAAGGCAGGGTGTCGATAGGAGATTCCTTCTTGAGCTTCAGGGACCACTTCAAGGATCGTCTGACGCAAGCGCCGCAATGTGGATCGTTTCGGCTCTTCGAGGTCTGCCCTGTATTCGGCAATATCGGCACTGGGCCTGGATCCGATTCTTGGCCCACTATCGACCACGGTCAAGGTACCTACCGGCCGTGCCTGCTCCTGATCGTCGGGTGGGCGGCGGTTCAATCTCCAATGACTAGCACCACTGGGCTCACCCTGAGGTGTTGGCGGGATCAATTGCTGCGGCTGCGGGCTGACCAGAACGTTCATCCTGCAACACGCCGACTCTCGACCTTCAGGTAGCAGAACTGTTGGGTTGTCCGCAGGCCGCCCTCAATCTTCTTCGTCCCGCAAGACTCCTCGCCCGAGATCACAGCCCAACGCTGAAAGAGATCGGCTCGTTCAAGAATGCGGGGCCTGGAGCGAAGCGACGACCCCGCCATCGACCAGCAGATCAGTTCCGGTGATGAAGGAGGCATCGCTGCTGATCAAGAAATCCACGACTCCGGCAATGTCCTCGGGAGTGCCGATCCGACCAGTGCTGCTACCTGCGATCATTGCCCGCATCATCTCTCCGCTCGGACCTTCGAGTTCCGCGGCACCCATCGGAGTGGAGATGACGCCGGGAGAGATGGTGTTGACCCTTGCGCCACGCCGTCCCCAGGCGAGCGAGGCCGCTCTGACCCGGACCTGGTTGGCGCGCTTAGCCATGACATACGCCGTGGCGGGGTCCGGGATGGCGCCCGAAGCCAGTTCGGCAAGCTCGAGGAGGTGCTCCGTCGGAGTGGTGGCCAATCGGAGTTCGAATTCGGGGTCCAGCGATGCCATCGTCCCAGCCATCGAGGAGATGAACACGCCCGCCCCTCCGGAACTGATCACGGCGCCGAATGCATCAAGCATGAGTGCCGTTCCGAGAAGATCCACCCGCATGATCGCGTCGATCGGGGCCTGCACAGGCGAGAGTCCAGCCGTGTGAACGACGGCGGTCACTGAACCTCGAGCGGCGGCGTCAGCCGCCAACGCCTCGACTGAGTCCTGCTTGGAGACGTCTACGACGCGACTCACTACGTCGTAGCCGCTCAACGCCAGCGACTCGACCTCCCTCTCGAGCAACCGTTCATTGAAGTCAGCGAGGATCACGGTTGAACCGGTCCCGATCCGGTGCGCGATCGCCGAACCCATGCCACCCATGCCGGTAACCACGACCACCCCTTTGGAATCGGTCATAGACCGACTCTACGGTGGGAAGGAGGTCGGCTGGAGCCTGCCCCCTATCAGCAGTTTGCTGCGTACCGCGAACTGCCCGACGCCGAGAGTGCTTGCTGACCGTGAGCGCACGCGTAGGTGCCGTTCTGCACTGTGCCGATGAGGGCGACGCTCGTCGTTCTGGCCCGTCGTTCTGTGTTCCCGGCAATGCGCCAGATCGCCGACTCTGGCGCGTGCCAAATGGTCTACACAGGTCAATCCGGCCGTTGTTATGTGCGGCCAGTTTCTTGCTGGTTCTTTCCAGGAAAGGGATGAACCAGCGGCGATCGATGCGCTGGTGATCTACGAAGCGCGCGAGATCTGCGCAACGCGCTGGTGCGACAGTCCGAGCAGCTCAGCAATGTCTCGGTAGCTGAGCCCGGCACCCGTGAGAGCGCGAACGGCGTCATCGCGACGCTCGCGGTCCGCTTCTGCGTGGGCCATTGCCGTACGGGCTTGTTTCACCGGCATGGCGAGCTTGCCCAGGCGCATGTCCCAGTCGATCTCGAAGTCCTCGGGCTCGAGCTCGAACCACAGCGCCACCACCTCGATGCCGTGGCGCTTGGCCTCGGCCAACGAACGACCGAAGGTTTGGGCACCAGGGGCGCCGACGACGTTCGCGAGCCAGGCGCTGTGATCCTCGGGATCCTGGCGCACGGCGACTTTGAATCGGGGCTTGTCTTTCATTGCCACCACCTCTCTCCAAGGCACGGTCCCAAAGCCGAACGGATGTCGGCCCAGGTACCGGGGGCCAGGTCCCTGCCATGCAACGGGATGACCGCTCGGCATTGTCCGCACTGAACGATGACGTGAGAGCCTCGCTGACGAACGACGACACATCCGAATTTTCGGCTGGTCAACAGGCGGAGCAGGGCGCGACTCGTCACTCCGTCTAATCTACTAGACGGAGTGACGT
>JADGOI010000098.1 GCA_017883075.1 Acidimicrobiales bacterium
ATCCTCGGCATGGACTGGAGGCGCTACGTCGCCCTACGAGTACAGTCGTGGCCAGATATCAGGGGGAATACGCATCAGTCGAATTTGCGTCGGCGGGCTCAACCAGTGACCCTCTGGATCACAACCCATTGCTGGATTCCCTTCCGTTCTGAGTTCGGCAGGTCTGGGGGTTGCGAGGGCCCACTCGTCCGTCAGCGGCGAACCGGGTGACACACTTTCTGATGGGGCACGTCAGGCGGTGCTGGTTCTGATTGGGCACGTCAGGCGGTGCTGGCCGTCCAGGCCAAGCCGAGGCAGACTACGACGAACGCGGGTACCACCCCGACGGAGAATCGCCAACCGAAGCGTGGCCCACCAGAGCCAAATGCCAAGATGCACTTGACTGCAGTGTTGGTGGCCAGACCAGCTCCGATTGCGATCAAGCATGCTGGCAAGCCCAAGTGGCCCTGCTGATACAGGGTCGTTGCAGCCAGTCCTCCGGCATGGGCGTCTGCAAGCCCGGTCGCGCCGGCAGCCAGTACCGCTCCCTTGGGGCCGATTGTGGCGGCCCCCCACCGCGCGACGAGCAGGGCAACGGTAAGAACTCCCGCGAGAACGAGGGCTGGAAGGATTGTGAATGGACGTCCGCCGGGTCGGTCGTCGTGCGTACTGACGTCAGGTGACTCAGACCTGATTCTCCGGAAACCGAACCATGCGATCACCGAAAGAAGCACTGCTCCGGCAAGCAACGGTGGCCACAGATTGGACGCCACGCCACGGTTTACGACGCCCACGATGGCCTCAAGAAGGATCAAGGTGGCGATGCTGGCCATTTGTGCTCCGGCCACGGCAGAGGGGAACGATTTGGACGTACGGCTGAGTCGCCCCATGGAGACGGTCGTGGCTGTGGCAGAGACGAAGCCGCCCGCCAAGCCGGTCACGAGTATTCCCCTCCGGGGTCCGAGGGCGCGCACGGCGATATATCCGATCCACGAAATACCGGTCAGGGCCACGACAATGAACCAGATGTGTGCCGGATTCAATACTCCATAGGGGCCCAGGTTGCGATCAGGCAACAGTGGCAACACAACGAAGGCGATCACCAAGAATTTGAGTGCATCCTCCACCTCTGTGTCAGTTACGACGTCGCGGGCGAACGCGTGAATGCGCATTTTCCCCACGAGCAACAGGGCGGTTGCTATCGCCAGGCCTGCCGCTAGCGGGGCCTTGGAGTAAGCGAGTGCCCCGAGCAAGTAAGTGGCCATTGCCGCCACCTCGGTAGTGGTGCCCGGATCCTCTTCGTTGGTTCGGAGGTAGCTGACTACCAGCAGTGCTGCAACCATGATCATGCCGGACACAATCGTCCACCTCCCAAACGAGGCAGCCAGTGTTCCCACCAGAGCTAGGAGAGCAAATGTCCGGGAGCCAGCAGCGAGGCGTGGCCCATCCCTGTGGCTCCGCTCGCGTTCGAAACCAATGAGCAGCCCGATTGCAAGCGAATAGACGAACGGGAGGACTTGAGAGGCGGTCATGTCTGGGCTGGCTGGCTCAGTCGAGCGTGTTGCCGTCGTCCCATCGCTCCAGCGACTATGACCTCGAGGCTGTGGAGACTGAAGTCGTCCCGACCCGGGCACCGGGAATCAGCAAGAAACGTGCCCGCCAGATGTCTGGAGCAACGCCGCGGGTGAACCCGGTCACGAGACCTACAACGACGGTCAGGATCAGCAGAGGAGGATTGCACCGTATTCCTTGGATCCGACCAACGCCTGCAGCCGCCGCAACTCCTCCGGATCGATCCCCACCCGGGTGAAATGCTCCTCCAGAATCTGCGCCTGGGCTGGCTGTCGAGAGCTTTGGCCACCCGATCTCGACACTCGGAACAGGAACACCGCCTCCCGGATGATCAGTGTCCAGAAGAGAAGCATTCCGACCAACAGCAGGACAAGCATCGAGGGATGCCACCCAACGTTGCGGTCGAAGAACGTCATCGGAGCGGCCTCGCTTTCTGCCCTCCAGTATTGTGCTGGGTATGACCCTTTGGTAGGGCCATACGTCCCTGCAGGGAAGGTGTTCCCTGAGAAGGAATCGACAGGCACTCATTGTCGCCGGCCGAATGGTCAGCCGGAGCGTTCTCAGGGCTGTCCCACATGTGCCGCAGTCTGACGGTCAGGTAGTTACGAGGCACCCTCGGAACCCGGCATGCGACTTCCACCGTAGCGGGCTCGAGCAGGCCCAAAGGATCTCGGAGACTACCCAGTATCCGTGAAGATGTGTTGCCGCAGACGCCGTACGTCGTCTCCGACCCGCTGCCAGTCAATCGACCGCCAGTCGAGGACGTCGCCCTCAGGTCGGGCATCCCTCGCACACCACTGTGGTGGACTCGACTCCGTACGCGGGTCCGTCGACGTTGAGAAATGCAGCACCCAGCGCGACTCGCCGTTCGGCCGCGCCGACCACCGCCCGTTCGCGCTTTGGATAATCGGCGATGAGTGTCCTCCCGCCGGTGATGTTGGCGTTCCGACTTGCCCTATAGAGCCTCGGGGCACGACTCCGAGGCCGCGTTGTCAACGACCCCATGCAAGCGGGGCACCGGGCAGCTTGGGGCCGGGGAGCGCCGTCAGTGTGAGCGACGACCGGAACGCCGTCGAGGTGAGCCACCATTGCTTCCGGATAGGAGGGCAATCGCACCTGCGATCACTCCGATAACGACCGGGATTCCGGCGAACAGCTCCGATGCAAAACGTTGGGCAGGCGATCTCGGCGGCAACCCTGATTGCCGGAGGTTCTCCCGCCGTTGATGACGACCGCTCCCTGCCAATCCCACAAGACCAAAGAGGATGGAGATGAACCCCAGGCTGATGAAGTCGCCACCGCCGAACGGTTCTGTCGCCGAACCAACGAACATCAGAACGCCACCGGCGACACAAACGGCGGTTGACGGATATCGGTTGAAGAACGTGGGCGCACCGCCTTCAGCGTTTGACATGTGTCCGGGAACAGGACCCGGTCGGTTGTCGGGAGGCGGGGGGTAGAAGCCCGACGTCCTTCCGTTGGGCCCCCATGGGGGTGGCGGACCATTCGGTTGGCCCCAAGGCCCGGGGCCTGCGTCAGGAGAACCATAGGGGGATCCGGGGTTCGACGCAGAAGGAGGCGTATCGTCGACCCGCTCCCATCCCGCGTCGTCATCGGGGTCGCCCCAGTCGGCGCCCCGCCCGTCGTTCGCTCTCCATGGCTCCTTGAGGGAACGGTCGTAGGCAGCACGCCGAATGGGGTCGGACAGCGTCTCGTAAGCCTCCTGAACCTGCCGGAATAGAGCGTGTGATCCACCTTGATCGGGATGGACCTTGGTTGTGATCCGGCGGTACGCAGTCTTGATGTCACCTTGGGCGGCATCAGCCGAAATGTCGAAGATCTCGTAGTAGGTGCTGTCTTCCACGCATCCACCCTGCCAACCGGTTGTCTCATCGGCCCCGATATGGCCGAAAGCGCAGCCTCGCGCCCCTCTGGGCGCCAGGACATCCTCTTCCGGGCTGCGGCGTGGCTTGAACGAGCGATGCCTTGGTGCGACCGACGACCGACGACCTTCGCGGGGCAAGGTCGGGACTGGGGGAACATCATTCGGGCATTGACAAGACAGGCCTTGGTACCTAGTTTGCCTGTCACGGTCCAGCCATCTCTGGCCTGGTTCGAAGCTCCCAAAGCGGGGGAAGGGTCGCAGTATGGGACCAATTCTGATTTTGGTACTGCTCGCATTGATCTCTGCCGGGGAGACTTTCGCCCTTCACATTCCGTGGATCGTCGCGGTCGCCTTCTTCATTGCTTGGGCGGTGGGTCTTGTGTTCGGGAGAGCCCGACGATCGGTGTGGCAACAGATGGGACCGGCGCCGGGCGCGGGTCTTCGGATCGAACGGCGTGACCGGGTATGCCGCATCAGCCAACCTTCGATGAGAAGAGTCAGGTAACGATGGATCGACACGAGCGGACGGTGCTCACAACGGGAGCCAACTCCGGGATCGGCCTGGCAACCGTGGTGCACCTTGCCGCGCTGGGATTCCACTCGGTTGGGTCGGTCCGCTCGGAGGCCAAGGCCGTGGAGGTAGCTCAAGCCGGAGCGAACGCAGGAGTCAAGGTCAACACAGTGCTGCTGGACGTTACGGATGCCGTGGGTTGTGCTGCCGTCATTTCCGAATTACGCCCCTGGGCCGTGGTCAACAACGCCGGGTTCTCGGGAGTCGGCGCGATTGAAGACGTCACCGACGAGGAGGCGCGCCATCAATTGGAGACGATGGTGATTGCACCCATGCGGCTGTCGCGGTTGGCGTTGCCCCATATGCGTGCGGCCGGCCAGGGGCGAATCGTGAACGTCTCGTCCATCTACGGACTGACGACCACACCGTTCAGTGGGTGGTACCAAGCCTGCAAGCATGCTCTCGAGGCCGCGTCCGATGCCTTGCGTCTCGAAGTCGCCCGTGACGGCATCAGGGTGGTGTTGGTAGAGCCAGGTGGCTTCAAGACCGGGATCTGGGAGCAGGTTGGGGAAGACGTCTCCCACCATCCCGGGTCGAACTACGAAGCCGGATACCACCGGATCCAATCTCTGCTCAAGTCGTTTTCCGGTTTCATGGGTGAGCCCCAAGGTGTTGCCAAGGTGATCGGAAAGGCCCTCACCGTCGGCTCGCCGCGAGCCCGCTACCTGGTCGGCCGCGACGCGCGCGCCATAGCAGCCACCCAACCCCTGATCCTCACCGAACTGAGGGATCGCATCACGCGGCTGGTAACCGGGCTCTGATCCTCGATTAGTCACTGGGATTGACGGAGGCCGTGCTCAAGGCAGGGACGACCCAACGTGTCCAGGTCGGAGCTAACTGGGTTACCTATTGAGCAGGCGTTGTCCATGGGGATTCCCGAATACCGAGTCAGTGCAACCCCGTCACTTTGAATCGGCTGGGTGAATTGTTGACGGCAGCGGCAACTGGCTTGTGGAAGTCGTCAGCCAGATCCAGCAGTGCTCCCCGGCGATCGCCGGCGTACGCGGGACCGTGCATGAGTGCCAAGGTGCCGATGCCAAGCTCTGCCAGTCGTCGGATGGTGGCACCGCCGACCGGCGCGAGCGATGACGCTCGAAACTGATCCTCGCCCGCGATTGCCGGGCTTACGATGTCTTCGGTGGTCGTGGCTGGGCGGGCACCGGTCTGGGTGAAGAGATTCCCGCACAACAGTGTCCGAGTCGTCTCGTCGTAGAAGAGGCCGGCTTCCCAACCGTGAGGAACGTGTGGCGCATCGAGCCAGTTCCTACGATACCCACCGATATCGAGCACGTCACCAATTGTCAGCGGGCCCGCCAGACGGTCGGCGAGATCCGTGAGTGACACCATGCGTCCGGTCATTCCATGTGCGGCGAATGATTGCGGCGCGACGGCCAGCCAGTCGTTCATGGATCTGCAGTCATCCGCCTCCACCTGGCCCAAGGAGATCCACCGCATCGCGTCGATCGACACAACCCGCGACACGGCCTCGGAAACAGACGAGAACAAACAGCGAAGACCCGCGTGGGACAACGGCCGTTCGTCGCCGGAAATCAGATACCGGTTGAAGCTGAAGTCCATGTCCGAGACGTGGGTCGTGAGCTGATGGACACCATTGGAAACCTCAGCGACCGGAGTTCCCGTTGGAGCGGAGCTCCCGGAGGGAAACCCTGACCATCAGCGAGTGCCGATGGCTCCTGCATGCAGCGTATTGACACTCTGCCCTGCAAGCCCTTGGTCGAATCGATCGGGCACGTCACACTTGACGCCGGCGCGATCGAGTCGTTCTGTTCAATGGACCCAGCCGGAATTGATGCTGCATGGATGACGCTGGATTCGGTTGGAGAACCAGATTCCACGGACCCTACGCCGACGCGGAGCCAGCCCACCCGGCTCGATTGGGACAATCATTGGCCCATCGAGTTGGGCCCGCCGATCAATCCCCGACCAGGTCTCGATGCAAGAAACCGAATCCGCCCACAAATGCAGAGGCGATACCGAGGGTGACGAGTATTGCGTTTGCCGTCCAGTCTGGATTGACTGCCGGGGCCGCAGCCATCTGGTGGAGCACCGAAGTGTCCAACAACCAATGGTTGGCCCTGATGATGCCGCCGACAATTTCGATCAGGAACGACCAGGCGAGTATTCCGTATACGACAGCGGAAACGGCGCGTGGCTTCACCCCGAACACCAGTGTCCCGATGCCAAGGAGGAACACTGCAGGTGGTACCAGGTTGAGTCCCGCGGCGAGCATGCTGGCCAGGCTCACTCCGGCACCCTGCAAGGCGGATCCGATCCAGGCGGACAGTCCTGCCGTCAGCCCGACGATGACCAGGGCGCCGACAATTATGGTCAACCTTCCCCCGAGCCACCGCCAACGGGCAATCGGACGTGCCAGCAGGTGATCCAACCTCCCACTGGCCTCTTCACCCCGTGCGGTGCCAATCTGACCGGCGGCAACGAACGCCATCATCACCGCGGCGACCAGAAACGCCACACCGAGGTAGGTGGATGCTCCTCCCTTGTGGGCCCCGAGCATGGAGATCATCTGCCCAAAGCTTGATGAATCGGAAAGGGCACGCCCAGCCGATTTTGAGATGAGTCCCATCATGAGGCCCGTCAAGGCGATGGCCACGAGCCAACCGGACAAGACGGGGCGCACTAGACGGGCGGTCAGTGCGGCCGGTCCGGAGAGCAGCCGAAGGTGGGCTTTGGTTCGAGGTCGATCAGCGATGGTGCTAGCACCGAGGTCGCGTCCCCCAGCCAAGTAGACGGCAATGCAGGAGAATGCGCCCACCAGCCCGGCAATGGGAAGGAACATCAATGGATGTGGCGAAGTGAGTGGCTGCAGTTCTTCGACCCAGCCGAGAGGCGTCGTCCACCGCAGCCATTCGAGACCGGCGCCCGAGTCGGCAACCATCCTCGTGGCGTAGGCCAGCCCCAATGCCCCTCCGGCGTAGGAGGCTGCTTGCCGGCGGGTGGGAGCCAGCTGGCTGGCCAGGGCCCCGACTGCGAGGAACATGGCGGTGCCCGATACCGCGGCAGCGGCGAGGAGTAGCGCAGAGCTTGGCGCAATGTGGACCTCGGGGAGACGTCCGACCCCGGTCACGACGATGGCCATGATGACCCATAGTGTGAGAAGGCCGGCGGCGAGTCCGGCGAGCGCTTGAACTGCGGCGCCCCGGCGTGTGGTCTGGCCGGCGAGCAACAGCTCCCACCGTCCCGCCTCCTCTTCGCCGCGTAGGAGCCTGGTTCCGGCGAGCAGTCCCCAGACTGCTCCTACGATGCTGAGCACGCCGAGGCTCCGCCATGCGGTAAAGCCGGCGACGGTCTGGATCTGGTGCGCAGGGCCAATGATGGCGTTGATCCCTACGTCCGTTCCGAATGTCTTGGCAAAGAAGTGTCGCTGGGCCGCCGTCTTGTAGCTCGAGGCGTAGCCGTAGGCAGATAATCCCACGTAGAACCCGAAGATGGTGCCCCACATCGCCGCCGGTCGAACGGCGTGACGCGCCGTTTCACGGGCGATGATGGCTCCGGGCCACCGTCCGGTGGATTGTGACTGCGTGACGATCCGCTCCCCCTGCATCACCCTGCATCAGGTGGTGATCCGTCGGAGCCTGATGTCCTGCCGTAGTGGGCGAGGAAGAGCTCTTCGAGTGACGGTTCGTGGCTCAGTAGTTCGTGAACACCCGATGCGGCCAGTACTTTCAGTAGCGGCTCGACCGTCCCTTGTACCTGACAGCGCACGACCCGCCCCTCGATCTCGACCGAGTTGACCCCGGGGACGCGGGAGAGATCTGGGACCGATCGATCAAAGGTCGCCTCCACGGTGAGGGAGGAGAGGTGGCGCAGCTCGGCCAATGTCCCCATGTCGACCAGTATTCCGTCGCGAAGGATTCCCACCCGATCGCACAGTGCCTCGACTTCACTCAGGATGTGCGAAGACAGGAATACGGTCTGGCCTCGTTCGCCCGCCTCGTGGATGCAATGGCGGAAGGCCTGTTCCATCAGCGGGTCCAATCCGCTGGTCGGCTCGTCGAGAAGGAGCAGGTCTGGTCGGGTCATGAGCGCCGCGATCAAGATGAGCTTCTGCCGGTTGCCTTTGGAGTAGGTACGAACCCTCTTGGAGGCATCGAGGTCGAAGCGCTGGATCAGCTCGTCACGGTAGATGGGGTCAACACTCCCCTGTACCTGGCCTAGCAGATGAAGCGTCTCACCTCCGGTAAGAGTTGGCCACAGATTGGCTTCCCCCGGCACATAGGCAAGATGGCGATGGACCTCGACCGGTTTGCGGTGACAGTCGAGGCCGAAGATCTCCGCCGTTCCGGCGCTCGGATGAATCAAGCCGAGCAGGAGGCGGATTGTTGTGGTCTTTCCCGCCCCGTTGGGGCCGAGAAAGCCGACCACCTCACCTCGAGCGACTTCGAGGTCGAGTCCCCTGAGCGCGTAGAAATCCCCGTAGCGTTTGGATAGGCCAACTGACTGGATGGCCGGCACTCCCATGTGCAACCTCGTCCCTGCTCTGCTCGTCTTCCTTGCTCCGATCCTGACCGGCTCGTGCGATGCATGGCAGGGTCGAAAGTCCCAACGGCCTGCTCAGGGGATCCCTCTTCGGGACCTTTGGCCCTGCCATCTGCCACGCAGGCACCATACGGTCGTAGCAGGAGGTGGTTCCCGTGGATGGCGAAATTGCACTTGCCGGGGCCGTGCGGGATTGGGCGCAGGGGCAATGTCCCTACGATCCGAGTGTCGCAGAGGGAGCCGTGGCTGTCGCGCTGAGCAGCTTCGCCGCTGGCGCATTGGTGAGCGAGGCGTGCGAGCGGGCCCGTGCTTTCGTTGCCAGCCGATTCTGCCATCCGGCAGGCATTCGGGGGCAAGGGCGCGCAGGTGACCGTTTGGCCTCCTGAGCGTTGACCGGTGCGGCACGGCGGTCGGGCAGAGTCCGATGACCAGTTGTTGAGAACGAATTGAAGGAGATTCAGAATGCCAGATGACAAGGAAGCCTCGGTGAACCGGATCGATGAACTCGAACGGCGGGTGGAGGCATTGGAACACCGCCTGATCACAAGGGACGTGCTCGATGAAGAGATTCGCAGCCTCGAACATCGGTTGAGCGAGGTCAGGGAGTTGACTGAGGGTTAGGTGTATTGACCCCGAACGTTGTCAACGCCGGTCCACCCATGAGGTGAGCCCCGAGGAGCAATGTGGAGCTGGTCACCCAACCGCATGACTCCCACGAAGGTTCCGATGCATGCTGGCGCTCGGCTTACGCCGATTTGCCGACTCACCATGCTGATGACGCGCTCATGATCGTGATGTGAACGACGACATGGACCCAGTTGCCCGGCTGACCAGGCGAACATTCACCGCCGAGCGAGAAGTTGGCCATCCTCGCCGCGCGCGATGAGGCCAATGGCCCGGGGCCGAACCCTTGGATACGCCCACCTCCGGGCTATGTCACCTCCTCCAGATCGGAGACACCCGAGAGGTGGCCGGCCGAGGCAAGCGGTACTGGCATTACGAACTGGGCTTCCACTACGTCGACACGTCCGGCGATTCAGGGGGATCCGTTCAACGGGGGAGCATCGGGAAACTCCACCGCAGGCCCCTCGCCGGCGATGCGGAACCGGCGTCCACTGACGTTGGCCACTCCGATGCGCATGAGGCGATGGTTCGACCCCATTCCCACCCAGGGACCGATCGGGATGGACCTTGCCGGGGCATCGCCCTCCTCGTCGCTCACCTCTGAAGCGATCCCCTGGAGCAGAACGCTCCATCCGGTGCCGCCGAGTGGTTCATACGCGTCAGCCTGAAAGGCGACCACTGCACCGAGAGTGGCGGCGTCGAGCTTGGTGCCGGGGACGGTTCGAAAGAGCACAGACTCCTCGTAGGTCGCGAAATGCACCGGGAGGATGACCGGTAGCGCGCCGATGCTCGCACCAATTCGACCGATGGAGGCCTGGGCCAAGAGCTTGAAGCACTCCGTTCGGGTGAGGATCGCCATACCAGGTTGATTGTCAGCCATCACACTGGGGACAATGACGGATCGATGCGGAGACGACCAGAGCCAAAAGTCCCAAGATCACCGGTCGGCGACCTACCTCAATCCTCGACCAGCCTCAACCGATGGCATCGATACCCGATCGGCCGAGTCCATCAGCTGCCGACGAACTGGGCCGATGGCCACACATGTGCCCCGGCCAGCGGGCTCGCGGCAACGAGGAT
>JADGOI010000024.1 GCA_017883075.1 Acidimicrobiales bacterium
CGCTGGTATTGGCCAGCAAATTGACCCCGGTCGGATGGAACATGGCCGTCGAGAACAGTGGGTTGAAGCCGTGGGAGAGCGCGTAGGCCGGCCACTCGAGAAACCAGGTGAACAGCGAGCTGTCCCCACACCCACAGGTGGTCACAGACGTGGGGTGGGCCGACCACACGTTCCACCACACCACCACCGAAAGAACCAGGTAGGCACCGGCCGCCACCAGCAACGACCGCCACCCATGTGTCGCCGGTGGCGCGGGTGAGGAGGACTTCCGCTGTGCCGGGTCGGTCCCCGTCACGTTGAGCCACCGGTGTGCGAACCGGCGGCCACCACACAGTCGGGCGTGGCCATCGGTTGATCGGTAGCCGTGGCCGATGGAGCCCCCATCGCGGTGGTGGCGCAGTCGGCCAGGATGGAGGCGCCGACTGCGATCGGAGGAGAGGTGGGTGGCCCGTTCCACACCCACGCCCCATGACGGTAGGTCGGGACTCTCCCGAACACCGCGGTGAAGAAGCCGGCCGCAAAGGTCGGCTGGACCCCCAGGTGGGTGACCACGACCACGTCAACTCCCCAGAGGATCAACGCGGCTCGTACCTCGGCCACATCGTGGGGCGAGGAAGGAGGTGGAGTGGTGGTGAGTGTCTGCGGGTCGGGAGACAGCCGATTGAGAACCCCCACCGCGCCGCCCGGCGGATGGACGAAGGCAGAGTGGCCATCGGCGCCGGGCACCACCGCGAATCCCCCTGCCAACGCGAAGCGCAGGCTGGTTTGGGCCTGCCACCCCATCGCGGATTGTCCGGCGAAGGGGACCACCAACACGATGGTACCGGGGGCCAGATGAGGGGCATCGGCGGCGAACCAGGTCGGCAACGGGGAGGATGCGACGACAAAGGGCACCGTGTTGGTGAGGGCGATCGGGACCAGAAGCCCCATCCCGACCACTGTCACCAGTGCCCCGATGGTCACGCCCGGTCGTCGGTACCGAACGGGTCGAGTGGCGGTCACCGCGGCCCGGTCCGAAAGGGCGCGGGCGCCGATGCTCCACCACCTGTCGAGGGAGATGGCCAACAGCATGGCGGCGCCGAACATCACCAGTGCCCCGAACCGGATGGGCAGAATGTCGGATACCAACGGGAGGTGGGAGAAGAGGCGCCAGGGCAACCACCCGGGGTGCACCTGCTGTGCCGCGGAGCCGGCTTCGGTGCCGAGGGTGGTCCCGAAGGAGAAGAGCCAGGCCAGGGCGGCAACCAGCACCATCGTCCAGGCCAGACGCGACCGGTACCAGGTGACGGCCGAGACGATCAGGAAACCGACCAGCAGGGATCCGAGAAAGACGCCGCTGGGGAGGTGGAGCGGCCCGGAGTTCGGCCCGATGCCGCCGAAGTAGCCACCGATCCGATCGAAGAGCGAGCCCGCATGCAGGTCGCGACCAGCGTTGACGATGGCAGAAGGCGTGGTGCCCAACTGGGGGGAATTGGCCCATGGGAAACCGACGATCCGACGAGGGCCGAACAGGATGAACCACAGCGGATAGGCCAGGGCGACCACAACGATGCCGGCCGCCACCCCGCCGGCGATGACCACCCGGCCCCGCTGGGCCCAGGCGACCCGTGGGGCCATGAGGACCGCGGCGATCAGAGCCAGGACGATGACGAGCACGCACATGGCCAAGAACTCGGTGCTGGTGAAGAACTGGACCACCACCAACGCTCCGATCAGCGCACCGACGCGGGCAGGGAGGCGCCGATGGGTGACGAAGAGGTCGAAGAGGAGGATGAAGGCCAATGGGGGGAAGAACAACAAGGTGAAGTCGAGGTGGCCGAACGGATCGTTCTGCAGCACAAACGGCGAGAACCCGAACAACAACCCGCCGAGGACCTGGCCCGGTACGAAGGTGGTCACCTTGCGGGTCGCCACGAAACAGCACCAACCGGAGATGGCCGGGGCCACGGTGGCGGCAAGGTTGAACGAGGCGATGGGCCCGAAGAGCCAGGTGATGGGGGCCACTACGACGGACGGCACCATCCAGGAGGTGTTCACCATCATGTTGGCCCCCCCTTGGCCGGCAAAGATGGCGTTGGAGAGGAACGGGGAGTGGCCGTGGATGATGGCCCACGGGGTCCAGGTGAGAAACCAGAGCTCTTGGCTGGGATCTCCGCACTGACAGGTGAACGTGGATGTCGGATGCCCGGTGATCCACACCCGCCACCACAGCACCACCCCCAATGCGACGAAGCCGCCGAACACCGCCAGATGGAGGGCGACGGTCGCGGTGGGCGACCGAGGAGTGTCGGGCTCGGTGTGAGAGGAGGGAGCCGCCACAGAGGACTCAACCACGATCGGTGGCCCCCACTCCACGCACCACGCAATCGGAGACGGCGTAACGGGATGAAGATGCCGCCACCGGCCCGATGGTGCACGCATCGAACTGACTGTTGGTCATTGGAATCGGAGGATGGGTAGGCGTCAGCGATGACCAGACCCACGCCGAGTGGTCGTAGTGCGGAGGGCTCCCCAGTACCGCGGTCAGGAGCCCGACGGCGTAGGCAGGGCTGCGCCCCTGGTCATAGGACGGCAACTCCGGTTGGTCGGGCACCACCACCATGGTCACCTGCCAGATGGCCAAGGCGTGTCTGACCGCCACCACATTGACCTCTGACGGCTCGGGGGGCGGCCCCACCGCGAACGAGGCGCTGAACAACACGTCGAAGCCGCCCTGGGCGGATCCCGCCCGGTTGGCAACGCCCTCGGGTCCCCCGCCTCCGGCCATGGCATAGCTCATGTGGTTCACCGCTTGCCAGGCCATGGACGACTGCACTCCGGCAAAGGGTGCCGGGTAGGACAGCACCACCTGGCCCGGTGGCAGGTGTGCCCCGACCTGTTGATACCAGTGGGGAAGCACCACGGCACGTGTGGTGAGGGGAAGGTTGGACCACAGGCCGACAACACTCGGGATCACCGAGGCCACCGCGATGGCCACCGCCGCCGTGGCCGGTGCTGACTTGTGGCTGCGCCAGCCCGACGAGGCTTGGCGAGTCGCCAACCAGGTCCGGGTCCCGTCGATGGCAACCGCCACCACGATGGCCAGGCAGAGAGTGGTCACCACCGAGAACCTGATCTCCACGATGTTCTCCACCCAGGGCACGTGCTCGGCCATCACCCAGGGGACCCAGTGCCCGTAACCGGGCCCGAGTGACAAGGCGACGGCGACCAATCCGATTGCGCTGAACAGGAGGATCCGGCGATCGCGTCGCCAGACGAGAGCGCCCACCACTGCCACTACGATGACCCCGGCTCCGAGGTATCCGAGACCGGGCATCGGGGTGCCCTGATACCCACCGAACCGGAGCATTTCGCCGGCCAGCTGGCCCGACCCAACGTCTCTCCACAAGCTGGTGAACGAGTTGCCGTAGTGGTCGATGGCGCCGTTTGACCAAATCGGCCCGATGAGGTGGGCCGGGCCCCTGAGGAGATACCAGGCCGGATAGGCCAGTGTCACCACCGTCACGCCGAGAGCCGTGGCCGAACCCCGAACCGCATGGCCGACCTTGGGTCGCCATCCATCGGGTTTGCCCACCGTCACCCAGCCGATCACCATGGCGACCCCGATGATGACGGCGATGGCCATGATCAACAGGATTTCCGTGCTCACGAAGAACTGCACCACCACCAAGGCCCCTACCGCCACCCCCGCCCGGTAGGGCGAACGACGCTGGCGCACCAGGAGCTCGTCGAGGGCCAACACCAGAAGCGGAGGGATGGCCAAGAAGGCGATGTTCAGTTGGTTGTACGCCAACTCGGTGATGAGGAAGGGTGAGAATCCGTAGAGGAGTCCACCGAAGAACGCGGCCGGCATCCAGGCCACCCATCTGCGGAGCAGCACGAACATGGCCAGTCCGGAGAGTACGGGGGCCAGAGCCAGGGCCACGTTCATGGCGGTGACCGGACCGAAGAGGACGGTGACCGGTGTCAACACGATGCCGAGCGCCAACACGCTCGTGTCATTGAGCAGGTTGATGCCGGTGGGATGGAACAGCCATTGCGAGTACAGGAGACTGTGGCCGTGGGTGAGAGCGAATGCCGGCCATTCGAAGAACCACAGGAATCGGGCGGCATCACCGCACCCGCAGGTGGTCACGGACGATGGATGGGTGGTCCAGACCCCCCACCACAGGCCGATTGACATCGCCAGATAGAGAACGGTCACCGAAGTGAAGACCCGGAGGCGGGTCATGGTTGAGGACGGAACGCGGCGGTGCCGCAGAGTTGGCGGACGGCGATGGTCGGGTCGGCGCTGAATGCCATGGTGGTGTTGGAGAGCGAGTGGACGAAATTCGTGGCTGCTTGGGAAAGGCTCATCGGGGCGGTGATGTCGTGGAGGTAGGAGCGCAGCGGATCACAGGACAGCGCGGCCTGGGCATCGACGACCGATCGATCCGGCGGCTGGCCGGGCAGACCGAACCGGGCCACCATCCAGGCCGGGCCGATGTACTTCTCGTGCCCCGGCCGGGCGTGCCTGGCGACCTCGGTGTGGCTGCCGATGGGATTGGCCAGGGAATAGGCATCGAAGATGTAGACGTCGGGCCCGGCAAGGTATCCGATCACCCCGATGGCGGGGATGTTGACCGCCAGAGAGAAGGGCAGTGGTGACCGGGCCGCAACCGCCGAGGACGGGGTGATGGGAGCATAGGGGTCGGTTATGACGAGAAGTTCCTGATGACCGGGTGGCACCCGGCGCGACACTCGTTGCAGCAGTGTCCCCGCCTGCCCCGACAACGCCCGGCGGTAGTCGGCCGCGGTCACCGGGTGCGGGTTCTGGGTGGCGTCGACCCAGTTGTCGCGCTCGTTGGAGATGAAGTTCACTTGAGGATTGAGACTGCCCTTCGGCGGGATGTAGCGCATCCAGCCGGCACAGGCCACCGCCCACACCAGTACTCCGACCACCGGGACGGCGGCGATGGTCCTCATCTGGTGGGAGGAGACGAACACCGGAAGGCAGGCGGCAAAGAACGCCGGCAGAAGGAGCCGGGCGTGCATGTAGTCACCGCCCAGGTGGACGACATAGACGAGGTCGACCAGACCGGCCGCCAGGGGGGTGGCGAGCATCAGCACCCCCACCCGGTCGCCATTGCCCCACCACCTCGAGGCTCGCACCATGACCAACGGCACCGCCAACAGCAGGGGTAGCCACAAGGTATAGGGGGCGACGAAATTCCACAGGTAGGTGAAACCCTGGGCCCACCACGCCGCCCCGGCGCCTTTGGCCAACCCGGTGTTGGGAGCCACAAGTGCGAAGTAGCCCATCCGGAATACCTGGTAGCCCACGGGAATAACCAGGGCGGCTCCGACCGGACCGCCGAATCGTCGGAGTCGACCGGATGCCGGCGACCAACCCGGTGCCGCAATCACCACCACCAGAGCGGCCAAGAACACCGCGGCCGCCAGACCGAGTTCCGGACGGATGAGGGGACCGAGCCCCATGACCACTGCCGAGGCGATGGGCCGGCTTCTTCGCCCTTCCACCCGGACAAGAGCGAGGAAGCTGACCCCCAGCCACAAGAACACCATCGACATCTCGAGGCCCGACGTGGCGAACTCCCACACCCCGGCCACCACCGAAACGATAAGGAGTCCCAGCGGGAAGACCGTCGACTCGTTCCGTGAGGCCGCGAGCCGTTGCACCGCCCGGTACCCCGTGATGAAACCGGCGGAGGTGCAGAACAGCCCGAGAATCACCGACAACCACTCCAGTGCCACGAACGGGAGGACTTCGTGGAAGAACGTCAAGGAGAACAGCCAGAGGGGATCGGAGGTGACTTCGACCCGCTCCCCGAGGTTGTAGACCAACCCGTGACCACCGACCAGGTTGTCGATGATCCGGAAATTGATGAAGGCGTCCTCGTCCACCCAGCGATACATCCAGGCGCCGACCAACACCACGACGACGGGCACGAGGATGGGCCACCAACTCGTCACGCCGGAAGACTCCGGCTTGGCGGTCGGTCCCATGTCCACGCCCTTGGCGGGCGGGCCCATGTCCACGCCCTGGTCGGGCGCGTTCGTGGCCGTGGCGGGCGGGTTCGTGGCCGTGGCGGGCGCGCTGGGTGTCCGTCGGGGCCAGAGCCGAATGGGCCCGCTCATTCGACGGCCGGTGAGATCTGGCCACTGGCCTGACGCCGGTGGGCCTCGGAGGGTACCGGAGCAGTGGACGGGCTGGACGCGGCCACCTCACGAGTCGGGTCCATAACCTTGCGACGCCACCGCATCAGCGGCCGTTCCATCACGTACCAACTGACAGCTGCCAGGGGAAAGATGATGGCCAAACGGACCAACTCGGTGGCCCAGTACGACCATCGGACCGTATAGGGGCTGATGGCTACGTAAATAGGCCAATGGATGATGTAGATCGTGTAGGACATGTTCCCGATCGACACCAACAACGACGCGCCCATCATCCGTGATCCGAGTCCTTCGGGCTTCACGACGAAGTAGACAATGACAACGCCACAGGCGACCTCGCTGATGGGTAGCCACCACAGGGGGAGTGACCTCGCCGCCAAGCCGACAGTCAGGATGATCCAGATCATCGCCGCGGTCGCGGCAACCGCCGACACGGTCAGCACCCGTTTCGCCAACGGCCTCCAATTGTCGAGGTGGCCACCGGTGGCGATGAGGCCCAGGAGGCAGCCGAGGAACAGGGCATCGGCGCGGGTATCGAAGGCGTAGTACACCCGGCCGGCCACGTAGCTGTTCCAGTGGGCTGCCTCGAGGACGATCCTCATCCGATTGACGGCACAGATCACGATGCCCAGGCAGGCGAGGGCATAGGCCACTCGGCGATTGCCATAACGGACAGCGACAAGGAACAACGCCGCCCAGATCAGGTAGAACTGTTCTTCGACGGCCAGAGACCAGCAGTGGGCCATGAATCCGAGAAATGGCTCGTGCCCGAATGCTGAGCGGTAGTCCGACACGTAGAAGATGGCGGATCCCGCATCACCCCATAATCGATTGGCGGCGTTGCCAACCGGCACGATGAGGGCGTAAAGGCCGAGCAGGGCAACCGCCATGAACAGGGGAGGAAGCAGGCGGACCCCACGGCGTGAGTAGAACTTGGAGAGGCTTATCCGTCCGGTCCGCTGCTGTTCACCCGCCAACATGGCGGTGATGAGGAATCCACTGAGCACGAAGAAGACCCCCAGTGCCACCCACGCCCCCGGGAGTGTCTTGAAATTGGAGTGGAAGACCAGGACGATGGCAATGCCGACCGCCCGGATGCCGGTCAGTGGCGGGCGGTTCCCGAGCGAAAAGAGCTTGGTATTTGCGGGATCGGGAGCCGGCGCGGATGGACCGGGGGGAGGACCGGTCGTAGGAATCGTCGGCGAACTGAGGGATTCGCTCACGTCGGCCATCGGCACCATTGTGTCCCAACCTCGGGCCGGGCAGTGCGCCAAGCAGTGCACCGGGCCGTGCAACGGGCCGTGCAACGGGTCGTGCGCTCAGCACCTCGGGCGTTCCGAACAAGGTCGAATCCAGAGACGGGAGTGCCTCAATGGTTCCGAAATGGTTCCGATTGGCGGCGAATGGGATGCCCCCGGCCGGTCCAAGGGTGAGGCCGTGACTATGATTTCGCCACTAGGCGGGATGGTCACTTCCGACAGGATGTCAGACGCCATCGTGCCGGATCACCCAGCCGGACACACCTAACCATGGGCGACCGCCAATGAGATCGCAGTTGCGAGCGGCCGAGACGGAACTCGACGATCCCCCCAACCCGGGTTCCGATCACCGATGGCTGCCATATGCCGTCGCCGGAGGTGTGTATTCGGTCTTGTCCCTCATCATTTGGTGGCATGTGGGCGCCCACCCGACGACGTCCACTACTTGCGGGTGCGGAGACGCCGCCCTCACCTTGTGGGTGATCGAATGGCCGGCCCATGCGCTGGCTCACGGACAGAACCTGTTCTTCTCCTCCCAACTCTTTGCTCCCCACGGGATCAACATGGCGCCCAACTCGCTGGCCCTGGGGGTGATATTCGCCCCCGTCACCTGGATATTCGGTCCAGTTGCCTCGATGAACGTGATCGACCTGGTGTCCTCCCCCCTATCGGCCCTCTCCATGTTCTGGTTCCTCCGGCGGTGGGTGCCGTGGTCGCCGGCTGCCTTCGCCGGTGGGCTCTTCTTCGGGTTCTCGCCGTTCGTGATGGTGAGCCTGGCCTTCGCCCATCCAAACTTCGGTTTGCTGGCACTACTGCCCCCGATGATGGCGTGCCTCGACGATCTGTTCGTGCGGCACCTCCATCGTCCTCTCCGGGTGGGGATGGTGCTCGGGCTGCTGGTGGTGGTGGAGTTCTTCATCAGCGTTGAGGTGCTCCTGTTGATGGCCCTCTTCTTGGTGTTCACCGCGGCCCTGGTGGCCATCGGTTCGCTGCTCCGGGGATTCCACCACGTGGTGGCGCAGACACGGGACGGCGTGGTCGGGTTGTGTGCCGCCGGTGGTGTGGCCGCGGTGTTGTTGGCCTACCCGCTCTGGTCGTTCTTTGCCGGTCCGGCCCACCTGGTCGGGAGGGCGTGGCCGAACTCACCATCGGGAACCGTCGGGAATACCCCGAGTGGTTTCGTCACCGGAAACCTGTCACCGGCCCTGGTGGGCATCATGCGTCTCTTCGGTGGCTACCAGGGGCCGCCGCTTCCACTGCTGTCCTACGTGGGGCTCGGCGTAGTGGCTGTGATCGTGGGCGGAGTCCTGATCTGGCGGCATGACCGTCGCCTGTGGTTGTTCGCCATCCTTGGACTGGTGGCCGCGGTCCTGTCGTTGGGAGTGGGACAAGGACCCTGGACGCCCTGGAGACTGTTTGCCCACCTGCCGGTGCTGAACAACGTTGTCCCTGTCAATCTCACCGTCATCACCGATCTCTGCGTGGCGGTCATGCTCGGCATGGTCATCGGCCACGTTCGGGGCGCGGTTGTCCCACGGCTCGGCAAGGGCAGGGCGTTAGGTGCGGCGGCGGCCACCGGGGCGTTGGCGCTGGTGCCGGTGACGGTGGCCTTGTGGCCCAATCTCCCGATCACGATTCGCCCAGTGGTCGTGCCCCACTGGTTCACCAGCGTGGCGACCCACCTGCCACCCGGGCAGGTCGTCCTTCCCTATCCGGCCGCACTCGGCGGCATTCAGTCGTCGATGGCCTGGCAGGCCGTGGCCGGCTTGCCCTTCTCCATGGTGGGGGGTGGAGGACCAGGGGTCACCGTCTCCCGGGCGGGGGCCGAGAAACCGGGGTTCGAGATACTGGCGGATGCCTCCCTCCCTCTGAGCCCTCGACCGGATCCCACCACCGCCAACCTTCGAGCCGTTCGCTCTGCCATGACAGGCTGGGGGGTGACGATGGTAGTGGTACCCGATGAGCCGTGGATGCCGACCTACAACCAGGGCCGCGGCGTCCCCTACGCTGTCGGCCTGTTTACTGCGGCGTTGGGGCAGGTGCCAGAGCACCAGGCCGACGCATGGGTCTGGAGCCAAGTGACCGCCGCCGGTCCATCGGTGGCCATATCCCCGGCCGCCTTCCAGGCATGCATCGGCGCACCGGGTGGCGCTACGGTGACGCCCTCCCCGCCAGGGATGCACCCCGCGCCGCCGGCGGCGGTGGCCGCGTGCGTCTTGCATCAGGCATGACGGGGTGAACGAGCGCCCGGTCGTTCACCCCGTGGGGGTGTGGCGTCGTTACCTTGTGGCTGGGGCCCTGTATCTGGTGGGCTCACTGGCAGTGTGGTGGCACGTGTGGATCGCCGGGCCCTCCTCGGTGATGACCTGTAGCTGTACCGATGCCGGGCGCACGCTGTGGTCCGTCGAATGGTCAGCGTACGCGCTCGCCCATGGGCACAATTTGCTGTACTCGACGTGGCTCTTCCACCCCGGAGGCGTGAACCTCCTCACCGACACCAGCGTGCCGGCAGTGGGACTGGCCCTGACTCCGGTGACCCTGTTGTTCGGCGCGGTGGCCAGCGTCAATGTGGCCAATACGTTGATCCCGGTGCTTACGGCACTTTCGATGTTCTGGCTGTTGCAGAGGTGGGTGCGATGGGCGCCGGCTGCCTTCATCGGTGGGCTGGGTTACGGGTTTTCGGCGTTCGTGCTGGTGCAGTTGGCGTTCGGTTGGGTGAACCTCGCCTTCGTGGCTCTGCTGCCCTTGATGGTGGCGTGCCTTGACGAACTCTTGATCAGGCAACGGGTACGACCGGTTCGAGTGGGGGTGGCCCTGGGCCTTCTGGTAACCGTCGAACTGTTCGTGAGCAGTGAGATGGTGTTGATCGCGTCGGTATCCGGGGTCATCGCCATCCTGATGCTGGCCGGGTATGCCGCACTTCGGGATGCGGTCGACCTTCGCCGAAGATTGCCCTATGCACTCAAGGGGGGTGGGGTCGCGGTCGGCGTGGGTGTGGTTCTTCTGGCCTATCCGCTTTGGCTGTTTGTAGCCGGCCCCGGTCATCTGAGCGGGATGCTGTGGTCAACCGATGTGCCGGGGGACCTCGGGAACGCGGTGGGCAATTTTTGGAGCCACCTGGGCGTCTGGGGTCCCTTGAACGCGCGGCAACTGGCGCAAGAGGCACCTGTGCTCGGGGGGTATCGGGGCCCACCCACCCCGTCATCGTCGTATCTGGGGGTGGGGTGGATTGCGGTGATCGTGGTAGGGGTGCTGTGGTGGCGACGTGACCGACGGCTCTGGTTGTTCGGCGCACTCGGTCTGGTCACCGCCGTCATCTCGTTGCGGGTGGGCGGCGACCGGTGGGGCCCGTGGGCCCTCGTCTATCATCTGCCGCTGTTTCGCGACGTGGTGCAGTCGCGTTTTTCCGCGATTGTCGATCTCTGCGCCGCGGTGATGCTGGCGGTCATCGTCGATCGGACCAGATCGGCTGTAGCGGAGCGGAACCTGACGGAGCAGACGGAGCAGACGGAGCAGACGGAGCCAGGCACTTCAGCCTTGCCACCGGCGCCGCGACCGGCGTTGCGACCGGCGTTGGCGGCGTTGGCGGCCTTGGTAGTAGCAGCGGTGGCGATCGTTCCCATGGCCGTGGCACTGGCTCCGAACGTTCCGCTCACGGTGCAGGCGGTGACCGTGCCCTATTGGTTTGTGAACACGGCGCCTCACTTGCCCTCCCGCCAGGTGGTCCTCGCCTATCCCTTCGCCACTGCCGATTCCCAGTCATCCATCCCCTGGCAGGCAATCGACAAGATGCACTACTCCATGCCGGGGGGAGGTGGCCCGACCGGCACGGTGGCTCGTGCCGGTGCGGAGGCGGCAGGCTTCTCGGTACTCCGAGCCGCGTCGGTGCCTTTGCTACCTCCGCCAGAGGAGTCCGAAGCCAACCTCCAAGCGGTGAGGCGGGCCCTCGTCGCCTGGGAGGTGACCACCGTGGTGGTTCCCGATGACCGCGGTCTGGCTGTGTACCAAACCGGACGGGGTGCCTCGTATGCCGTGGCCTTCTTCACGGCTGTTCTGGGATCGGCCCCCTCCCGTGAGCCGGGTGCCTGGGTGTGGTTCCAGCCCCGTCGGGCACCGGCACCCCTCCCCATGTCCGCATCTGCATTCGCTGCCTGCAGCGGGCTCGGCGCCACTCCTTCTGACCTCGGCGTACAAGTGGCCCGATGCGTCCTGCACGGCTCGGTGGCGGACGCCACCGCGACGGGCGCCTCTACCGACCGATGAAAGCCAGGGGATCGGGGCGGGGACCGTGTTGTACGCTCCGGTCGATGCAACCGCGGCGTCGGCCAGGTGACGTCGTCCCGGCACCGGGGGCATCGCCGTTGCGGACGATCAGGTAGTTCATATGGACGATGGGCATCCGATCACCAGTTCTACGGTCCTTCCGCCGGGGAGCGATGCCGGACCGCCGGTGAACGGGAACGACCCGGCATTCGAAAGCAACAACGTGCCGACCGGTGGGTTCCGTCTCGGCAACCGACCTCCCTTGACCGGTATCCGGGCGCTGGCGCTTGTCATGGTGCTCACCTATCACTCGAACTTCAAGACCATGCCGGGTGCCTGGGAGGCTCTTCAGATCTTCTTCGTGCTCAGTGGCTTTCTCATCACCGCCATGTTGGCCGGCGAAGGCGGAAGGAACGGACGCATCGGCCTCGGGAATTTCTATACTCGGCGAGCGCTCCGGCTGGTGCCCCCACTCCTCCTTACCGTGGGGCTCCTGGCCATTTATGGCGCGCTGGTGCACGTAGCTGACGCGTCACAGCGATTGTGGGGCGACGCTTCGGCTGCGCTCTTCTATTACGCCGACTACCGCCAGGCCTTCGGGCATGCCCCGTTCTTCGGTTACCTGGCCCAGACCTGGTCGCTGTCGATCGAGGAGCAGTTCTATGTCATCTGGTCGGTATTGATGGTGGTGGCAGTGGCCGCCCACCGAAGGCGGTTGGCCTATGGATTCGCTATCGCCGGCTTGGTCCTCAGCACCGTCGATCGCCTATGGATCATCTACCATGCCCCTCACTTCGGCACAGTCGCCTTCTATCGGGTGTACTACGCGTTCGACAGTCGAGCCGATGCTCTGTTCGTCGGGTGTCTACTCGGGCTGTTGGCCGCCGACGGTTACCTCCACGGGTGGAAGCGTTGGTCGACCCGGCTGCTGACGGTGACAGCGGTGGTGTCTGCAGCCGTAATGGTCTGGGTGCTGGTTGGCACTCATCTGTTCACCGAGAGTGTGGCTCTGTGGTGGTTGCCCGCCACCACGGTGGCCTCTGCGATCCTCATCGCCTACTTCGTCATCAGCCCCAATAGCCTCGGCTCCCGTTTCGCGGGGATCGGGATCTTCGTATTCGTCGGCGACTTGTCCTACACGGTGTATTTGGTCCACTTCCCCGTCTACCTGGCCATCAGCCCCAACGGGACCCACTGGTCGTATTGGCCCACCGAGATGGTCCGTCTGGCCATTGTCTTCGCCATTGCCATTGCCAGCTGGTACGGCATAGAAAAGCCCCTGACCCGCTGGCGCCGGCGCGCCGCCCCGGTCTGACCCGTTTCGCGAGACCGATTCCTGATGCCAAGTGCGGTGGGCGACGAGGTTACAATCCATCGGTGGGAACTCCTGTGAAGACGGGCCCCGCACCCACGCCGGTGAACGGCACACCCGAGCCGCCGGTCAGCCGAATCCCTGCCCTCGATGGAGTGCGCGCCATCGGGATCATCCTGGTCCTCTTGTTCCACGGAGGCTTCGGGTGGGCCGGCGGGGGCTTCTTCGGAGTTGATGTCTTCTTCGTCCTCTCCGGGTTCCTGATCACGGGACTGCTTGTCGCCGAGTTCCGCCGGCACTCGCAGATCGGGCTGAAGCGATTCTGGGGCCACCGGGTCCGCCGCCTGGTGCCCGCCCTACTGGTCATGTTGGCCGGGGTGGCGTGTTACGCAGAGTTCTTCGCCCCACCGGACACGCTGGGCCAATTGCGTAGTGACGCGGTGGCCACGTTGTTGTACGGCAACAACTGGCACCAGATCAGCAGCGCCCAGGGTTACTTCGCCGCACTTGCGACACCTCGACCCCTGATCCACACCTGGTCGCTGTCAATCGAGGAGCAGTTCTACCTGATATGGCCCCTGATCGTGCTGGGTGTCCTGAAATGGACCCGGTCGCTGCGGCCACTGCTCGCGCTCACCATCGTCGGGGCGTTTGCCAGCGCGGTGGAGATGGCGTACCTGTACCACGGGGGAACGGGCGCCAGTCGGGTCTACTACGGGACCGATACCCGGGCCCAGGCACTCTTGGTCGGGGCGGCGCTGGCCATCGTCCTGGCCCGACCGGTGATGAAGCAGGAGAGCGATGCGGGCCCGTTGGATGAGAGCCTGTCGCTCATCCGGCAGTTCACCCTGTCCCGCCCGATGAGATGGACGTTGGTGACCGCGGGGGGCATCGGCCTGGCCGTCATCGCCTGGATGTCCATCGCCATCACCAGTCGGACCTCGTGGTTGTACCAGGGCGGATTTGCACTTATCGCGGTGGCCACCGCCGCGGTGTTGGCCTGTGTCTCACTGGTACCCGAGAGTCCCTGGGCGCGCTCACTGTCGCTCCGTCCGGTGCGTTACGTGGGTGCCATCTCCTACGGGCTCTATCTGTGGCATTGGCCGATCTTCGCAATGCTGGACAACGCCCGGACCGGCCTGGCCGGGTGGCCACTCTTCGCCCTTCGGGTAGCCGCTTCGTTCGCGGTGGCGGCATTGTCGCTTCATGTCCTCGAGATGCCGATCCGTCGCGGCCTCCTGCGGGGATGGAAGGCCTGGGCCGTCGCTCCGGTGGCCGTGGGTGGAGCGGCGGCCATGTTGGTGGCCTCCACCGCCGGGGCCGCACCTGCACTCGGTGCCCAATCCGTCAGCATCAAGCTGGTGCCCGCTGCGTCGGCCCCGGCCCACGATCCGGGTACCAGCGCCAATACCCCGGTGGTGGCGGCCGGAACCGGTGGGCCGTTCCGAGCCCTGTTGGTGGGGGATTCCGAGGCGAGCTTCCTCGGCTTCGGACTGGGTCCTGCTTCCGGGGCCTACAACGTGGACTATGCCGGTGATGGGGTACTCGGGTGTGGGCTGTTGGAGGGCAGGACGACCCTTCACGGCACAAATGATCTCGGAACCGTCGGAACCCGGGGCGGGCAGATCGAGGTTCCCTGCGATACCCAGTACGTCCGCTGGAAAGCAGACCTGAACGCCTTCCACCCAGACGTTGTCGTGCTTGCCGAAGGTGAGTACGAGGTGCGAAACCGCCTACTCAACGACCGATGGACCCACATCGGCGAACCGGATTTCGACAGTGCCGAACTGAGCGCGATACGGAGCGCCGTCAACGTACTGCGGTCGACCGGAGCCACCGTGATATTGCTGACGGCTGTCTATTATCAGCAACCGGAACAAGCCGACGGCTCGGCCTGGTCCGAGGATGATCCGCACCGGGTGAACCGTTACAACTCATTGCTCCGGCAGGTGGCCAACGAAACCGGGAACGGTGTCATCGTGGAGGACCTCAACGTCCGTCTCGATCCGGGTGGTCGCTACGCCCAATACATCAACGGCGTCAATGTTCGTTACGCCGACGGCATCCATGTGAACGCACCCGGGGCGAAGCTGGTGGCTCCGTGGTTGCTCTCCGAGGTGGATGGCATCGCCTCCGCCAGCCGGGCCCGGACCGGCCCGTCAACAGCAGGCGGATCGGTGGATCCGGGGCCGGCCCTGACGCCCTGAGGTTGTTATCCGGCTCGACCGACCGGTCCTGTGATGGTCACGGCGATGTTCTCCACTCGGCCGACGTACCCTGACCGCTGCGCAACCGCGTCTGACCACGGGGAAAGCTCGACCGTGGATTCTTCTTGGCCGGTAGCCAGGTAGGACGTACCGAACTGGGACCTCCAGGCGGCGTTGACCTTCGGGTGATACCCCTGCTCATCGAGATGGTTGACCAATCCGATGAACTGTTCAACGCCCAGCAACAGGGGCTGCACTCCGTTGTCGCCGACGAAGACCCGGTGTTGTCGACTCAAGTGAGGGGTCACCAGCGAGTCGAGTTTGGCGACAGTCGGATCAGAGGCAGTGCTCAAGGCGGGGAGTTCGGATACTCGCACCGAGACCACCGTGCCCACCAGAATGGACACCGCGCACAGTGCCAGACGCAGGGGGATGTTCGACGTCACCCGTCGGATGCGGGGTCGGAGGCGGGGTGGGAGGCGGGAAGGCGGTGCCGACCGGTCCCAACCCACCATTCCGAGTCCGATCAGAGCGGCGATCGGCATGGCGATCTCCCAGGCGACCAGGTACCCGAAGATGGGCCCGATCACGTGGGTGACGGCTACGACGGTGGCCCCACACCCGAGGAGGCTGAGTGCACCCAGCCCGGAGGCAAATCGGATGTGCTGGCGGAGGCCAATCGAAGTCACCGCCATGCCGACGAGCATCACTACAATCCACGCCATGACGGTGATAGCCGAGTGGCGCGGTGAGCCACCCAATATCGAGCTCATAATTTCCGAGGGACCCCCGACGATCATGCCGTTGGCGGCCACCACCGACCAGAGGGCAGCGTGGAATGTCTGCCCGGGATGGTTGCCGGCAAAGAACCGGTAGATCAGGGTGAAGTTCCCCGGGTGGTTGGTCAACTGTTCGATGACCGGTGGTGTCCACATGGCGGCGAACAGGATCATTCCGCCGGCGACCCACCAACGCGGTGTCCGACGGACATCGGACGGGATCGCTCGCGTCCGGTCACCGAGGAGAGTGGTCAGCCAGGTGAGCGTGGCTACGGCGAACAGCGTCGCTACGAGGGGAAATGTGGAGATATCGGTCTGGACGATGAACGTCCCGACCAACAGGGCGCCCACCAACGACATTGTTGAACGGTCCATCGCCGCGGCGCAGAGAATGGTGAACAGCACCAACGGGAGGATCACGATCATGGGATTCCACGGGCTGGCCAGGGCACCCAGGGCACCTTCCGAGTAGGTGGTGCTCCCGGCCCCGGTTGCCGCCAGCAGCCCCATCAGGAGCCCGATCCACAATGCCGCCCACAGGGCCCGGATCGGAGTGGATCGACGACGCACGGCCCACACGCAGGCCAACGAGGCCAGTGCATTGATGAAGGAGGCCCCGAAGAACTCGGCTCGGGCACCCGAGCCGAGCAGTCGGTAGAAGAGGGAAAGGAGATAGAAGTAGCTAGGGCCCGGGTGATTCCAGTTGTTGCGGTCGAAGACCCCCAACTCCTGTTTCCAACGGAGAGCCTCCCGGGTATGTAGATCGATGAGGGCAAGGTCGTCGGGCAGGTAGACGTGCTGTCCCGATGCGAGCAGGAACCTGATGAGGATGATGGCGAAGGGGACGGCCACGATGGCGAAGGCCAACACGGTCAGCCATGACGACCCTGCAACGTGCCGGGAGAGCACGCCCCGGGAAGGTGAACCCGGACTCTGGTCACTTGTCGGCTGGGGGTGGGGACGAGTCGTCACCGGGTCCGGGTCCATGTTCCGCCGATTGTACGAGGCAGGACAAGTTCAGGCAGGCAGCGCAACGGCTAACGATGTGCCGCCAGCAGCCCGCATGTACTTGTTGAAATGGCTATCTAATAGTATAGAGCTCTTCCGTATTTGATAGGCGCTTTCAAATTGGGCATCGGACAAGTGGCTGAACCGGGTCGTGGCCGGGCGGCTCAGGCGGCGTTGTTCACGGTGGGTGGTTTGACTGGCGTCGATCCGGAGGAATAGACGGTTTGCCAATTCCCCTGCGAGGGCTGGGTGAGGTTGGCCGGCCCCAAACCGATGACAGAGTAGAGGTTCTCCATCACCCGGAGCAGTGGTGCCGTCACCCCGGGGATGGCATCGGGCACCACGTTGGGTGGGATGAGGGTGCTGTTCACCAGTGCCCCGATCCACGTCGCGTTCCCACTGGCGAAGACCCCGCCGCCCTTGGGCACCGTGTACCAGGTGACGTCCGAGTAGTTGCCTCCCCGGTTGGGAACTATCGAATGGGCAAGTACGTCGAGATTGGTGGGTCCCGACCCGCCCGGTACGTAGCGGTCGAACTCCCCCTGGACCACTTTGGCCAGACGCTGGTTCTGGGTGAATCCGGTTCCGGCAAATACCCAGGAGTTCGGTTCGGTGATCACCATGGCAGCGTTGGCGCCGATGTCCTGGTAGGTACTGCCGATCAGCTCGCTCCCGGGTTTGGATACCGGTGCTTCCGACCAGTTGACGGTGACCCGGGTGTTGTCGATCCCGGTGAGTGGATCCTCGGAGGCAGATTTGTAGCAGACCTGATGGCGGTTCGGCCCGAGGGGCGAGGGCTCGAACCGGATTTGCCGGTAGCAGGCATTGGCGCCGAGAAAGGCCATGTTCACCCCGGAGGCCACCGACTGGATTCCGCCGGTACGCATCTCGAGTGACCAGTACTCGTCGTGCCCCAGGCTGATCAGCGCCTTGTGGTTGTTCAAGAGCTGGGGGCGGGCATGGAAGTCGACATCGGTCCAATAGGTGACGTCGAGGCCCATCTGCTCGGCCTGATAGATGACCGGAAACTCGTTTCCCACAAAGTCCGCCGCCCCTGATGCCCAGTCGGGATCGTAGGGGCGGTCAAAGGAGACGATGCGGGCGCGGTGGTCATAGTCGCCGCCTCCGGGATCGTGGGTGAACGAAAGGGTTCCGCCCCGGTTTCCGTAGTAGAGGCTGTAGCCACCCCAACGGTTGTAGGCCTGCCAGGAGGTCACGCTCGATTGGATGACGACGGCGGCTTTGGACGAGTCGTCCCTGACGCAGAGTGGGATGTACTGCTGTTCATTGCTTGGTCCGACCAGCTTCAATAGGTAGGCACCGGGAGGCCAGGTCGCAGTCACCGGGACGGTGAGCGAGGGATTCCAGTTGCACGCAATGGTGTTGGTGGGGGCGACCACCGTTGGCTGCGCCTGACGAACTCCGGCCACCTCGTCCGACTGCCACACCAGGCGGGCCCCGATCCCCTGGTAATAACCCATACGGTAGGCCTCGACGTGAAAGTGGGGGGCCTTTGTACTCACGAAGAGGGTGATGGTGTCACCGACTGCCGCACTGCATTGATTGGCGTAGCCCTGAATGTCACCGACCTGTTGGGGGGTGGTTACCCACCAGGCATGTCCGATCTTGGCGTTCTCGGCCAAGATGGCCGGATTGACCGGGATGGTGACCCCGTCGGCGAGCTTGGTATTGGTGACCTGTGCCGGGGCGGTCCCGGGATTCTTGGCCTTGGCAGGCGTGGTGGTTCGAGCGGTGGCCGGAAGGCCCGGGCCCTTATTGTCCTCGGAGAGCGCCAGAGCCACGGCTCCTGCCGCCACCATGCCGCCGGTGGCAGCCAAGGCGATGAACTGGCGCCTGTGCACCCGCGCCGACGCCGCCCGTTTCGCTTCGGAACGAACTTGGTCAAGGCGCACGGCCGACCCACCCGGGGCGCCCACATTTTGGGGCGCGCCACCACGCTCAGATTCGGGCTCGGGGTCCACCCATCCATCGTACCGGGCCTCGCCCCGTGCTTATGCGTAATCTCAGGTTTCCAGCTGCTACATCGCGGTTGAGAAATCGGATGCCGAGCGGCCTCCGATAGAGCGCGAAAGGACGGACTCTCATGCGGTTCGGCATTATTCCTCCCGTTCGGGCCGGGGTCACCGCTGATCCGGTGTGGATGACGTCGTTTGTCCGTCACGCCGAGGCGTGTGGGTTCGAATCGGTGGTGCTGGTAGAGCACGCGGTGGTGGTTTCGGCCTATGAGAGCACCTACCCCTACTCGTCCTCAGGGAAGATGCCGTTACCCGACGACTGCCCGATACCGGACCCGCTCGATCTGATGGCCTACTTGGCTGCCGTCACAGAAAGCATCACCCTGGCCACCGGGGTGTTGGTCCTTCCCAATCATCAAGCCGTCGTGCTGGCCAAGCGCATCGCCACCGTTGATGCGCTGTCCAACGGCAGGGTGCGGATTTGCGTGGGTGTGGGGTGGATGGACGAGGAGCTCCGTGCCACCGGCGCCGACCCCCGCACCCGGGGGAAGCGCACTGACGAGTCGATTGAGGCCATGCGCTTGTTGTGGGCGGAATCCGGGCCGGACGGCGCATCCTTTGATGGTCAGTTTGTCGCGTTCCACCATGCGCACTGCTTCCCCAAGCCGTTTCGGGCGGGCGGGGTCCCGATCCATATCGGCGGCCACAGTGAAGCCGCGGCGCGGCGGGCAGGGCGGGTTGGGGACGGCTTCCAGCCATTGGGCCTGACCCCCGACGAGGTACGTACCCGTGTCGTCCAGATGCGGGACACGGCCGAAATGGAAGGACGGCAACCGGACGACATCGAGATCTCGTTGAGTGGATATCTACCCACCACGTCCGAGGACACGGTGGCCGAAGCCATTTCGTTGGGGGCTGATCGATTGATTGTGTCCACGTCGATCATCGGTGACCTCGACAAGATCAACGATGAAATGTCGGCGTTCGCCGAACGAATGGGACTGAATGGAACGGCAACGACGGCTCGGGACGGAGCCGGATGATCGGTCGCCACCAGAATGCGGACCAACGACTCGACGATGAATCGGCGCTCCGATCGTTGTCCACCTCATACGCGGCGGCTATAGACCTCCAAGACGGCGACCGCTTTGTTTCGCTGTTCGTCGAAGACGGGGAGTTGGTGGTGCCGAACTATCCCGAAGACTTCCGGCCGTTGATCACCCGGGCAGGCCACGACGAGTTGCGTCGGATCCCCGGAGCGCTCCGCCACTACCGCCGGACGTTCCATCAGATGTCGAATCATGAGTTCGTCATCGAAGCCGACACCGCCAGAGGCAGCGTGTGGTGCGTTGCCCACCATGTGATGGCGGCCGAGGCCGGCTCGCCGGCTTCGGGGACCGTGGCATCGGGGGGCACCGTGGTGGTCTGGTTCATCCGCTACGCCGATGCCTACCGACGGGTCGGGGATGATTGGAAATTCATCCGTCGGACACTCCATCTCGAGTGGGTGGAGGAGCGCCCGGTCTCGAAGGTGGCACCGGGCCGGTCTTGACGGATCAGCGTGCCGGGACCAGCTGGGGTGGGGGACGACCGACGTACCGGGCTGCCGGCCGGATCAGCCGGTTGTCGGCCGCCTGTTCCATCACGTGGGTGGCCCACCCGATGGTCCGGCTGGAGGCGAAGGTCGGGGTGAACATGTCCCGCGGGATTCCGCACGTGTGCATCACCACTCCGGCGAAGAACTCCACGTTGGTATGAAGCTGGCGGCCGGGCTTCAACTCGGCGAGAACGCCGACGGCTGTCCGCTCCACCCGTTCGGCGAAGTCGACGAGAGGTCCACCTAACTGTCGGGCAACGCCCCGCAAGAATAGTGAGCGAGGGTCGTCGGTCTTGTAGACACGGTGGCCGAATCCCATGATGCGGTCACCGTTTTGGACGGCGGCCCGCAACCACGCGTCGGCACGACCCGGCGTGGCGATGTCGTCGAGCATGTCGAGGGCCCGGCTGGGGGCACCCCCGTGCAGTGGGCCCGACAATGCCCCGATGGCACCGGTGATGGCAGCGGCCAGGTCGGCTCCGGTGGAAGTGATGACGCGGGCTGCGAAGGTCGAGGCATTGAACCCGTGGTCGATGGTGAGGATCAGGTACTGCTCGATGGCCCGGACGTGGTCGGTCGGGGCTTCTTCGCCCGACAGCATCCACAGGTAGTTGGCGGCGTAGGACAGGTCCTGGCGGGGAGGCACCGGCTCGAGACCGATGCGGAGCCGATGGGTGGCGGCCAACAGGGTGGGGACGACCGAACAGAGCTGGAGGGCCTGATGCCGCAGCTCGGCTTGGCCGATGTCATGGGTGGGTCGCCACTCGAGTTCTGCACCGAGAAGCGAGACACTGGTGCGCAATACGTCGAGCGGGGATCCGGCCGACGCCAGAGAGGGCAACTGCGAGGCGACGCGGTCGGGGAGGGTTCGCAACACTGCCACTTCGGTGGCGAAGGCGTTGGCGCCCCGCTGGTCGGGAAGTTCACCGTCGAAGAGCAATTGCCACACGTCCTCGAGCGGACGGCTGGCCGCCAACTCCACGGCCGAGTACTGCCGGTAGTGGTAGAAGCCTTGGTGGCCGCGTACGTCACCCACAGTGGTCTCGGCCACCACCACGCCTTCGAGGCCCCTGGGCAGGTCGGTCCCGGCCTCGTCGGCCGGACGGATCTGGGCCACCGAGAGGAGATCGCGGATGGAGACCACGCCGACCAGGATCCCGTCTTCGACGACGGGCAGGTGGCGGTAGTGGTGGTGGGTCAGGCTGGCCCAGGCCGCGGCGGCGTCTTCGTCAGGGTCCAACGCGTCGGGGTTGGCTGTCATCCACAGATGGACCGGCTCCGCCAGCGGATCGGCGTGACAGGCCGCCGCCCGCAGCAAGTCGCGTTCGGTCACGATGCCTGTCACCTTCGGACCGTCGGTGACGATCACCGAGCCCATGTCGTGGCTGTTCATCAGGTCTGCAGCCTCAGCCAGGGACGCGTCAGCGTCACAGGTCACGGGTGGGGTCGACATCAGATGTCGTACGGCGGTTGCCATTGCATGCTCCTGAGGATGGATGCGCAAGCCGGCGGCCGATGTGCTGCTTGCGGACCGGCTTGTCCCGGTTCTGATGGGTCCTCTCCAGTGTGTACCGGAATCGCGCTCTTGTAAACGTTGATCAAGTCAATATCGACGACTAAGGTGAAGCCATGTTGCGGATGCTCGAAAGTGATGAGGCAGCCCGTCGTCTCGGCGTCAAGATCACGACGCTCTACGCATACGTGAGCCGGGGGCTGCTCTCGTCCTACCCGTCTCCGCACAGCCGTCGAAGCCTCTTCGACGTGGATGACATCGAGAGGTTGGCCCTTCGGGCCCGCACCGCAAAGGCCATCGAGACCCGGCTGGCCACGGTGACCACCTCCATCACCCAACTTCGCGACGATGGCCCGGCATACCGGGGGGTGGCTGCCGTCGAACTGGCCTCCTCCATGGCGTTCGAAGAGGTGGCGGAGCGATTGTGGAATGTCGCGTCGGATGACGGATCGTCGGGGACTGGGGACGGGGCCCCTTCGAGGCCGAGAGGGGGGCCGGGGTGGTGGGAGTCTCTGCCCCTGGGTGACCGACCCGACATGGGAGCGTCGGACATGATGCGCTGGGCGGTGGTGATGGCCGGTGCGCATGACCCGCTGCGCGCCGACCTTCGCCCCGATACCGTGACCCGCACGGCTCGAGGGGTGGTGGCATCGATGGTGGACGTACTTCCATCCCCGCCGACAACACGCGTGCCTCTGGTGCTGGCCGACAGTACGGATCGCCCCGGATCGGTGGCGGAGCGCCTGGCCGCCAAGCTGAGCCCGGCGCCTACCGAGGGCCTGGTTCGAAGCGTCAATGCTGCCCTGGTGCTGATGGCAGACCACGAGTTGGCCACCTCCACCGTGGCGGTTCGGGTGGCCGCCTCAACCCGGGCGGATCTTTGCGACGCCATCCTCGCTGGGCTCGGGACCATCGCCGGACCGTTGCATGGCGGGGCCAGCCAGTTGGCCTACGGCCTCTTGGTAGAGGCCGAACGCCACGGGGCCCAACGCGCTCTGGACGACACCCTGCGATGGCAACGGGTACTCCCGGGGTTCGGGCACCCTGTCTATGCGAGTGGTGACCCCCGTTTTGGCGTCCTGCTCGCGCAGTTCAATGAGATGGCCACCACCCGACAACGGGACCTGGTCGGGTCCATCATCGACATGGCCGCCGCTCATGGCATCCCACCCGCCAACGTTGACCTGGCCCTGGCCGCCGTCTCCTGGGCGGCGGGAATGGATCCTGATGCCGGGCGGACCATCTTCACGGTGGCCCGGGTGGCGGGATGGACGGCCCACTACCTCGAGGAACTCGGGGAGCGCCCGCTCCGGTTTCGGGCCCGGGCTGTCTATGCATCACCCGCACGGGCCCAAAGCGACGACGAGAGGCACTGACCGACGGTGCAGTCCCGTACCCGGCGGGCACCTACGCTCTGGCCATGACACTTCCCGTCCCAAACCCCGCCCGTACCTGCCTTGTGACTGGCGCATCCTCGGGGATCGGGGCTGAGATCGCCGCGTTGCTGGCGGCCAGAGGCCTCGGGGTCACGTTGGTGGCTCGACGGGAGGCGAAGCTCCGGGTGCTGGCCGAGGAGTTGGCGTCGAAATACGGGATCAGAGCCGAAGTGATCGTCGCCGACCTGACAGACGAGGCGTCGCGCTCCCACATCGTCTCCGAACTCGCGTCTCGGGACCTGGTGGTCAACGTGCTGGTGAACAACGCCGGGCTCTCCACCATGGGAGCCGTACAGAACGGCGACGTAGCCGGGGAACTGGCCATGGTCCGGACCGACGTCGAGGCGGTGGTCCACCTCTGTACGGCGTTGCTCCCCGGCATGGTCGAACGTCGGAGCGGCTCGATCCTCAACGTGGCATCCACCGCAGCCTTTCAGCCCCTTCCGGGACAGGCCGGTTATGGGGCCAGCAAGGCATTCGTGCTGTCCTACAGCCATGCCATCCGCGCCGAGCTACGTGGTAGCGGCGTCACCGTGACGACACTGTGCCCAGGACCGGTCGACACCGGCTTCGGCCAAGCCGCGGGTCTCTCCGATGAAGAGGCGAACGACTCACTGCCGAAGTTCATGTGGGTGCCGGTGGAGGCGGTTGCCGCTGCCGCGGTCGCGGGAATGGATGCTGGCCGCGCCGTGGTGATCCCCGGGATCGCAAACAAGGTGGGGGCGGCCAGTGGGTGGTTGACACCGCGACGTCTGATCGTTCCGCTGTTGGCCAAGCGGCACCCGGCGCTGAAGCACTGAGGCGCTGACGCTGAAGCTACGGTGGGCCGAAGTGACTGACCGGGCGAGATCGTGGTGGGGGTGGGGGTGGGAGGACCAGGCACCCTCTGCCGACCAGGATCGGGCTCTGGCCGAGATGGTGAGAACCTGGTTCGGCACTGAGGAGATGGAGACCCGGCCACCACCCGAACTCGACCACGTCTCCTTGCGGCGATCGCGGGTAACTCCGCCGCCGGCCCTGCAGGAGATCTGTCGCACCGACAAGGCCGACCGCGCCGCCCATACCCACGGCAAGGCCTTCCGCGATGTGGTCCGCAACATCCTCGGGCAGCTCGACAACCCGCCGGACGTGGTGGCCCATCCCACCGACGAGGTCGAGGTGGTGGCGGTGCTCGATTGGTGCAGTTCCGAGGGCTTGGCCGCCATTCCGTTCGGGGGTGGATCGTCGGTGACCGGAGGAGTCGAGGCGCGGGTGGGCGACGGTTACCCGGGTGCGGTGTCAATCGACCTGACCGCGCTCGACCGGGTGCTCGAGATCGATCGCACCAGCCGGGCGGCACGCATCCAAGCCGGTGCCCTTGGACCGGTGTTGGAAGACCAACTTCGGCCTCATGGTCTCACCTTGAGGCATTACCCGCAGTCCTTCGAGTTCTCGACGTTGGGTGGTTGGTTGGCCACCCGGGCGGGCGGCCATTTCGCCACCGTCTACACCCATATCGATGATCTTGTTGAGTCGATCCGGGCGGTCACCCCCGCAGGGATGCTCGAATCTCGACGACTTCCTGGGTCGGGTGCCGGTCCGTCGCCCGACCGGATGTTGCTCGGTTCCGAGGGCATCCTCGGCATTATCACCGAAGCATGGATGCGACTCCAGGACCGACCCCGTTGGCGCGGTGCCGCCTCGGTTCAGTTCGCAACCTTCGGGGCCGGGGTGGATGCCACCCGGGCCATCGCCCAAGCCGCGCTGTACCCGACCAATTGCCGCCTGCTGGATCCCGGTGAAGCACTCCTTTCGGCCGGTACCCAGGTGGCTGGGGGCCTGTTGGTTCTCGGCTTCGAATCAGCCGACCATCCGGTGCAAGCGTGGATGGATCGGACCCTGGAGTTGTGCCGGGATCACGGTGGCACGCTGCCGGAAGGACCCCGCTTCTCCGACGACGGTGCGATCACCCTGTCGAGTCAGGAGACCGGGCCGGCCAGCCGGGAGGGCGCCTCCGGGGCCTGGCGCAACGCGTTTCTGCGGGCTCCCTATACCCGCGATGCCCTGGTCCGGATGGGAGTGATCGTGGAGACGTTCGAGACCTCCTGCACGTGGGACCGGTTCGGCGAGTTCCACGCCACCGTCACCCAGGCCGCCAATGAGGCGCTGCGTCGGGTGTGCGGAAGCGGTTGGGTGACCTGTCGGTTCACCCACGTCTATCCCGATGGTCCCGCGCCGTATTACAGCGTCTTCGCCCCAGGACGGTGGGGCTCACAGGTATCGCAGTGGGATGAGATAAAGGCCGCGGTCTCCGACGCCCTGCTTGCGGCCGGAGGAACCATCACCCATCACCATTCGGTGGGTCGGGACCACCGTCCCTGGTATGACCGCCAACGACCCGACCCGTTTGCCAGTGCGCTCCAAGCGGCCAAGGCATCGCTAGACCCGGCCGGTGTCCTCAATCCCGGGGTACTGCTCGATCCGGTCCATTGACCTGCCCACGTTGACGGGTTGGATCGCCCACACTGGGGTGCTCAGTGGGTCGGTTGGGGATCTACCAGGACACAGCGGGTGCCCCGGTAGATGGTGGGCATGCACTTGTTGCAGTGGATGCACAGGGATTCGCTGGCGACTCCCTTGCGCATCTTGTTGACGAGGTCGGGCTCGCGCAGGAGGGCTCGGGCCATGGCCACAAAATCGAACCCGTCGGCTACGGCCTGTTCGATGGTATCGAGGCGGTTGATTCCACCGAGAAGGATCAGCGGCATGTCGAGCGCATCCCTGAACTGTCGGGCATAGGGCAGAAAGAACGCTTCCTCAAAGGGGTAGGACGGCATGAAGCGCTTGCCCAGCAGGCGGAATCCCACCCGGATGGCCGGCGGCAGGGTGGCGGCGAACTCCCGAAGAGGCACCTCGCCGCGGAACAGGTACATCGGGTTGGCGAGCGAGCTGCCGCCGGTGAGCTCGAGGGCATCGAGATTGCCGTCGGCTTGGAGCATGCGGGCGACCTCGACGCTCTCATCGAGCCAGAACCCCCCCGGGACACCGTC
>JADGOI010000210.1 GCA_017883075.1 Acidimicrobiales bacterium
CAGCGCCCCGCCGACGACTTCGAAGGTGACCGACTGGCCCGCTGGCAGTGCCCCAGCCATGAGGTCTCCGTCGTACTCCACCGGCACGGCCTCGTCCCCGGTGGCCTCGATGACCACGTTGTGTCCCCTCGCGTAGGTCACCTCAGGTTCCCCCAGATGGCACCCGCCCGCAACCGCCACGAAGAGTTCCCCGAACCGTGTCGGCGAGGGCATCTCGATCGCACACACGTCGAACAGCCCGTCGTCGAGCACCGAACCGGGAAGCAACTCGAACGAGCCGCCACGGTGGCGTGCACCACCCAGGACCACCAGAAGGAGGCGTCCCGCGACCAGCACCTCGCCGTCGACCAGCACGCGGACATCGGTGCCCAGCTCATCCGGGTGGCCGATCAGTTCGAGTGCGGCATGCTCGTAGCGCGGCCGGCCGGGGACCTCGGGCGTGCGTTGAGCCGCGTCGAGCACGCTGGCCAGGAAACCCGCGCTCGCACCCAGTACGACGGCCTGGTCAAGCTCCACCAGGCGACCGAGATCCAGCCGGCGCAGCCGCGCCCCGGAATGGTCGGTGGTCAGGACCATCCCCAGTGCCTCCTGCACCGGCATGTCTGCGAACAACGCTCGGTAGAAGGAGTTGCCCGTGCCTCCCGGCACCACGAACAGGGCCGGCGCTTCCCAGCCGTGGCTTTGGCCAGCACCTCCACCGCTCGGCCAGGTGCCGGTCCCGCGTGCCATCCCCTCGGCTACTTCACGAACCGTTCCATCCCCGCCCACGGCCAGCACCAGGGCAAGGCTCCGTCCGCCCCGCGGATCATGCGCGACCGCCTCGGAGACGGCCTCGACCGCCTCACCTCGATGTGCCGTGGTGAGGAACCTCGGTGCGAAGCCCTCGCGCTCCAGTTGCTCTGCGACCTGGCCGGCGAGAGCCAGTGGGGACCCGCCGGCGGCCGGGTTCACCACCACGAGGGCCTCAGGGGCCGGATCGCCGCGTGCTGACCTGCCGAGAGCCGGGTCGCTCACAAGAGGCTGTCCGCCAGGCGTGCCGCCATGCGTGCCACGAGTGCCATGATCGTGATCTGCGGGTTCACATGGCACGAGGACGGCAGCACCGAGGCATCGAATACGAAGAGGTCCGGGACGTCCCATACGTGCCCAAAGGGGTCCACCACCGAGCTCGACGGATCGCCGCCCATCCGTGCGCTGCCCATCGGGTGGTAGGCCGACAGGTGAAGGTCCGAGGGGCGCCAACGACCCTCGCGCACATGGCGGACCTCGGTCGCGGAACGGAGGGAGTCAAGCCCGGGCAGCATCGGGTAGACCTCGGCCGCACCCGCTGCGAAGAAGATCTCGGCGGCCATCGCTATTCCTTCCAAGACCTTCGCTGCGTCCCCACGGGTGAGGTTGTAGCGGATGGAAGCCCCGTTCCTACCGAACGGGCTCACCCGTCCCACACCGGCATCGCCGATGATCGAACCGCACGCGGCCATATGCGGATAGAGAGCAAAGAGCGATTTGTCGCGCCCCCACTCGGGCAAGGAGCCGGCGGAATAGCCGAGACCCGGCGGCGGGAAGGTCGCCTCGAGCAGTATCCCGTCGGAAAGCTTCTCGTCCACGTAGTAGCTCTGCATGGTCCCTCGCCAAGCTCTGAGGGGTTCGTCGAACCGGGCGGTCGTCCCGGCTCCGGGGTGGATGACGAGGTTGCGTCCAAGTTGGCGCGAGGGGCGTCCCAGATGTTGGCGTGCAAGGAGGGCCGGGGTGAAGATCGCACCTGCGGCGAGCACTGTGGCGCGGGCATCCACTTGAAGCGTGCCGCGTCTGCGGCCGGTCTGCGGATCCAGCACGTCTGCTACGACACCGGCGGCGCGTCCGGCTTCGAGCCGGATCTTGCGCACTCTGGCCCCCGAAAAGATCCTCGCGCCTGCAGCAGTCGCACGCGGTAGGTAGCTCAGGTGCATGGCTTGCTTGGCATCGACCGGGCAGCCGAACGCGCACACCCCATGGCCATGGCATCCCCTGATGTTCCGCCGGATCGGGCCACCTGAGAGCCCGAGCTGCTCGGCACCCCGACGCATGACCTCGCCGTTGGCGCCGAGAACCTCCTCGGGCACAGGCTGGACGCCGAGCACATCCTCCACCGCGTCGAACCAGGGTGCCATCGCCTCGGCGCCCACCCCAGTGATTCCCGATGCCACCCACGATGCAAGCACGGCATCCGGCGTCCGGAAGCATGTGCCCGAGTTGACGACAGTCGTCCCCCCCACGGCACGGCCCATCGGGAGCGACACGACGGGATTGCCGAGAGTGAAGGTAAGGCCCCCGTCACGGTAGAACTCGAAGAGGCGTTCCGCGGGGCGGTGGCCCACGATGTCGCCGCGGTGGATCGGCGGACCCTCCTCCAGCACCACCACGTCGAGTCCCGAGCGAGCGAGCGTGTCGGCAGCGACGGCCCCGCCCGCTCCGGATCCCACCAGTACCACGTCGGCGACGATCTTGGCGTCGGTCACCTCGGGGTACCTGATCACCGGTAGGTCCACGGGCGGAGGCGGCCCGGCAGGACCCAGGGCCACCAGCGGCTTGCCGTCGTAGCCTATGAACGCCGATACCTGTGGATGGGAGGCGTACGCGAGTTGTACCAGAGCTTCGAGCCCGGCCAGGGCTTCGCGCCGCGGCCGGAAGAGGGAGCTGCGGCTGGCCTCCACCCATTGGTAGCGGCTCTCGGCATCCAGTCGGTGGAACAGCTCAGGCCGGTGCCCCAGCAACGATGTCAGGTCGAAGCCGAATAGCATCGCCCTCACCAGCCAGCGGGGCTGGCCGCGCAAGCGCCTGAGGAGGGCTTCTATGTCCTCGGCGATACCCAAGTCCGCCGCACCTGGTGGGATGGCACCACCTGGGGGCAGCAGGGCGTCGCACAGAGCGCCGAGCACGCGGCGCTCGTACCCGCTCAGTGCCCCAGAACGGCCCCGGTCGTCATCGCTGTCGATGGCCATACGCCTCCTGCCTGAGGTGGGCTGGCTTCGAGGGGGATGGCGAGTTCTACCGGTCAGCGCACGTGGCTGCAGCGTAGCGCTCCGTTGGTGTCTCCTACCCGAACATGCGGTGGGACCGAATGATCGAGGACGTTGGT
>JADGOI010000099.1 GCA_017883075.1 Acidimicrobiales bacterium
TGGATGACGGCATCGAACTGCTGAGCCAGGTGGGCCTCGAAGTAGTGGCTCTGGAGCTCAGTGTCGGGCCGGTAGATCACGCCGATTGCCCGTTCAAGCCGTGGCTCCGACAGGACCTCGTAGGCAGCGTGGTCGGCTGTGGCTACCCAGAACTGGGGAATGCCGACCGCGTGCAGCAACGCCTCGTGACTACCGGTACGGGCAGGCCGGACGTGTTTCCGTTCGGCGGGCGCACCCCAATCCGGCGAGGCGGTCACCCGGCCGTCGAACGTGGTGAAGCCGATCAGCACGGTGTCACCTCCGTATCGCTGCCGAACCAACTGGCCGACGTTCAGCTCACCACGAGTCCCCATCGCCGTGGCACGGGCATCGCCCACATGCGAGTTGTGCTCCCATACGACCACCTTGGTGTGCCCCGATTGACGGTCGAGATGCTCGATCAGGGCCTCGAGGGTGCCGGCCATGTGCCGGTCGCGAAGGTTCCACGACGAGATGTCCGCCCTGTACATCTGGTGGTAGTACTCCTCCGCGTCGCGGACCAGTCGTGCGTTCTGCTCGGCGTAGAACTGCTCGTCCTCGGCCACCCAGCCGTCACGCCGGAGATATAATTCCGAGCGGCGTCGCAGCTCTTGGAGTTGGGCAACGACCTCGTCTTCGCAGGGGGTCCCGCGTTCAAAGGCCAGAGAGTGCCCATAGGCCTGTCCTTCGGCATCGACGTGGTCGAAGCACGAATAGCGTTGGCGTGCCCTGTGAGCTTCGGACGGGTCCACCCGGTCGAGGTAGTCGATTACCGCCTCGATCGAAGTTCGTAGACTGTAGAGATCAAGTCCGTAGAAGTGTGCCTTGGTTGCCGGATGTGCCTGTGCGTCATTTCGGGCCCGGAGCCACTGGACGAAGTGCAGCACATCGCGGTTCCTCCACATCCAAGTGGGAAAGCGCCGGAACCCCCCAAGGGCAGCGTCGGCGTCGGCGTCGGCCGACATGCCCGCCACATACCGGTTCACTCGGTATGCGTCGGGCCAGTCCCCCTCGACCGCCACCACGGTGAATCCCCGTTCGTCGATGAGTCGCCGAGTAATCCGAGCACGCTCTCGGTAGAATTCGTGGGTGCCGTGCGAGGCCTCACCAATCAACACGACACGTCGGTCGCCGATGAAATCGAGCAACGAGTCGTAGTCCTCGGCCACACCGGTCACCGGCCGGGCCGCGCGACTGATTGCGTGGACGGATTCGTCCACCAATCCATTGATCCTCATGCCCCAACCATCCGCTAGATGGGCGAACGGCGCCAGGGTCGAAGGTCCTCATTGACCCGCAGGGGGCCGGAGATCATGATGCCTTGCGGCGCTACTCGGTCGTGCCCCATCCCCGGGGAGCCCGTGTGATGAACGACGGCGGGCAGATCTGGTCGCGCGCGTCGCTGCTTGCCCGGGCCGGTCGCAGGCCCCTCGACACGTTCGGACGTCTGGGCTGATGTGCTACCGGCCTGCGCCCACTTTCCACCGGGTCGCCACTAATGGTCTGTCGCGCTGCCCGAAACAGATCTCGCCCTCGACCGGTCTCAGCTCGAGGTGTGCTCGAAATGCTGGATGGTGGCGTCCGAACCGGGGAAGAAGATGGACTCATGCCCACTGTCACCCCAGCGAATGACGTAGGGAGGGCCGCCGTCGGAGCCCAGCACCCTGAGCACTTCGCCATCGCGGTCCGGCTCGCCGGTTCGGTGCCCGTGGATCACGATGCGGTCACCATCACTCGCATGCATGTTGTTCTCCTTCACTCTGCTACTTGCTTCTCCATGGTCAGGCATTCCATCCCAGCTCACTAGGGCCGAAGGTCCCACAGTGCCGATCTCGTTGAGCAGTGACGCGAGTACCCCAATGCAGCGCAGCCATCCGGCTGCAGTGGCCTTCCGGATCATCCTTCCCCAGACTCGAGACCGTGACGACCTGATCACAAATCCGGAACCTCCAAGCTGGGCAGCAGGTCGCCCCGGTTTGCATGCGTTCTGGCGCTCATGCGCTACTCCCCCGATGCTTGGCTCGGCCCACAGGCGATCAGACGCATTCGCAAGCCACCGGGGCCAGGATTCGGTGACCTTTGGCTCTATATCCCTGAGGTCGAATATCAGATCATGGCCAGAGGCGGTGCCACCATGAGTGGGGAGCAAGCGAAACGGAGGCGACGATGGCTCTGACGTATCAACACATGGTGGGTCTGCGCGATCACACACCAGAGACTCACTGGCTGGCGTCGTTGGTGGAACATGATCACTGAGTACGATGGGCTTTGAAGTGAAGGGCGAATGCGGGGAGCCATCCCACAAGAGTGATCCGAGGGTCCGTGGTCTACTCTGCCAAGTTGGCGCGGTATGGATGCAAGATGTGGTCTTCACAATGTGGATCGATGCCGAGCGCGGGCCCGATGAGGGTGGTCTCAGTTCGCCGACGACACCTGAGCGGGCAGTCGGTTCGTCAGGTGGACGTCTGACATGGGATGGGTGCGCGCTCACGCGTCCACCCGCTCTTCGGGCCGCCTCCGGGGGGACCCCGGCTTGCGACCCCAGGGTCCGTGCAGTGACCGGTGCGCCCTTATCCGTGGAGCGGGGAAGCCCAGGGGTTGGGACCCGGTTGTGGATCCACCAAGTGACATGAGTGCTCCGGCCCGGGTGGTGGAGACGCACATCTCGACGCTGTTCTTTGTTGGTGATCGGGTCTACAAGTTGCGAAAACCGGTGCAGTTCGAGTTTCTCGACTTTCGGCTACGAGAAATCCGCCGTCTCGACTGCGAGCGTGAGGTGGCGCTCAACCGGCGTTTGGCGCCGGACGTGTACCTGGGAGTTGCCGACGTGCACTTCGGCGGCGAACCCATCGACCACTTGGTCGTCATGCGCCGCATGCCTGAAGGCCGCCGGCTGGCCGACCTGGTCGGCCAGGGGGCTGACTCCCACGAATGGCTTCGTCGGGTGGCCGGGGCTCTGGTCGAGTTCCACAGCAAGGCAGCGCGCTCGCCTGAGATTTCGGCGACGGCAACCGGCGCCGTGCTGCAGGCTGGATGGGAAGCCAATTTTGCGGAGACTGAAAACTTCGTGGGAACGATTCTCGACAGAACGATTGAGACAGAGATCCGATCGCTGGCGCTTCGTTGGGCCGAAGGTCACGGTCCACTGCTCAGCGAGCGGATTGCTTCGGGACGGGTGTGTGACGGACACGGGGATCTTCAGGCCGAGGATATCTTCTGTCTCGATGACGGGGTGCGAATCCTCGATTGCATCGAGTTCAGCGACCAATTGCGCTACTGCGATGTCATCGCCGATGTTGCCTTTCTGGCCATGGACCTCGAGCGACTCGGCCACCCTGAAGCGGCCACCCGCTTCCTCCTCGACTATCAGGAATTCGCAGGTGACCGCTTCTCAACGTCTCTTGTCCACTACTACTGCGCGTCGCGAGCCTACGTCCGGGCAAAGGTGTGCTGCTTTCGTTCGGCGCAAGGAGCAGACGATGCCCGAGAGGAAGCTCGGCTCCTTCATGCACTTGCCCTCAGCCATCTTCGGCGGGCCCACGTGACGGTCGTGATCGTGGGCGGGCTCCCGGGCTCCGGCAAATCCACGATCGCTGCCGGTCTCGGGGCTGCCCGGGGTTGGACTGTCTTGCGGTCCGACGAGATCCGCAGGGAGATGAGCCGGATCACCGAGGAACGGGCGCCCGGCTACCTCGTGGGCGATTACAGTCCGGCCGCAACAGAAGTTGTCTATGGCCAACTCATTCGGCGGGCCGAATTGTTGCTCGCATCCGGCCAATCGGTGATCCTCGATGCCTCATGGGTTGACGCTGCCAGGCGCGATGCAGCACGGGTGGTGGCCGATCATACGGGCAGCGATCTCGTCGAATTGCTCTGTGATGTCACGCCTGAAGAGGCAGATCGCCGGATCATGCGGCGACTGTCGGAAAATGCAGATGTATCTGATGCGACACCCGAAGTGAGAGCGGCCATGACCCGTTCGATGGACCCTTGGGTGCCGTCAGCAGTCCTCGACACCTCGGGGAAGAAACCGGAGGAGGCGATAGCCCAGGCGTTGGCAGTGCTGTCCACGTGGCACATGACTTGATTCTGCAACTCGATCGACCCCAACGAGTACTTCGGCGTCACTCCGTGCTGGCCAGGCGCATCCCAAGACCTCGCTATCGCTGTGCCGGCAAGAGGGATCCGGATCGTGCCCAATGACCCCGACTCCCCCGGCAGGTGGTGGTTCCGGCAAATGCTGTCGGATCGCCATCTCGGAACACGAATGCGCGACTTTCGGCACTCTGATGGGATGGGTGGCCCAAGACACCCACCTCTTCAACACAATGATCCGGTAGAAGATTGTCCTGGGCCGGCCCGACTGGCTCGGCGCGGAGATCACTGAAGTAGCCCTGTTGGAACGGCTCGGCCCTTGGATTGATTCGTTGCCCGACGATCCCGACACCCATGTCGGTGAGTAGGGAGAACGGCTCTCTGGCGGCCGCTACCAACGCCTGGCGTCCCGGACGCAATCAGTTGAACCGTCGCTGCTCGCCCTTGGCGAGCTGACCGCGCTCGACTAGGTGCACGTCTACGACAGTGGTCGGGTGTTGCGACCTGCGACTAGTGACCAACGGCACTGGAGTCATCGTCTCGCACCCGCCATGATGGTCCCATGACCACACCTGATCGCGAAACACCGGAACACGGCGAGACCGAGGACGGAGGCGACGACCCGCCTGCTGAGGAACGAGAGCTCATGGAGATCGGCGAAATGGAGTGCTTCGCCCTCTTGGAGCGCCAGGAACTCGGTCGACTGGCCGTCGTCCGTGACGGGCAGCCGGAGATCTTTCCCGTCAACTACGCACTGGACGGGCACATGATTCTGATGAGAACCCAACCCGGGGTCAAACTGACCTACGCCACGCTCGCAAGCGTCGCGTTCGAGGTCGAGGACATCGACCCCGTCAGCCGTGAGGGGTGGGTCGTAGTAGTGCATGGCGTAGCCCAGGACATCACCGATGCCATCGATCGGTCGTCCGAACACGCCCGGGCCATCGAGGTCCGCCCCTGGGTGATGGGACCGCACGAGCACCACATCGCCATCGCACGTCCGCGGGTGTCAGGTAGGCGGCTCCTCCGTCGACCACCGCCGAATCCGTGAGCTGCTCCCTTGGAAGGTGTTCGGCGGCTTTCAATTGAGGTCTTCCAATTGAGGTCTTCGAACGAGCCCTGACGAGGGGAGCGAATTGAGCATGGACGGATCAGCGTACGGTTGGTTCGAATCATGTCGGACGAGCTGAGGCGGCCTCCGCCGCCTATCCGGGGTTGCGCATCATCTACCAGCCGGACAGCACCGACAAGGGGGGCGTCCCGGCCCAAACACCCGCGGTCGCATGCAGTCGGCGTCGATGCAGACCACCAGTCCGGTTCTCAGGCACATCACGCTGAAGCGGATGCCAGTCGGTTCGACAGGAAACAGCGGGCGGAGCCAGAGCGCCTCCCACGGACCTTCAGTTCGTGTGACAGCGGTGTTGGTCAGGCGCGGTGTTGGTCAGGCGCGGTGCCGGCAAACATGGCGCCCAGGTGGATGCCCTTGGGAGTCGTGCACCTGGTGTCGGCCACTTCGGAGACAAGGGCTTCTTGGCAGAGTCACCAGGGCGCCCTGATCGAGGCGACCCGGATTGGACCAGCACGTTGAAAAGGCCTCTACCCGCACCCGATTGCTTCCGGCCACTTTCGGTGCCGCCGAGCGATCGATCCTCTTCCGTACGGCACTGAGTACCAAACTCTTCACTGCCACATCCGGAGGGTTGTCGCCTTTGCAGCTGACAACTTCCTCTCTGATGGCAAGGGTTGGAGTGCCGTTTTCCATGGCATCGTCTGGGAGGTCACCAACGCCGACGAGTCACTGGGTTGAACACCCTCCCCCTGTCTGCGGTAACAGACGGCCACGGTGATCGATTCATTGCGATGTCGGAAAAGACGATCACCGGGCGCCCGGCCCGATCCTCTTCGGTGGGACCTTCGGCCCTAGCGGAGCCAGAGTGTAAAGCTTGATCATGGAGGAATGAGGTACGGACAGAAGGAGGGCTTCGTGTCGGCGGGCAACCCTGACCGCATCGTGACCAACGTGCACCCCACAGGCGAGCCGGGCCACAACGGCGAGATACTCGTGGTGCGGGCACCGGCGAAGGCCTACCCTTCGTCGTCTGGTGGAGCGACACCGGGTGCGAGACCACTTTCTTCCTCGGTTCGGACGCCACGGTCGGGCACACTGGGCACACTTCGAATCGAGACCGCCCGGCAAAACGGTCGATCAGTTATCTCACGCAAGAACAAGTCATCACAAGGAAGGGGTATCCGTGCGAACAATTGAAGCAATTCGACGCTCAGGCATAGGCATCGAGCCAGAGCGGACAATCCACGACGCCGCGGCAGTCATGGAACAGACCGGGGTCGGTGCACTCGCGGTCCTGGACGGCGAGAGGCTCGTCGGCATCGTCACCGACCGCGACCTCGTTCGACGGGGCCTGGCTCAGGGCTTGCCAACTGATGCCAGGGTCGACGGGATCATGAGTACGCCGGTCGTCACAATTGACGCCGATACCGACCTGCACAGTGCTTTCGCGCTGTTCCGGACCCATGCCATCCGCCGGCTGGCCGTCGTGCGCGGCGGGCAGTTCGTCGGCATGATCACGATCGACGACCTCCTCGTCGACGTGTCAGCCGACCTCGCCGACCTCAGCCGGCCGGTCGAGGGCGAGATCTTGTTCGCTCAACGCGACAGCCCGCTGCCAGTCACCCGGTAGAAAGACGGCGCAGGACCGGTAGCTAATCAGCCCACGCGTGCGAACGTGATGAGGGGCCTGCGACCGGCCCGGACCATCAGCGACACGCGCGATCAGATCTGCCGGCGGTCGTCCACCACACTGACTCCCTGGGGATGGGGCACGACCGAATAGCGCCGCAAGGCATCATGATCTCCGGCCCCCTGCCGGTCAGTAGGAGTCTTCGACCCTGGCGCCGGTCGCCCATCCAGCGGACGGTTGGGGGCATGAGGATCAATGGGGTGGTGGACGAATCTGTCCAGGCGTCACTGGTGCAGCTCGAACGGTGACCAGCGTGGCTGAGGACTACGACTCGCTGCTCAATTTCATCGGCAAGCGACGTGTCGTGATGATTGGTGAGGCCTCGCACGGCACCCACGAATCCTACCGAGAGCGTGCTCAGATTCCTCGGCGACTCATCGACGAACAGGGGTTGACCGTGGTGGCGGCCAGGGCGGTGACAGCGCTCCTCGGAGAGACCCCCTTTCAGCTGGCGGGCGCCTGGGGCATTGTTGGCGCGCCGTGGGCTTCTCCCTTCAACGGCTTCGTAAACCGACCGGTAGACGGTTGGCCTCACCGGTCGAGGACCGACCGAACCGGCTGACGGGACCACTCTTGTCGATCATTGTCCCTCTCTCCCCGTCGGCACGATCACCACCGGAACGGCGGCATGCTCTGCCAGTTCGTGGCTGGTGCTCCCGAGGAGGAGCCCGGCGTGCGCCCCTTGTCCGCGCGAACCGACCACCAGGAGGTCCGCAGCGACGGGTCCAACCCCCGCTCGAATGAGCACCGAGCATGGATCGCCATCGGCCAGATTCCAGTGGACCCGTGCAGAGTCGATCCCAGCCTCCCTGGCAAGCCGCTCCACGGTCTTTTCGAGCTCGACGGCTACTCCTCGGTGGGCGGCATACTCGAGCAGGCCCACGGCATGGATGACGACCACATCGGCATCGACCTGGCTCGCCAGCTCGAAAGCCCAACGCACCGCGGCTTCTGCATCCAACGATCCGTCGAAGCCCACCGCGATCGTCTGGAGCGGCCTCATCGGACACGCCTCTCAGATGGATTCAGCAGCCGGGCACGGTGGAAGGCCTCGTCCCATTCGGCCCGGGCTTGGTGCACCATCTCGGTTCCCGGACCACCACATGTCGAGTCCTCGGGATGATAAGAATCGCCAAGTAGCGCGCCCAGGGTGGCGGCCACGGACATCCGCAACGCTCCCACGTCATACCCTCCTTCGAGGAACAGCACTAGTCGCCCGGGTCGAGGCGCGAAACCGGCGACCATTGTGGCCAACTCGGCAAAATCGCCGCTCGACAACGCCAGGTTGGCCAGAGGATCGGCTCGATGGGCGTCGAACCCGGCGGAGATGAGCACCCAGGTCGGATCGAAGTCATCGATAGCAGGGAGAGCCACCTCGCCGATTGCTCGGCGCACCACGTCGCCGGTGGCCCCCGCAGGAAGCGGGATATTGACCGTCCGGCCCAAGGCGTGCGGACCACCGATCTCCTGTGCGGTCCCGCTGCCGGGGAACAAAGGCCACTGGTGTGTGGACACGTACAGCACCTTCGGATCGTCCCAGAAAATCGCCTGGGTGCCGTTGCCGTGGTGCACATCCCAGTCAATGATGAGGACGCGCTCGTCATCGGCGGTCAGCGCCGCTGCTGATATGGCGATGTTGTTGAGGAGACAGAATCCCATGGCCCGATCACGCAGCGCATGGTGGCCTGGTGGACGCGCGACAACGAACGCCACGCCATCGTCGCGCTGTCGGAGTGCATCGACAGCCGCCAGCCCTGCACCGGCAGCCCGGCGGGCAGCCGACCACGAGTCGACCATGGCATAGGTGTCGGGGTCGAGCTGACCACCGCCTGCCTTGCAAAAGGCGGCCAGCTCATTGAGATAGGCGGTGTCGTGTACCCGCGCCATCTGTGCCAGGTTGGCCACGTGTGGTACCACGATCTGAACGTCGGTGCCCAGGTGCAAGTCGTCGATGCCTTCCATCACGGCAGAAATCCGAGCCGGCCGTTCGGGGTGGCCACCCCCGTCGTGCTCGGACCCTCCGGTCGGGCCACTCACGATCAGCATCGTGGGGTATCGGCTTGGTGTCGGGCGGGATGTTGGACCCGAGCATGGCGTGCCGTGAGCGCCACCCGGTAGGCCTCATCGGGCTCAATCAGAATAGTGGCGCTGACGATTCCATCCTCGACGCTCGTGGTAACCCTGAACCCCGAGTCGGCGAACACAGCCAGCATTTCTCGATTCTCCATCAGCGTCTTGGCGACGAACGTCGTGATTCCATTCCGCCACCCGGCGTCGGCAAGCTGTTCGAGCAGCAACGTCCCGATCCCTTGGTGCTGGTACTGATCGGCAACCACGAAGGCGACCTCGGCCTCCGCCTTGCCCGGGCTCCGGTCGTAGCGGCCAACGGCGACCAGCCGGTCACCGTCTTCTGCGATGAGGGCCATCCGGTCGACATAGTCGACACAAGTGAACCGTTCGACCTCGGCGGCCGACAGCCTCGGGTGCGCGGAGAAGAACCGCCGATAGACCGAATATGGCGAAAGGTGCGCGTGGAAGTCGACCAGTCGGGGGGCATCGTCAGGCCGGATCGGCCGGAGATGGACCATCGTCCCAACGCGGGTTGTTACGTCGCATGCCAATTCGACCGGGTATCGGGGAGCCGGCCCTTGGCCAGGGAACCGGATCTCCCGGCGCCCAGGTACGCCGCGATCCTCAGGTTCGATCATCGCCATGTCCACTTCGTCGCCCCTCTCAGGGATCCATCCGCCTCTCACTATCATGGGCTGCGGACCCCTTGCTCCACCAGGGCCGAAGGTCCCACCGGGACAGTGAACGGGCGACACCGTCCAACGGTGTCGAATGCGACGATCCGTCACCTTACGGGCAACAGTGCGGACACAGACGTCCCGGTCGTCACCTGCCCACAGCGAAGTGCCCAATGTTCGACCTGTCGGTGCTCGGCTGGGTCTACTATCCCGTGTGCCTCACCGTTGACCAGCGCACTCCGTACCTCGGTCAGCGCCTCGTCGGGGGCATTGACTTCGATTGAGCCTCGCACTTGCCAGAAAGACGAGGTGAGGGCCAGTAGCGGGGCAGTCCGGAAGACGATGTCACCATCGAACATCCACCGGCAGCGCCATGCGTCCTTGCCAATCAGAAAACACAACCCGCCCCACGTCATCTGGAGCGATGGGGGCTTGGCGGTCGTCGGCTCCCAAGTC
>JADGOI010000211.1 GCA_017883075.1 Acidimicrobiales bacterium
CGGGCGGTGGCCGGTGCGGGGCTGGCCCTGGTCGCCACGCTGTCTGACCGGCTCGGGACCTTCGACCTGGCCAATGAGGTGGTCGACCTCGGTGACGTTGCCGGACACGCTGTTCCCGGGCGCAAGATCCTCACGCTGGTTCATGACCTTGTCGTAACCGGCGATCGCTTCGTTGGCCACGGCTCGAAACACCCCCCGGCCAGTTCCCACTCGTCCCGGCGGCGGCGCAGGGTGGACTCAGAGGTCCCTGAGATCCTTCCCGCCACGTCCCAGCTGCACCCAGTGACCAGGCGAATGAGGATTACCCAGAAACACGCCCGGTCCGTGGTTCTCGGATTGTGGCAGCCGAGCGGATGATGGTCGGCGTGTTTGGGCAGGTAGCCCTCGATGGCCGAGAAGACGGCGTCAACCACCGTCGGAGAAAGTGCGAGCATGGAAGGGACTTCCACCTGATCGTCGTTGATGGGATAAGCACCCGAGATCCTTCTCGGGCCTTCACGACGACTGGTGGGCGGTCTCTACTGGCTACCTACTGGCGCGCGCCCTTAGAGTCTGGCCATGAAGACAGCTGTGCCGCCTGCGGTGGAATTCGTGCCGCGTAGCGGCGAGACCTGGCGCGACCCATTCGGGATGTATGGCGCACTCAGGGATCACGACCCGGTCCATCATGTCGAGCACGGGGACTACTGGGTGCTCTCGAGATTCGACCACGTCTTCGATGCCGTCCGGGATACCGAGAGGTTCTCCTCGGAACAGGGGTTGACCCCTGGCTATGGAGACATGGACCAGGCCGGGCTCAACGAGGTGCGGCCCATCGTGATGCTCGATCCTCCCGATCACACCGCGTTTCGCCGGCTGGTAGGGCGGGGCTTCACACCCAGACAGGTCAATGAAGTCGAGTCCGAGGTCCGGGCGTTTGTCATCGAGCGCATCGAGCGGCTCCGCCTGCAAGGGGGTGGGGACGTTGTCGGAGAGCTGTTCAAGCCGCTGCCGAGCTTGGTGGTGGCCCACTATCTCGGGGTCCCGAAGGCGGACCGGGCGAATTTCGACACGTGGTCCCAAGCCATCGTGGCCGCCAGCGCCCTCGGTGATCCCCTGGGCGCATCCAATGCGGTAGGCGAGCTGTTCGCGTATTTCTCCGACCTGATCGAAGAGCGTCGCTCCAACCCGGGAGAGGACACCATCTCGCAGATGGCCTCGACCGGCGAGGAGACGGTGACGGTGCTGCAGGCACTCGGGTTCGCCTTCACCATGGTGGTGGGCGGCAACGACACCACCACCGGGCTGCTGGGTGGAGCCGCCGAGCTGCTGACGGCACGACCGGATCAGCGTGCCCTCCTCATCGCCGACCCCGGCGCCATTCCGGTCGCTATCGAGGAACTGCTCCGGCTCACCTCGCCCGTCCAGGGACTGGCCCGGACCGTCATCGACGATGTGGAGATCGAAGGGACCACCATCCCGGCCGGGCGGAAGGTGATGCTCATGTACGCCGCGGCCAACCGGGATCCCAGGCGGTTCGGCGATGACGCCGGTGAGCTCGACGTGACTCGCGCCCCCCGCCCGATCCTGGCCTTTGGCTACGGGCCCCATCACTGCCTGGGCGCGGCCGCGGCGCGGCTTCAGGCCAAGGTGGCCCTGGAGGAACTACTGGCTCGGTGTCCGGACTTCAGTGTGGATGCCGAACGGGGAACGTTCGCGCCGGGAAACTTCGTACGGCGTTACCTCAGCCTCCCTTTCGAAGCCGGGGGGGTAGGCCTGACCATGCCCGGGTGGTAGCGGGACAAGCGTGGCGACATGGCCGCCGGAGGAATCCTCGGCGAACCCGTCTTCGCCGGGCAACTCGGTAGCATCGAGTCCCATGGCGACTACCGACCGTACCTACGACATCGCGCTTTTGGGGGCCACCGGGTTCACAGGGGGTCTGATCGCCCACTATCTCGACCAACATGCGCCGTCCACCACCCGCATCGTTCTGGCCGGTCGCAACCCGGCCAAGTTGGAGTCGGTGACCGGCGGACTGGGCCGGAAGATCGAAGTTGTCCGGGTCGACGTGACCGATCCGGCCGGCGTCCGGGAGCTGGCCGAATCGACCCGGGTGCTCATCACCACCGTGGGGCCGTACATCGAACACGGGGAGCCGGTGGTAGCCGCCTGCGCCGCGGCCGGAACCGACTATCTCGACCTCACCGGTGAGCCCGAGTTCCTCGACCTGATGTACCTGAAGTACCACGCCACCGCGGCCGGTACCGGCGCCCGGTTGATCCACGCCTGCGGCTTCGATTCCATGCCTCATGATCTCGGGGCCCAATTCACCGTTGAGCACCTGCCCGAGGACGTTCCTCTCACCGTCTCGGGAACGGTCCGGTTCAAAGGCACCTTCTCGGGGGGAACCGTCGCCACCGCCCTCACCGTCATGTCCCGGTACCGGTCGGGAAAGTCGGTGCACGCGGAGCGGGTGCGGACCGAGCCGGTGGTTGCCGGCCGCCGGGCCCGGGCCGTCACCGCACGATTCGGCAAGGACCCCGAGGGCGGAGGTTGGGTCCTCCCCATGCCCACCATCGATCCCCAAATCGTGGTGCAGTCCGCCCGTGGGCTCCCCCGCTACGGGCCTGACTTCTCCTACTCTCACCGGATGGCCGTCCCCAACCCGGTGGTGGGGGTCGGTATGGCCCTCGGGGCCGGGGCCCTGTTCGGGGTCTCGCATGTCCGGGTGGCCCGCGAAGCCCTGCTCCGATGGCGACCATCGGGTACTGGGCCGACCGACGCCCAACGGGCCGCCGCCTTCTTCGCCGTTCGGTTCGTGGGCGAAGGCGGAGGAAAGAAAGTGATCACCGAGGTAGCCGGCGGCGACCCTGGCTATACCGAGACCTCCAAGATGATCAGCGAAGCGGCGCTCTGCCTGGCCCACGACGACCTACCCCCCACGAGCGGCCAGGTCACCACGGCCATGGCCATGGGCGGGGTGTTGCGGAGACGGCTCGAAGAGGCCGGCATGACCTTTCGGATTCTCTGATCTGCCGGGACGATGAGCGACTACAAGATACTGGTACCTCCGCCCAGACGACACGGTCCCGCCTGGATCGCCGCCACCATCGTGATCGTGGCCCTCATCG
>JADGOI010000100.1 GCA_017883075.1 Acidimicrobiales bacterium
GGCCCGGAGAATGGCCCGAGCCGATTCGGTGGCCACGGCTGAGGGGGTCCAGATGTGGGCAACCGTTGGGCTTCATCCTCACGATGCCATCAACGGGGTTGAGACCTTGGACTCCATCCTCGGTGCCGAATTGCCGGATCCGGGGGCCGGTTCAGTCGCCGGATCGGACGCCGGATCGGACGCCCGGTCGAACCCGAATAATCCATCGACAATTGTGGTCGGTATAGGAGAATGCGGACTCGATTATCACTACGATCATTCACCGCGTGACGCGCAGCGAGCCGCGTTCACCGCACAGATTGGATTGGCCTTCCGGCACCGTCTGGCCCTGGTGATCCATACCCGCGAGGCGTGGGACGACACCATCGATATCCTCGTTGCCACCGGTGTCCCCGAGCACACCATCATCCACTGTTTCACCGGGGGGCCCGAGGAGGCTCGCCGCTGTCTCGACCTCGGGGCATCGCTCTCCTTCAGTGGGGTGGTTACGTTCAAGACCGCGGTCGAAGTCCGGGAAGCGGCCAAAATCTGCCCGTTTGACCGCCTGTTGATCGAAACGGACTCCCCGTTTCTGACCCCGGTGCCCCATCGTGGATCACCCAACGAGCCCGCCCGGGTACCCCTGGTGGGAGCAACAATTGCCGCCGTCAAAGGGGTAAGCAGAGAGTTGGTGGCCGAGGTCTCGACCCGCAATTCCAGAGCCAGTTTCGGCTTGTGAAATTGTGCACTAAGTGTTACCTGGGGTAACCATTTTGGCGTCCCGCGTTTGATTCGCGCGCAAGAACCTGTCTAGCGTATTGGTCGCGGCCGCTGTTTATAGCGGTCGATTTCATTTAAGTCGGCTTGGAGGAGACGGCTTGAATGTGTCCATATACGTCCCCAACGAAGGTGGAGTTCTGAGGACCTCAATCGAACGGAGTGGTCGGCCCGGTGCCGCACTGCTCCTCTGTGGAGCGCTACTTATCGTGCCGCTCATCGCCATTCAAACCGGTTCGAGTTCGGCTGCGTCCGGGCCCGGCCGCGGCCACGCGCGACAAGCGTCGGCCCTGCCAAGCCACGGTGGGTACTTCCCTGCCTGGCAACTGGCTGCAGACAGCATCAAGACATCCGACCCAGCGGGCGTCGGTACCGGCGGCGAGAACGCAACGGCCACCCCACCAACAACGGTGGTGACCCCTCCACCCACCACCTCACCCACTACCTCACCCACCACCGTGCCGGCCCACATCTACTTCACGCCGACGACCCAACCTCAGCGGGTGCAGACCCCTGCGCCCACGGTGCCGGCTCCGACGACCACCCAGGCTGCTCAGGCCGCCCCGGCTCAGGCCGCCCCGGCCAACTCGCGGACGGGCGTCGTCACGTACTACGACGCCACCCCCGGAACGTGCGCCAGCCCCACGTTGTCGTTCGGCACGGTGGTGACCATCACCAATCCCGATAACGGGAAGACGGTCAGCTGCACAGTCGACGACCGCGAGGCCGATACGTCGCGACAGATCGACCTGGCCACTGATACGTTCGCTCAGATCGCCCCTCTGTCCCAGGGGGTCATTTCCAATGCCGAGCTGAGCTGGTGACACACTGAGCGTGTGACCCACGGCCGAGCAGACATTCATGCACTGCTTCAGGCCAATGATCTCCATCCGCGCCGGGCCCTCGGACAGAACTTCGTGGCCGACGGCAATACGGTTCGGAAGATTGCCCACCTGGCCGGTATCGGTCCGGGATCCCGGGTAGTGGAGATCGGCGCCGGCCTCGGGTCGTTGACGTTGGCATTGGCCGAGGCGGGCGCTTCCGTGATCGCCGTGGAGATCGATCGGGACGTACTTCCGGTGCTCCGGTCCCAAGTTGAACGACTCGGTGTCCGGGTTGTCGAGGCAGATGCACTGTCGCTCGACTGGAAGGCCCTCTTGGAAGATGAGGTCGGCGCCGATGCCGAGGGCGGGTCTTCGGACCCGGCATGGTCCCTGGTGGCCAATCTTCCTTACAACGTGGCCGTCCCATTGGTCATCCGGGTACTAGAGGAGGCTCCGCAGGTCTCATCGTTGCTGGTCATGGTCCAACGCGAGGTCGGCGAGCGGTTGGCGGCCGAGGCCGGAGAGGAAGCGTACGGGGCGGTGTCGGTGAAGGTGGCCTATTGGGCTCGTGCCTCTGTGGTCGGCAGGGTCCCGGCTTCGGTCTTTATCCCCCGTCCCAAGGTGGAGTCGGTTCTGGTCCGTCTGGACCGCCATACGGCTCCAACGGGAGAGGTTGCCAAGGTGTCGTACGACCGTCTGTTCGATGTCGTCCGAGCCGGCTTCGCGCACCGCCGCAAGATGCTCCGCCGTTCCTTGGACGGGCTGGTTCAATCCGAAGCATTCGAAGCAGCGGACATCGCACCAACTGCCCGGGCCGAGGAACTGGGCCTGGACGAGTGGGTGACGCTGGCGGCGTGGAACCCGACGGAACCGAGCGTCTCGTGAGACAAGGTGATTCAGCGGAGCGCGGTGGGCCCGACCAGGCCTGCGAGACCGGTGGCGTTACCGAGCTGTCGGCCCCGGCCAAATTGACTCTGTCGTTGGCGGTCACGGGGGTCCATCCCGACGGGTATCACGAGATCGAATCCGAAATGGTCACTCTCGACATGGCTGACACGCTGGAGATTGGCCCGGGGGACGGGCTCACCATAGAGAGTGGAGGAGGGCCGCGTGACGCCGAAGGCGCGGGCTCACCCGATCACTGGGAGGCCGATGTTTCGGCGCTCTCGACTGGTCCCGACAATTTGGTCATTCGGGCTCTGCTTGCCGTCGATCGCACTGCTCGGGTCCGGCTGATCAAAAGAATCCCGGTGGGTGCTGGGCTTGGAGGCGGATCCGCCGACGCCGCGGCCATCCTCCGGTGGGCCGGAAGCACTGATCTCGACGTGGCCGCGAATCTGGGGGCTGACGTCCCGTTCTGTGTAGCCGGAGGACGGGCCCTGGTGAAGGGCATTGGCGAATCAGTGACACCGCTGGCGCACAAGGACGAGGCGTTCACCCTTCTGCTGCTGCCGTTCGGGGTGGATACCGGTGCGGTTTACAGGGCGTGGGACTCGTTGGCTCTCCGGAGGTCGGCTCCGCCAGCAGATGGAGGTGGGAACGATCTTGAAATGCCGGCGATTTCGGTGGAACCCCGGCTTGCCCTTTGGCGTGACCTGTTCGCAACCGTCACCGGCGCGGAACCACGGCTGGCCGGAAGCGGTTCGACCTGGTTTGTCGAGGGAACGCCGGAATCGTTGGGACTCGGGGGTCGACATTCGCTGGCATTGGGTAGGGCGTCGGCCCAACTCATCGGCGCGAGGACGGTTCCCGCCCAGTACACACGAGCCCGGTAACCGGCCGCCGACCTGCCGTAGGTGTTCTGCCGTCCGGCTGGCCTGCCCCGCAGGACCGGGGCCGGGATCTTTGCAGAGCTACTTGCCCGCCCGGCGCTGCCAGCGAGTGGCCTTCAGCATCTTCTTGTGCTTCTTCTTACGCATGCGCTTACGGCGCTTCTTGATCAGTGATCCCATGTCGTGCGGCAGGCTAGTCGTCCGGGCCGCTCAGCGCCATGTGAGCCGGTATGACACTCGAAGCTGCTATCCCGGCACCTCGACAATGGGTGGCATCCAGTACCCGGTGAAGCGATGAGCGCCGGCCTCCATTCGGGAGCTCAGGCATGGGTGGAGGCCTTGGCGCCATAGGAGTCTGCGATCCCACAGTGGCACCGGCGAACCGGGCTGCCGCCACCCGACCCAACCCGAATCCGAGGACCCGCTATTCCTCGGGACCTGCCCCCTCCGGAGGAGTGATCTCGGGAAGGCTGAATCGGAACAGTGCGCCACCACCAGGCGCCTGTTGCGCCTCCACTGATCCTCCCTCCTCCCGGGCCACCTGTGCGACGATGGCCAGGCCCAAACCGGAACCCGGCAGGCCGCGGGCCGTAGGGGCCCGGTAGAAACGGTCGAAGAGGTGATCGATGTCGGATTCGTCGATGCCGTGACCGTGATCCCGAACGATCACCGTTCCGCCCGAGCAACTGATCTCGACCGAGCCTCCCTCCGGGCTCCACTTGAGGGCATTGTCGAGCAGGTTCCCGATGGCCCGTTCGATACGTGGCTTCGAGCCCATGACCCACGATGGTGCGATGAAGGCGTTGAACGTCACTCCGCGACTGCGCCCATGAGTGGTGGCGACTCCGACCGTTTCCTCCACCACTGTATGGAGTCCCACCGGCTCTGAGGCCGGGGGAGGTTGCTCCCCCCTGGCCAGCTCAGCCAAATCGGCAACCACGGTGGTCAGTTCATCGAGCTGGGTAAGGACGTCACCGATCAGCACCTGGCGTTCGGCTGGCTCGAGCTCATCCATGCGACGCGCCACTTCCATGTTGGTCCGAAGACTGGTGAGTGGGGTCCGCAGTTCGTGGGATGCGTCCAATACCAACTGTCGTTGCGAGTCGCGGGAGGAGTCGAGGGCTTCGAACAAGCGGTTGAACGCCCGCCTCAGACGTCCCAACTCGTCCATCCCGCCGGGGTCGAGCCTCCGCGAGACGTCGGTCGTATCGGCCAACTCCTCCACCGTGGAAGTGAGGCTGTTGAGGGGCCTGAGGACTGCGCGACCCACCACCAGACCGAGGAGCACAGCCATGGCGACCCCCAAGAAGGCGATGATCCACAACGCCAGGGCCAGATGGCCCAGCTCCTGGTTCACCCCGGTGAGGGGTGAGGTCATCTGGAGAGCGCCACCCGAAGGCATTCCATACGAGTACGAGTTGTAGCCCTCCCGGTAGTCGAAACCGGGAGCCAATGGCAGTACCACCTCTCGGACTTCGATCGTTGCCCCGTTGTTGTTGATGGTGGTGGAAAACAAAAGGGGTGAACCATTCCCTTGTGACGCTGCCATCTGTTTGACTGCTGGCGGAATGGGGAGCGACTGGGGGTCGTTCGGATTCACGGCACCGTTCGGCCACACGACCTGTGAGCACTGGCCGACGGTGGTGGAGCTGCAGAAGTTGGTGATGTCGCGCTGGGCGATCAGTGCCTGCGCCCCTTGCGAGAGGTTGACGTCGATCGAACCCACCAATGAGTTGTGGGCCACCAGCTCGGCGGCGATCGAGCCCAGGACCACCGCCATCATCACGGCGATGGTTGTCGCCATCACCAGGCGGGTGCGGAACGTCATGGCTCACGCAGTACATAGCCGACGCCCCGGACAGTGTGAATGAGCCGAGATTCGGCGGCTACTTCGGTCTTGCGCCGCAGGTAGCCCACGTAGACCGCCAGTGAATTGGTGCCGGAGTCGAAGGTGTACCCCCAGACACGGTCGAGGATGACCTCGCGGGTCAATACCTGGCGAGGGTGACGAAGCAGCAGTTCGAGCAGGTCGTACTCGATCCGGGTGAGCGAGAACTCGCGCGTACCCCGGGAGGCGACCCGGCTGGCCGGATCGAGACTGAGGTCGGCAAACCTGAGAATGTCATTCGAATCCTCGTGGCGGCGGCGTAGGAGCGCCCGCAACCGGGCCAGAAGCTCGGCGAGGGCAAATGGCTTCACGAGGTAATCGTCGGCGCCGGCATCGAGTCCCTGGACCCGATCGCTGATCGCATCGCGGGCCGTCAGCATCAGGACCGGGGTGTCGTCACCCGCGGCTCGAAGGCGTCGGCAGACTTCGAGTCCGTCAATGGTCGGCAACCCGATATCGAGGACCACCGCGTCGGGGGGCCGGATCGCGATGTCTTCGAGCGCCCGCGGACCGTCGACGGCCAACGAGACGTCGTACCCCTCGAGTTTCAATGCCCGTTGCAACGCCCCGCTCACAGCTGGATCGTCATCGACAACAAGCACCCTCATCAGGGCGGGAGCCTACCCGGGCATTCCTTCGAGTCCGTGGCACCGGTAGGATCGGTGCCGGCGGCCGTGGCAAGTCCGTGACCCAGGACGTGACGTACCTACCTCCGGGTCCAGACCACCGGCAGATCACCGATCGTTGCCAAGCGGCGTTGTCCATCGCCTAACCTGAGTCACATCCACCAATCCATCAGGTGAACGTTCCGAGGTAGTTCAATCGGCAGAACGCTGGCCTTTGGAGCCAGATGTTGGAGGTTCGAGCCCTCCCCTCGGAGCCGAGATTCGCCCGATTACGATATCCGATCGATGTCGACCCGGACGGATCGCTTCAGGCTTGACCCTTGGGATTACGGGACCGGCTGCGAAGCCGTCCCCGGACAGCCTGGTCGAGGATGACCTTGCGCAGGCGTACCGACTTCGGGGTCACCTCGACACATTCGTCGTCGGCGATGAACTCAAGGGCTTGCTCGAGTGAGAGAAGCAACGGAGGTGTGAGGCGGATGGCCTCGTCGGCGGTGGCCGACCGCACGTTGGTGAGCTTCTTCTCCTTGATCGGGTTGACGTCCATCTCCTCATCGCGGGCGTTCTCTCCGATCACCATGCCCTCGTACACCTCGGTACCAGGGCCGACGAGCAGCATGCCCCGCTCCTGAAGGCTCATCAGTGTGTAACCGGTGGTCATCCCTCGCCTGTCGGCCACCATCGAGCCGTTCCGCTTGGTCTTGAGCTCGCCGTGCCATGGCTCCCACCCGTCGAAGACATGGTGCAGCATGCCGGTGCCCCGGGTCGCGGTCATGAACTCGGTGCGAAAGCCGACCAGGCCGCGGGCGGGTACCCGGTAGTCCATGCGGACCCATCCGGTGCCGTGGTTGACCATCTCGATGAGTGTGGCCTTGCGGAGCGCCATCAGCTGGGTCACCACACCGAGATAGTCATCGGGAACATCGATGGCCACCCGCTCCATGGGTTCGTTGAGTTTGCCGTCGATCTCCCTGGTAACCACCTGGGGTTTTCCCACCGTCATTTCAAAACCCTCGCGCCGCATGGTCTCGACCAGTACCGCCAACTGGAGCTCGCCCCGGCCTTGGACTTCCCAGGTGTCGGGGCGTTCGGTCGTGTCAACCCGCAGAGCTACGTTCCCGACCAGTTCGGCATCGAGCCGGCTGAGGATCTGGCGGGCGGTGAGCTTCGAACCGTCGGTGCCGGCCAATGGCGACGTGTTGATCCCGATGGTCATGGACAGGCTGGGCTCGTCCACGGTGATGACGGGCAGGGGCCTCGGATCGTCGGGATCGGCCAGGGTCTCACCGATGGTGATTTCCGGCATGCCTGCCACCGCGGCGATCTCACCCGGGCCGACTTCGGCGGCGTCGACCCGGTCCAATGCGTCAGTGATGTAGAGCTCGGTGATCTTGGTCCGTTCGATGGTCCCGTCCAGCTTGCACCAGGCCACCGTGGAGCCCTTGCGGAGAGTGCCGTTCCGAATTCGGCAAATAGCCAGTCGGCCCAGATAGGGGGAGGCGTCGAGGTTCGACACGATGGCCTGCAAGGGAACATCCGTGTCGTACTGGGGGGCCGGGATGCTGTCGAGAATGGCTTGGAACAATGGTTCGAGGTCAGTTCCTTCCACGCCCCGTTCGGTGGCGGCCCACCCGGCCCGGGCATTGGAATACAGAATGGGGAAGTCGATCTGATGCTCGTCGGCATCGAGATCCAAGAACAGCTCCTCCACCTCGTTGACAACTTCTTCGATCCGGGCGTCCGGACGATCGACCTTGTTGACCACCAACACCACCGGTAGTCGTGCCTCAAGGGCCTTGCGGAGGACGAATCGGGTCTGAGGGAGGGGTCCTTCGGATGCGTCGACCAGCAGCAATACCCCGTCGACCATTGTCAATCCGCGTTCCACTTCGCCGCCGAAGTCGGCGTGACCCGGTGTGTCGATGATGTTGATCTTCACCCCGCCATGGAGCACCGCAGTGTTTTTGGCCAGGATCGTGATGCCCTTTTCGCGCTCGAGATCACCGGAGTCCATGACCCGTTCGTTGACCGACTGATTGGCCCGGAAGGCGCCGGACTGCCAGAGCATGGCATCGACAAGTGTCGTCTTCCCATGGTCGACGTGGGCCACGATGGCCACATTGCGGATGTCGTCACGGGTCTGCATAGGCATAAGGAGAGCAGGATACTCTCGCTGGCCAGTGGCGCCGACCGGTTGCCGAGCGACAGCCGAGCCGGTGCCGAGGGGGGCGCTACCGGTGTCGACCCGGTGATCCGGCTGTCAATAGGACTTGGGCAGGCCCAATGAGTGCTGGGCCACGAAATTCAGGATCATCTCGCGGCTGACGGGAGCAATTCGAAGAAGTCGGGCCATGCCCCACAGGTCGGCGAGCCCGTACTCGGACGACATGCCGTTGCCTCCGTGAGTCTGAATTGCCTGGTCGAGCGCGGCAAGGGTGGCCTCGGCCGCCGCGTATTTGGCCATGTTGGCCACCTCGCCCGCCGCCGGGGAATCCCCGTCGAAGTCACAGAGCCACGCGGCCTTGTCGGTCATCACCCGGGCCAGTTCGACCTCGATCTTGGCCTTGGCCAGCGGGTGGGAGATGCCCTGATGGCGCCCGATCGGTGTTCCCCACACCTCTCGCTCACCGGCGTAGGCGGAGGCCTTCTCCAACGCGTAGCGGCTGATGCCATTGGCCAGGGATGCTGACAGGATGCGTTCTGGATTGAGGCCGAAGAAGACCTGGCGCAGCCCTTCGCCCTCCGCCCCGACGAGCCGGTCCGCCTCGACCTCGACATTGTCGAAGAACAAGGTGAACTGCTTCTCCGGCGCGGTGATCTCCACCGGGAGGACCTGCTTCTCGAGTCCTGGTGTATCGGTGTCCACTACGAACAGCGACAGCCGTCCCCGACCGGTGTCGGGGTCCACGCCCGATCGGGTGACTACCAGAATCGCCTCGGCTTCGTCCACGCCCGAGATGTAGTACTTCGTCCCGTTGAGCCGGTAGATGTCCCCGTCTTTGGCGGCGGTGAGCGACAGGTTGTGCGAGTTGGAACCGGCATCGGGCTCGGTGATGGCGAAGGCCATCTTCAACTCGCCGGTGGCGAAGCGGGGGAGCCAGCGCTGCTTTTGGGCGTCAGTCCCGAATTTGGCGATGATGGTGGCGCATATGGCCGGCGATACCACCATGATCAAGAGTGGGCAGCCGGCGGCGGCCAGTTCCTCGGCCACCAGGGCCAGTTCGGTGATGCCGCCCCCACCACCGCCGTACTCCTCGGGCACGCTGACCCCGAGGAACCCGGGCTCGGCCACCGCGTTCCACAGCTCTTCGGTGCGTTCATCGGCCCGGGCCTTGGCCACGTAGTACTCGTGTCCGAACTTGGAGGCGATGGCACTGACCGCCTCACGCAGCATCAGATGTTCGTCGGATTGTCTGAAGTCCACGGTGCTACTCCTTTGGCCGTTCAGGGGGATCAGCGCGATCAGGCAGGAGGCTGACCGGGATGTCGACCAGCCGGCTTCGAAGGTACTCGCCCAGGCTCTTGGCCTGAGGGTCGGGGCGGGTAGATGAGGCTACCCCTTCCCCCAACAGGCCCAGCACCACGAAGTTGACGGCGCGCAGCTTGGGAAACCCGAATCGATGGACGACCAGATCACCGGCTTCGGGAAACAGGCTCCGGAACCGGCCGACGGTCAGGAAGGTGTCCAACCATGCCCATCCGGCATCGGATCGAGCCCATAATCCCACGTTGGCATTGCCCCCTTTGTCCCCCGAACGTGCCCCGACGATGGTTCCCAAGGGCAGATGCTCGGTGGGACCGGCCGCGGGCACAGCGGTCGGGGTGGCCTCCTCGTCAACCGGATCGGACTCGCTGGTGACCAGATGGGCTGTGTGGGGAACCGGCACCCGGCGGCCGTCGGCGTGGACCACTTCGGGAATCACCAGTTCGGCCGGAACCAAGGTCGGCCAATAGACGCCGTAGATGGAACCCGCAGCAGGGGGTGAGGTCAAGTGGAACCCGGGATACCCGGCCAGGGCCAGCTCGGTGGCCGCGGAAAGACGATCGCCGTAGAACCCCGAACAGTTGGCGATGCGCAGCGGTGCGGTCACGATTCAGAGTCTTCCATCACCATCGTCACCATCA
>JADGOI010000025.1 GCA_017883075.1 Acidimicrobiales bacterium
ATGGCCGTTCTTCGGAGCCAGCCAGCGCCGCGTGTCGAAGACGAACGATGAGTACTGAACGAACGCTGGATTGACCGAACCCAGCCCCATTCAGTCGAGTGCCTGGCGTGACTACCCAAACTGATTGTGTGCACAATCGAGGATGCCTACCTCTTGGGTATTCACGGCAGTGGCCACATCCCGTACACGCTGCAGGCCGGATGTCTCGTGCTACGGACACCCGGGGCTGGTGCTCACCCGACAGGTGGCCCCGATGGCGGCCGACGGGAATCGCGAGAGCCGATGATTTCCGATGGCCGGGTCGACCACTGATCAAAGCGCCAAGGTGGCACCACCATCAACCACGACGGCTGCCCCATTGACGAACGCAGCGGGTTGTGAGCACAGGAAGGCGACGATCTTGCCGAAATCGGCCGGGTCACCCATCACTTCGGACCCACCCAGCTCCCTCATGCGATCCGTGGCGTGAGGCCCGGGACACGCCAGGTTCAGCGTGATGCCACTCCGGTCGGATGCCAGGTCCTGGGCGGCTGTCTTTGCCCAGGCCCATAGGCCCACCCGGGCAGTATTGGACAAGGCCAGCGAAGGCACCGGCTGCACCACCGAGTAGGACGTGATGCAGCAGATCCGGCCCCATCCTCGTTGACGAAGTACCGGCACTGACGACTGAATCAGCCGAATCGATGACCGGAGGTTCAGATTGAGAGCGGCGTCGAGTTGTGTTTCGGTGACTTCGAGAGAACGACCGGGTGGGGGTCCACCGGCATTCGCCACCACGATATCCAAGCCACCGAACTGTTCGACAGCTGTGCTCACCAGGCGTGCCGGGACGTCTGGATCAGCGCTGTCGGCCACCACCGTGACCACCTCGACACCCGAGGCACGCAGTGATGACGCTGCCGAGGCCAGCGCATCCTCACCGCGCGCCGACACCACCAGGCGCGCACCTTCAGCTGCCAACGCCTGGGCCGTGGCGAAGCCAAGCCCGCGGGATCCGGCGACCACTACTGCCACCTTGCCATCAATGCCCAGGTCCATGGCCCCTCTCCTACACCTCTACGACAACCAACGCATGATCGACAGTGTTCAACGATTCCGGATTGCCATCCTCCGTGATGATCACGATGTCCTCGAGCCGCATACCGAAACGATCTGATGCGTAGATGCCGGGTTCGACAGAAAAGGCGTGCCCTGGCCGCAACAACTCGTCGTTTCCCGCCACCAGATACGGATCCTCGTGTTCTTCGATCCCGATGCCGTGCCCGGTCCGGTGGATGAATAGGTCCCCATAACCGGCATCGTCGATGATGCTCCTGGCCGCGGCATCGACCGCCTCGGCCGATACTCCTGCCCGTGCCGACGCCACCGCCGTTTGTTGAGATGCCAAGAGGACCTCGTAACAATCACGGATATCGTCCGATGGTGCGCCGGTGACAACGGTCCGGGTGATGTCGGAGCAATAACCCACTTCGCCATCGAGGGACAACGTGCCACCGAAGTCACACACCACCGTCTCGTTCGGCCCGATGATCCGCGACCCCGGTTCGTGATGGGGGCTGGCAGCGTTGGGCCCACTACCTACAATGGCGAAGTTCACCCGCTCGTGACCCTCAGCCAACAACAACGTGCTGATGTCGTTCGAGACATCGGCTTCTCGGCGTCCGATCAGTGGAATGTCACCCCGCTGAAGCATGGCAGCCACTCGGTCTGCGGCGCCGGATGCCGCTCGCAATGCTTCGAGTTCGAAGGAATCTTTGACCGCCCGTATCGACGACGTCACGGTGGAGCCGGGGATCCATTCGGCACGAGGGATCTCCGACTGCAGGGCAAGCACCGATGTCGCCCATGTTCGGTCCGAGATGGCGACCCGCAATCGGTTCGCCCCGCCATTCCTTTCGGCACGAGCCGCGACGATCGAGGCGACAATGGCAACCGGATTCTCGGTGTCGGACCACGGATGGACGGCGAACACGTCCTCGGCGATCGCCACTCGAGCAGCCTCCAGCGCCGGCACCACCAGCACTGGATCACCCCTCACCGGCAAGACCAGCATCGTGAGCCTCTCGAGCGGCATGGCCAGGTACCCGGTGAGCCAGGGTAGGTCCGCACCCAAGGACAGCAGAAGTACATCGACACCGAGCACTTCCATTCTCTCTCGGACCCGAGCGATCCGTTCGATGCGGGAGGTTTGGGCCCGTTTGGAGAGTTCGGTCACCGAACCTTCACGCGGGTCGATGCGAACGCGGCCGTCTCCTCGCGGGCACCTGTCGCACCGGACGAAGAGGACTCGGCTGCTTCTCGGGCGTGGTAGCTCGACCGGGTCAGGGGTGACGCCTGCACATGGCTGAAGCCCATAGCCATGCCCGCGTCCCTCAAGAAGGCGAACTCCTCGGGGCGCCACCACCGGGCCACCGGCAAGTGTTGGGAACTCGGGCGCAGATATTGGCCGATTGTCACAATGTCCACACCGACCGCCCGCAAATCAGCCAGGGTGGCCAACACCTCGTCCTGACGCTCTCCCATGCCGAGAATCATCCCCGACTTGGTGGTGAGGCCCGCATCTTTGGCCCGTGCCAGCACGGCCAGGCTTCGTGCATAGCCCGCGGACGGACGGACCGCTCTCTGCAGACGAGCCACAGTCTCGATGTTGTGGTTCATGACATCGGGCCGCGCGTCGAAGATGGCCCGCAAGGAGCTTTCACTACCCTTGCAGTCAGAGATCAATACCTCGACGGTCGTCTTCGGGCTACGCCTACGTACCGCCTCGATCACTTCGGCAAACCCTCCGGCTCCACCATCGTCCAGATCATCCCGGGCCACACAGGTGATCACCGCATGAGCCAGGCCCATCCGAGCTACGGCTTCACCTACCCGCTCGGGCTCATCGGGATCGAGGGGCAGGGGGTGACGGGTGTCTACCTGGCAGAACCCGCACGCGCGCGTGCACCGTGATCCATTGATCATGAATGTGGCAGTACCGTCCAACCAGCACTCATAGATATTTGGGCAGCCCGCCTCTTCGCATACCGTGACAAGATTGAGATCACGCAGCTGGTGGCGCAATCCGAGATAGTCATTCCCCATGTGAGCCTGCACCCGCAACCACTCGGGCTTACGCTCGTTCACTGCCAGCCCGGCGTCCGGATCAACGCCTGAACGCCGTAGCCTGCGAGCGAGCGAGCGTTCGCCTGTTGAGGGCCGGCTCAAAGCAACCGATACCCGGATGCCGTCGGATCGGGTGTCTGGCCCATCCCCACCGGCGATCCCATCGACACCGACACCGTCGGTGACCCGCTGGATATCTTGCAATGGGCCCCACATCGCGAGTGACGCGTCGATCACCGCATCGACGACCTCACTCATGGATACGTCGATTCCTTCCGCCAACAGGGATGTCACCGGCTTGTCGGTGATGCCACACGGCACGATGTGGTCGAACATCGACAGATCAGGATGAGCATTGAGTGCAAAACCATGCATGGCCCGTCCGTGCGTCGTACGAACTCCTATGGCGCAGATCTTGCGGGGGCCGTTCCCACGGTGCTCGGCTCCCGCCTCAGTGTGTGGGTCGGGTTCGTCGAGCCCGACCCACACCCCCGGGTATCCCGCCATCCGGCCGACGGTACCCGATCGAATCCCCAACGCCACCAGCGCATCGATGACCACCTGCTCTACCCGGTGCACGTGTTCAGGCCCGCGATGTGGTCCTGCGCCCACCGTCACGATCGGATAGCCCACCAGTTGTCCCGGACCGTGATAAGTGACATCTCCACCACGATCGGTCTTGACGGTGTCAGCTCCGACTGAGGCCGGATCAACCAGGACATGGCCGACATCGGCATGGGAGCCCAGCGTGTAGACGTGGTTGTGCTCCAGCAACAACAGATAGTCGTCTTGCGACAGGTCACACAGTGAGTGCTGCAGCGCCCAGGCCTCCCGATACGGGACGCGCCCCAGCCACCGGATCCTCACCGCAAAGCCCTCGAATCATTCATGCGCGGGCTCAGAGCTCTCCGGCCCAATCGCGTTCGTTCAGAATCTCTGACAGTCGTGCCAAAAAGCGGGCCACGTAGGCTCCGTCGACGGCACGGTGGTCGAAGGTCATCGCGGCCAATCCCACCGAATGAATGGCTATCGACTCGCTGCCGTCGGGGAGCACCACCACAACGGGTTTCCTCGACACACCATCGGTGGAGAGGATTGCCACCTGCGGCTGGTTGATGATCGCCCCGGTGAGCATGGTGCCGAACGGACCAGAGTTGGTGATCGAGAATGTCCCTCCGCTGATGTCGTCCGCATTCAACTTCTTTGTGCGGGCACGATCAGCCACCTCGTGGATGCGCCGGGACATTCCCCGCAACGTCAACTCTTCTGCATGGTGCACCACCGGAACGATGAGACCCTCGTTGTCGAGGTCAACCGCAATCCCGAGGTTGATGTCATGATGAACGATCAGTGCGTCTTCACCAACTGACGCGTTGAGGTGAGGGAAATCGCCCAGCGCCTCCACCGTGGCCCTTGCCGCGAAAGACAGATAGGTGAGGCTGAACCCCTCCTCCGCCCTGAATCGCTCGCCGTGAGACCGGCGTACTCGCTCGACTCGTTCATAGTCGACCTCTTTCACCATCAGAGTGTGGGCCGAGGTGGCCTTGGAGCGCACCATGTGCTCGGCGGTGCGACGGCGAATATTGGTGAACGGCAACACCTCGTCCAGGCCATCACCACGGGGCACTGCCCGGTCAGTAGCCAGCGGTCGGGCAACCGGAGCCGGGGCCGTGCCGGCGGCAGGCACTGCGACTGGAGTCTCCGTGCCGTCGATTGGAGCGGCCGCACCTCCCGATGCGATGACAGCCTTCACGTCGTCCCTGGTGATTCGGCCACCGAGACCAGTTCCGGTCATCGAACCGGCGTCGATGCCGTGTTCACTGAGCAATTTGCGCACCACCGGCGAGAGGACCAAACCGTCGCCGGACCGCGAAGTGGCCACCGCGGCGGCCGGTGGTGTCGCAGGCGCAGTCTGCGGGGCCGGAGAAGCCGGAGCAGGAGACTCAGACGCAGGTGGCTGACTGGCCACGGTTGCCGCAGGCTCCGAGGTCGACGCAGGCTCCGAGGTTGCCGCAGGCTCCACGGTTTCCGCAGGCTCCACGGTTTCCGCAGGCTCCGAGGTTGCCGCAGGCTCCACGGTTGCCGCTTCGGGTGCGTCCGAACCGTCGGTCGATCCGCTGTCGCCGATAACAGCCAAACGAACCCCGACATCCACTGTGTCCCCTTCTTCCACCAGTATCTCGGTGAGGACGCCGCCGGCCGGAGAAGGGACCTCTGAATCGACCTTGTCGGTTGACACCTCGAACAGAGGCTCGTCCCGCTGGACCTCCTCACCGACGGACTTCAACCATTTGGTGATCGTTCCTTCGGTCACCGTTTCACCCAACTGCGGCATGGTCACGTCAGGCAACGTGAAGCCCCCTTCCGGTCAAGGCCAGCACTGTCTCACCAAAGGTTTCCGACAACGAGGGGTGCGGCTGGATGAACTGTGCGACCTCGTCAGGGGTGGCCTCCCAGTTGACTGCCAGATACCCGGCTCCCAACTGCTCAGTGACCCATGGTCCAGCCATGTGGACTCCGAGGATCTTTCCCGCGGTCCCGTCAGGACGACGCTGGGCAATGACCTTGACGACACCCTCGGTGTCCCCGATGATGCGAGCTCGACTGTTTCCGCCGAAAGGATCCTTCTTCACCACGATGTCATACCCCGCCTCCTTGGCGGCTGCCTCGGTCAGACCAGCGAACGCCACCTCGGGATGGCAATAGATCGCCCAGGGCACCCGGTCATAGTCCACCGGGAGTACGGGCTCTCCCAGAATTGACTTGATGACCACAATCGCTTCTGCAAATCCCACGTGGGCGAGTTGTGGCGTGTTTGCCACTACATCACCTACCGCCCAAACCCCCGGCGCCGCCGTGAGCATCATTTCGTCCGCCACCACAAATCCCCGCTCATCGATGATCACTCCGGTCCCTTCGGCCAGGAGTCCGTCGGTGCGCGGCCGCCGGCCCACGGAGACGACAACTGCATCGACAGCCAATTTCTCGCCGTCACCATAGAGAACAACTGTCCCTTGGCCGGAAGGTCCAGGTGTGTGGCCCTGCAGCTGCATTCCGGCTTTGACATCGATCCCTCGTTTTCGGAAGGACCTGGCCACCACGTTGACCACGTCGGAGTCACACCCGGTCAGGATGGTCGGCAGCGCCTCGAACACGGTCACCTTGGAGCCGAGATCGGCAAAAAGGGAGGCGAACTCGCACCCGATGGCGCCGCCACCGACGACGGCCACTGAGGCTGGGAGCGTGTCGAGGGCCAGGACTTCGTCCGACGTCATCACGACGGTGCCATCGACATCGAAGCCGGGGATCATCCGGGGTAGGGAGCCGGCAGCGAGCACGATATCGGTACCGGTGATCTCCGTCGTCGACCCATCGTTCCCGGTGATTCGGACCTTGTGATCGGGCAGCAGCGTGCCGGTCCCATTGAACAAGGCGACACCCCGCCCCTTCAAGAGCCCGGACAGCCCCTTGAACAACTGGTCGACGACCTGTTGTTTGCGGGCCTGGCTCACCGCGAATTCCACAGTGGGCTTCGCATTATCGGCCGTACCGTTGCTGATCCCGAACTGAGAGGCACCCGCCACCGTGCGATAGACGGCCGCGGTTTCGAGGAATTCCTTGGCGGGTACGCACCCCCGGTGCAGGCAGGTACCCCCTACCTTGTCGAGCTCGACGATTGCCATCGACAACCCGGCGGCTGCGCCATACAGCGCGGCCGCGTACCCCCCGGGACCCCCACCGATAATGACGACGTCGTAGGTGCCGTTCGCACCTTGTTCGGCCCCACGTTGCCCCGATGCCGTGTGTTCCGATACCACCTCGGGTCCCGTGGGAACCACCTCCGATCTCGACAGTGAATGTCCGCTGGCTACAACACCCTCAGCCTATAGGGAGGGGTCCAACAACCACCTTACGAAAGAACCCGCCGACGGATGTTCCGGAGCCCGAAGCCAAGGAAGAGGGCGGTGAACCCTGACAGGACCGGTCGTTCCGATGCTAGTAGCGTTGGTCCGGACCAGCGATGACGACCGATTCCCGCGATACTGCGCCTTCGACAGTCGTCAGATCCGACGGATCCGACAGCATCATCCACACCATCAACCTGACGAAGGTGTACCAGGGCGCGGACTTTCGGGCGGTCGACGAGCTCAACCTCCGGGTTGCTGCCGGTGAGATCTTCGGTCTCCTCGGCCCCAACGGCGCGGGGAAGACGACCACCGCGGGAATGCTCACCACTCGGGTCATCCCGACCTCCGGGAAGGCGTTCGTCGGTGGCATCGACGTGGTCGGCAACCCGGCGCTGGCCAAGCAGATCCTCGGAATCGTGAGCCAACAGAACACGTTGGATCGACAGTTGACGGTATGGGAGAACCTCTACTTCCATGGGCGCCTCTTTGGGATCTCGGCCCGGGAGTCCCGCGAGACCGCCACCGGCCTGTTGCGGCAATTCCAGTTGGAGAAGTGGTCCGATGCCTCGGTCTATGCCCTGTCCGGCGGGATGGCTCAACGCCTGATGGTGGCCCGGGCCATCTTCCACCGGCCGGCGGTGCTGTTCCTGGATGAGCCGACTGCCGGGCTCGATCCGCAGAGTCGCCTGGCACTGTGGGACACCTTGCGCGAACTCAACGCGCAAGGTCAGACCATTCTCCTCACCACCCACTACATGGAGGAGGCAGAGCAACTCTGCGGTCGGGTCGCCATCATGGACCGAGGGAAGATCCTGGCCCTCGACACGCCCTCGGCGCTGAAACAGCAGATCGATGCCGACACTATCGTCACGGTCGTGGCCGGCGGGAACCAGGACGAGTTGGCCCGCGTCCTGACCGAAGGCGTACCCGGGGTGACCCGGACCCGTTCGATCGAGGGAGGGGTGGAGCTCCATGTGAAGGGTAAAGACCGGCTGCTGCCCAAGGTGGTTTCCGCCGCCGAGAGTGCCGGTTTTCCGGTCATCGACCTGTCGGTCACCGAGCCCACCCTCGAGACGGTGTTCATCAATCTCACCGGCAAGGAATTGAGGGAGTCGTGAGTACCGCCGACGTGAGCGCTTCGGCGGCCACGGTCAAGTTGGCGCCGACCCGGTCGGCCCTGGGCGCCAGCCGAATCGCACTGTGGGCACTCATCCTCCGCGACCTGGTAGTGCTCCGCAAACACATGTTCGAGTTCGTCGTCAGAACCCTGGTGCAACCGTTTCTGCTGTGCTTCGTCTTCCTCTATGTCTTCCCGAAGATCGGGCAGGGCATCGGCGGTGGAACCGGCCCAACGGCCGAATCCGGCTTCGCCACGGTGCTCGTGCCCGGTGTGGTGGGCATCTCGATTCTGTTTCAGGGAGTGCAGTCAGTGGCACTGACCATGTCCCAGGATTTCGGCTACACCCGCGAGATCGAGGACAGGGTGCAGGCACCATGCCCGATCTGGCTGGTGGCGGGGGCCAAGGTCCTCTCGGGCGCGGTGCAGGGTGCGATCTCGGCGGTCATCGTGCTGCCGATTGCATCGGTCGTCCACGCCAAGGGGGTCGAGGCCCACCTCGATCTTCACTGGTGGATCATCGTGACCTTGGTTCCACTGGCATGTATCACCATGGCCTCACTCGGGCTGCTCCTCGGGACCAGCTTCGAACCGCGCAACATCGGCCTGATGTTCGGGTTCATCATCCTGCCCGTCACATTCCTCGGCGGGACTTACTACCAGTGGACCCGACTGGCCCCGATCCAGGCCGGGGGCTGGCACTGGCTCCAAATCCTGGTTCTGGTCAATCCGCTGATCTACGTCAATGAGGGGATGCGGGCGGCCTTGACCAACGCTCCCCACATGCACCTTTATGTGGTATATCCGGCGCTGACCGGTCTTCTGGCGCTCTTCCTCGGGCTCGGTCTGCGAAACTTCCGGAGGCGGGTACTGTCCTGATCAGCATCCCCAGGGGAGAGGGCCACGACGACCGGTACCGGGACGGCCAATCAGCCGCCCCGGCATCCCGATGTCGTATCGAACAGCCGACCTGCTATTTCGGAGGCATACGGATGCCACCGTCGAGTCGGATGACCTCCGCGTTGAGATAGCTGTTCGTGGCAATGTGGGCCACCAACTCGCCGAACTCCTTCGGGTTTCCGAGCCGCTTGGGGAAGTTGACGGACTGGCCGAGGGCCGTTCGAGCCGGTTCGGGCAGCATGGCCAACAATGGCGTGTCGAACAATCCGGGAGCGATGGCCAAGACCCGAATGCCGACCACCGCCAGATCGCGAGCGGCGGGAAGCGTCATCCCCACAATCGCGCCCTTGGATGCCGAGTAGGCCAACTGGCCGATCTGACCGTCAAATGCGGCCACCGAGGCGGTATTCACGATCACCCCACGTTCGCCGCCCGCCTGAGGCTCAACGGTGGACATGGCAGAGGCCGCTTTGGTCATCACGTTGAACGTGCCGATCACGTTCAGGTTCTGAATGAACTGGAACACGCCCAGCTCGTGGGGTGAGCCGTCGCGGTTGATCACTCGACCCACCCATCCGGTTCCCGCACAGTTCACGGCGATGCGGAGGTTCCCGCCGTCGGCGGCCTGATCGACTGCCTTTTGGCAGTCTTCAGGGTCGGTGACGTCACCACCGACGTAATTCGCGTTGGCGCCGATCTGGCCGGCGACCTCTTTGGCCCGCTCTTCGTTCTTATCGAAGATGGTGACCCGTACACCTTCGGCGCCGAGTGTGCGGGCGGTGGCTTCACCGAGGCCAGATGCGCCCCCGGTAATGATTGCTGAGCTTCCTTTGATCTCCATGTCACCAGATTACGGGACCCGTGGCCCCCACCCAAACCCGGAGCTGTTCGCCTGTCCAGGGATGCTTGGTGGCCAGAGTGTTGGCACCAGGTGAACATGGCCGACGGTGGTGGCCCAGTGTGGCTTGACCGGGGTCACTTTCGCCGTCCTTGCTGGTCTGCCCGGCGGAACACCACGTCTCTCGATCGATCTGGCCCGATGTCGTCGTCCCGGCTGAACCGGGGCGCGACCATTCGAAGGCCTGAATCGCCAGGCAGAACGTTGAGGGAGTAGACGGATCAGCAACCCAATTACTGGAGTGCCGCCGCGTCGGCGGCCAACTGGTCCACCAGATCGTTCATGCGATCACCCGAGTGGCCCTTGACCCACTCGAAGGTCACCCGACGATCCTCATCGAGTGCCAACGCGAAGAGCATCTCCCACAGGTCGCGATTGGCCACAGGCTTCCCCTGGGAGTTCCGCCACCCCTTCCGCTTCCACCCGACCCACCACTTCTGGCGAAAACAGTTCACGACATAGGTCGAGTCGCTCACCACATGGATAGCCCCCTCGATCGACCGCAATGCCTCCACCACCGCCATGATCTCCATCCGTTGATTGGTGGTGTGGGGCTCCCCTCCACTACCCGAGACGTCACTGCGGGTTCCCGAGCGCTCACCATCGACAGCCCAACCCCATCCGCCCGGTCCCGGGTTTCCCCGGCATGCCCCGTCCGTATAGACGACGGTGACCTCGTCAGTGATGTCCTGGGCCGTGCTCATCGCCACAGCATGCACGCGTATCGGCATCGCCTGCACACTGATCCAGTACTGGCCGGCCACCTGGGGACACTGAGCCGGGATTCTGGGCCATCGCGGGCCTGCTTCCGTCGGCGCCGAACCAGTGAGAGCATGGGCGCATGCTCTTCGACGGTGTCAGCCACCAGCTCCACGACATTGACGCGGGGGAGACGGCCGAGTGGATGGACGCCTTCGACGACGTGGTGGAGGCTCGCGGCCGGACCCGGGCCCGATACCTGCTGATGCGGCTGCTCGAGCAGGCCCGAGCAAAGAATGTCGACTTCCCCGCCACCGTGTCCACGCCGTACGTCAACACCATCCCCACCGACCGCGAGCCCGAGTTTCCCGGCGACGAGGATATCGAGCGCCGCATCCGGGCATACATCCGCTGGAACGCCGCCGTCATGGTGGTGCGAGCCAACTCCCGTTCTGCCTCTATCGGCGGCCATCTTTCCACCTACGCCAGCTCGGCCTCCCTCTACGAAGTTGGCTTCAATCACTTCTTCCACGGCAAGGACAACGGATCTGCCGGTGATCAGGTGTACTTCCAGGGACACGGATCGCCCGGTATCTACGCCCGGGCGTTTGTGGAGGGCCGCCTCACCGAGCAACAGCTCGACAACTTCAGGTTCGAGGTGGCGGGCGATGGGCTGTCCTCCTATCCGCATCCGCGGCTGATGCCCGACTTCTGGGAGTTTCCCACGGTGTCGATGGGCCTGGGACCGCTCAGCGCCGTCTCCCAAGCCCACATGAGCCGATACCTGCATGCCCGGGGCTTGGCAGACACCTCAGCCAGCCGGGTGTGGTGCTTCATCGGCGACGGCGAACTCGATGAGCCGGAGACCATCGGTGGCTTGGGCATAGCCGCGAGGGAGCACCTCGACAACCTCACCTTCGTCGTGAACTGCAACCTCCAGCGACTCGATGGGCCGGTCCGAGGCAATGGCAAAGTCATCCAGGAGTTCGAAGCACTGTTCCGTGGGGCGGGATGGAATGTGATCAAAGTGGTGTGGGGACGCAACTGGGATGAGCTGTTGGCCAGGGACGTGGACGGGGTCCTCCTCAAAAAGATGAACTCGACGGTCGACGGCGACTTCCAAAAGTACGCCACCGAGTCCGGGGCCTACATTCGCGAGCACTTCTTCGGGCCCGATCCTCGGCTCCGGGCCATGGTGGCCGATCTCTCCGACCAGGCGCTCCAGTCGTTGCCCAGAGGAGGCCACGACTATCGAAAGATCTATGCGGCCTACCTCGCCGCCACCGAATACGTCGGCGCTCCCACCGTCATCTTGGCCAAGACCGTCAAGGGGTGGACGCTCGGACCCGAGATCGAGGCCCGCAACGCCACCCATCAGATCAAGAAGATGACCAAGCCCCAGCTACGAACACTGCGGGACCGGCTCTCTTTGCAGCATGAGATTCCCGATGACGCGCTCGATGCCGACATGCCCCCCTACTACTCTCCGGCCCCCGATTCTCCGGCCGCCGTCTACTTGGCGGAACGGCGTCGCGCTCTGGGCGGCCCACTCCCCCATCGGGTTGTTCGGCCGAAGACACTCGAGCAGCCTGCTGCCTCCGTCTTCGCTGAGTTCCTGGGGGGATCGGGGAAGCTGTCGGCCTCGACCACCATGGCGTTTGCCCGACTACTCCGCAATCTGGTCCGCGATCCGTCCATCGGAAAGCGAATGGTGCCTATCGTGTCCGATGAGGCCCGAACCTTCGGTCTCGAACCGTTGATCGCCAGTGTGCAGATCTACTCCCCGGACGGTCAGCACTACACACCGGTCGACTCCGACCTGGCCCTCCACTACGCCGAGAGCGAGTCGGGACAGGTCCTCGAGGAGGGCATCACCGAGGCGGGGGCCACCGCCACATTCACCGCCGCGGCCACCGCCTACGCCACATGGAGTGAGCCCCTCATCCCCTGCTACCTCTTCTATTCGATGTTCGGGTTCCAGCGGGTGGGCGATCTGCTGTGGGCACTCGCCGACATCCGCGGTCGGGGCTTCCTGCTTGGATGCACGGCCGGACGGACCACACTCAATGGCGAGGGACTCCAACACCAGGACGGCCACTCTCTGGTACTGGCGTCGGTCGTCCCCACCGTGGCCGCCTATGATCCGGCGTTCGCCTATGAGGTGGCCATCATCATCGAGGACGGGATTCGCCGAATCACCGGCCCTGAACCCGAGGACCGTTACTGGTACATCACCCTCTATAACGAGAACTACCCCATGCCCGCCCTGCCCGCCGATCCTGCCGAGGCGGACCGGGTCCGGTCGGGGATCATCAAGGGCATGTACCGCTTCGCCGGTCACGGGATCTCGAGTGGGGCCACCAAATCCTCGAAGTCCACCAAATCCTCGAAGTCCACCAAACACGCGACCCTGCTCTTCTCGGGCTCGGCGTGGCAAGCTGCCATGCAAGCCCGGGACCTCCTTGCTGCCGACTGGGACGTCGAGGCCGATGCCTGGTCCGTCACGTCGTACAAGTCACTGCGAGAGGACTGTCTTTCTGTCGAGCGGTGGAATCGGCTACACCCCGGAGAGGAGCCGAAGGTCTCCCTGGTCACTCAATCTCTGGCCGAGTCGAGTGGCCCAGTGGTGGCGGTGACCGACTTTGTCCGGGCCGTTCCAGACCAGATCTCCCGATTCGTACCCTGCCGTTTCACCTCGTTGGGCACCGACGGTTTCGGCCGGTCGGATACCCGGGATTCATTGCGCCGGTTCTTCGAGGTCGATGCAGCCCACATTGTGGTGGCTGTCCTCGATGGCCTCGTGGCAAGCGGGGACGTTCCGGCCGATGTGGTCTCCAAAGCCATCCACCAGTACGGGATTGACGCCTCCAGCGGCGACCCCTGGTCTCGCTGAACCGGCCGGATCACCTACGCCGTGACTATCTCTGCGATTCCCATGCCAGAATCCCAGGTATGCCCAAAGGCACGCATTCCCCGCCCGCTCCGCCGAAGACCTCCCTCGCCCTCACGGGCAACGACGAGGCTGATGCCCTACTGGCGACCGACCCTCTGGCGCTGGTCATCGGGATGGTGCTCGACCAGCAGATACCGTTGGAGCGGGCGTTCAGATCGCCATTCGAGCTAAGAGAACGCCTCGGTGGCTCCCTCGATGCCGGGGCCATCGCATCCATGGACCCTGACGCCCTGGCCGAGATCTTCGGGGCCAAGCCGGCACTTCACCGCTTCCCAAGTTCGATGGCGAGGCGAGTCCAAGATGTCTGTCGCCTGATCATGGATACCTACGACGGTGATGCCGCCGCCATCTGGACGTCAGCCGCCAACGGAAAGGAACTGCTGGCCCACGTCAAGGCCCTCCCCGGGTTCGGCGTGCAGAAGGCCCGCATCTTCATTGCGTTGTTGGGCAAGCAGATGGGCCTTCACACTCCCGGTTGGCAACAGGTATCGACCCCCTTCAGCCAGCCTGGGACCTTCCAGTCGGTGGCCGACATCGACTCGCCGGCTGCTCTGACCAAGGTTCGCCAGTTCAAACAACAGATGAAAGCCGAAGCCAAAGCCGAGGCGTCAGGGACCAGTTGACGGGTATGGCTGACCCGTCGAAGCGGTGGGCCCTGTCCGATCGTCGCCTCTACCTGTGTACCCCGGATCGAAGCGATCTCGACCGATTCGTGGAGGAATGCATCGTCGGTGGGGTAGACATCGTGCAACTTCGAGATAAGCACCTCGCCGACCGCGACCTGGTCGCTCGGGCCCTGGTGGTCCAGCGGGTCTGCGCCCATCACGACGTGCCTTTCATCCTCAACGACCGTCCCGATCTAGCCAGCGCCATCGGCGCCGATGGGGTTCACGTGGGCCAAGATGACCTCTCTCCCCGGGAAGCCCGTGCAATGGTCGGCGACCACGCCCTCCTCGGACTGTCGACCCATGCACGGCCTGAGGTGATGGCGGCATACGAGGGCGAGGTACCGGTGGATTACCTCTCCGCCGGACCGGTACACGCCACTCCGACCAAACCCGGTCGGCCTGGGACCGGGATCAGCTACGTCAGCGAAGCTGTGTCGGTGTCTCCGTGGCCGGTGTGGATCACCGGAGGAGTCGACCCCGAGACCGTCGGCGACATGGTTGCGGCCGGGGCCCGGCACTTCGTAGTTGTCCGGTGGCTCACCGACGCGCCCGACCCGGGCCAACACGCCCGCGACCTCCGACAGGCCATCGATACCCACATCTCTCAGGCCGACAGCTCGGCATAGGCCGACGATGCCACCGCCAGCTACCTCAGCTGGCGGTGGGAGTTGCGGTGGCTGGGGTGGCTGGGGTGGAGGGAATCGTGGTGGTGGGAGCATCGACGACCTTGGCCCCGGTCGGCAAGGTCACCCGAGGCGACGTGTTCACCGATGAGATGGTCAAGGACAACTGAGCGCTCGAAGCGGTAATGGTCAGGGACGACAGGTACTGACCGATCACCGTGGCCGTGAACGAGGCGGTCTGTCCCTGTTGGGTCACCGAGAACGTGTAGGTATTCCCATCTTGGTGGACGTTCTTGGGGCTGCTGGCCAGGGCGACATATTCGTGTACCGGGTCGTACGACTTGGATGGCTGGCTGGGCTGCTTCTGGAAGGTGAGATGGGCGTTTGATGCGCCGGGAGCCACCTGATTGCTCTGGTACTCCATGCCGTCGATGACAGCGACATAGACCCGTACGGTCCCCGAATCGACATAGCCCCCCAGCCGGCCCGACGACTGGTACACCAGGTGCTGCGTTTGGGTCCCCTGGGGGCTGCTTTCGAGGACGTCCGACGTGTAGTTGGCCGCAGCCAGGGTGTTCTTCACCGCCGCCTGGAGGGTGGCCTGCTTGGGGGCCTGTGAGATGCCCAAAACGGCGCCACCGGAAGCCAGCACCCCTACCAACAGGAGCAGCAGCCAACCAATGAGCTTTCGGGGTCCGGTCATTTCGAAGACGCTACGCCATATCGAGAGGTACGACTTTCGCCGGCGCCCTTCACCACCCTGGTTCCGGCACCTGCATGGCACCGGGAAGAGGGGGTATTCGTCTTCGGCAACGTCGGTGACACGGGGCGGTGAACCTGTCGGTCAGATGCCGATCCGTTGGGCCAACAGCTCCCGGTGGTACGACGGGTCGCCCAGCAACAACTCGGATGACTTGGCTCGCTTGAAGTACAGATGGGCCGGGTGCTCCCAGGTGAAGCCGATGCCGCCGTGGATCTGAATGGTCTCTGCCGCGGCATGGAAGTAGGCCTCGGAGCAGTATGACTTGGCCAGGCTGGCCACCACGGGGAGCTCGTCGGAGTCCTCGGCTGCGGCCCAACCTGCGTAGTAGGCGGCGGACTTGGCCGACTCCACCTCGAGCAGCATGTCCGCACACTTGTGCTTGATGGCCTGAAAGCTCCCGATCGGCCGCCCGAACTGGATGCGGGTCTTGGCGTATTCGACCGAACTGTCGAGACACCGTTGGGCACCTCCCACCTGCTCGGCGGCCAGCGCCACCGCGGCCAGGTCGAGGGTCTTCGACAATCCCGCCGCCGCGCCTCCATCGGTACCGATCAGTCGGGCCGGCGTATCGGCGAACTCGATCCGAGCCTGCTTCCGGGTCTGATCCATGGTGGCCAACGGGGTCCGGGTCAGGCCGTCAGCATCACCCTTGACGCTGAAGAGGCTTACTCCGGCGTCGGTCCTCCCCACCACGAGAATGAGATCGGCCACATGCCCGTCGATCACAAACGACTTATGGCCGTTCAAGGCCCACCCGGCGCCTGCAGGGGTGGCGGACAGGGTGACGCTGTCGGTGTCCCAACGTCCACTGTCCTCGGTGTGGGCCAGTGTGGCGATGGTCTCACCCGCGGCGATACCGGGTAGTAGATCTTCCTTCGCCTTCTGGTCGCCTGAGGTGAGTATGGCGTTGGCACCCAATGCCACCGTCGAGAAGAACGGAGCGCACAGCAGCGCCGCCCCCATCTCCTCCAAGACCACGGTCAGCTCGACATAGGAGAACCCGGCCCCCCCGAACTCTTCAGGGATGGTCATCGACTGCAGACCCAGCTGCTCAGCCATCTGTGTCCACACCGCAGGGTCATAGCCCTCGGTCGTTTCCATGAGTCGGCGGACTTCCGTCTCGGGCGACTTGTCTTCGAGAAAGCGCTTGACCGACTTGCGAAGCTCATCTTGCTCCTCGCTGAAGGCGAAGTTCATCGTGTTCTCCATACCCCTGGGGTGGCCCCGAATTGGGGACATCGTCCACCGTTGTCTACCAGAACCGGGCCGATGTTGACCAACGGGTCAAGGGAACACAGGCTTGGTGGTGATCACCCACGGTACGCTGAGCTGTTAGCGGTGGCCGACTCCCTCCAACCGGGGGCCCACCCAAGGAGGTCCGCTACCCATGGGCAGCACCATCATTGACTACCAGGACACCGCCGTCGAGGTCCACCGGGTCGTAGTCGGGCCGGTGGACAACAACGTCTACATCGTGCGCTGCCGGCAAACCGGTGACTCGGTGCTGATCGATGCAGCCAATGAGCACGATCGGCTCCTCGAGCTGTGTCGTGACCTCGGGGTGCGCCAGGTGGTCGAGACCCACGGACATTGGGACCACATTCAGGCGGTGGAGGCGGTGCGACACGCCGGCATCGAAGTGGCGGTGACCCAGGCCGACGCGAACATGCTCCCGGCCTACGACCTGATCCTGGAGGATGAGTCGACTCTCCAAATCGGTCGGCTTCGGATCGACACCATTGCCACGCCGGGGCACACCCCCGGATCGATGTGTTTCGCCGTCGAAGGGACACCGCTGCTCTTCACCGGGGACACCCTCTTCCCGGGGGGACCGGGCAACACCACATTCGAGAATGCCGACTTCAACACCATCATCACTTCCATCGAACGCCGTCTGTTCACAGGGTTCGGACCGGATACCCTTGTCCTTCCCGGCCATGGGAAAGGGACCACCATCGGGGCCGAGACGCCGCACCTTCAGGAATGGGTCGACAGGGGTTGGTGACCGGCCACCGATTCCCTTCCTGAGGCTCCAGCCGGTGGGACCAGTCGGGCGGAGAGCCCGAGTTCCGCCAGCGTCGACAGAATTTTCGGCTGTAACCACTGTCCGCCGGCTGCGCTGATATGGATGCCGTCGGAGCTCCGAACTCTGACATCACCGACCGTTGCGGTGAAGTGGCCATCGGGGCTGAGATCGTGGTTGAGATCGATGACCGTCACCACTCCCGGGCGCGTCTTGCCGATCTTGTCGACCAGCGCGTCGTAGGCGGCCACCCGGGACGGTTGGTCTTCGGGAAACACCGAGCCGTCAGCCGCTTCGTTCGACGGGGCCATGTCCGGTTCGGTGAAGAGCACCACTTTGGCTCCCCCTGAGGACAGGATGTCGATGGTCTGATTGAGCTCATCCAACAGATGGTTGTCCCACAACGGCTCGCCGACGTGGGTCCACTGCCCTTGGTAGAAGTGGTCGCACCCTTCCCATCGACCCAACAGGACTGCCGCCACTTGAGGCCGGATGGATCCGACGGCGTGAGCCAACAGCTGAGGCCAATCGGTACAACCTGAGGGGGCGATGGTCACCTGGCCCGAGCTTCTGATCATCAAGTTCGGATCAAGGTCGCAGCCGACGATCCCCCCGTTGTACTCCTTGACCCCGAAGTTCTGTACCGAATCGTGTGAGAGCCCCACTCCCAGGGTGAGAGCGACCGAGTCGCCGAAGAGAAGGAATCGCACCGGATTGGTGCTGAACGCATTGTCGCCGGCCAGCTGCCTGCGCAAGTTGGGCGACATCGCCGGAACGCCGGCGGAGACCGCAGTGGCGGCCGACGGAGCGGTCGTGACGACCAGGGAGGTGACCGTCACCATCACTGCGGCGCCGGAGGCGGCCAGCGGCCGCCAGCCCCGAAACACGCCATGGGTCCTGATGGGAAGTTCGACGAGATAGTACGACGCGGTGGAGACGACAAGTGTGGCAACCAGACGCACTGCCAGCAGCTCGAAGCCACCGAGGCCGGTATGGGCGTGATCGAGGGCCAGAAACAGCGGCCAGTGGTAGAGGTACAGGCCGTAGGAGATCCGCCCGATGAAACCCAGGACCCCCAACGAGCAGAACCGGGCCAGCCACGAACGTGGCCACGACACCACGTGGGCGATCACCGCGGCAGCAGCCAGAGCCACCAGAAGAAAACCGCCATCGTAGAGGAAAGGGTTCTGGCCGTCGTAGACGTGCCACGCCCACAACAGGAACCCGGCACCCATGGCTCCCAGGACGGCACCGGTCCGGCGGCCGACCGAGGTCATGGACCAAGGATCCGGGAAGACCCGCCACGAACCCCGGGAAGCGATCGCTCCCAGGCACGATCCGACCATCAGGGCCTGCACCCTGGTGTCCGTCCCGTAGTACAGCCGGTCGATGCTGAATCCGGCGTGGTGCATGCCCGCCATGAGCGAAGCGGAGGACAATGCCCCCACTCCGGCCACCACGGCAAGCGCTCGGGTGCCTTTCCACCGGAGAACCCCGAGGGCAACCAGCGGCCACATCAGGTAGTACTGCTCTTCCACCGCCAACGACCAGGTATGGAGCAGCGGGGACGGGGCGGCCGCCAACGTGAAGTACCCCTGGTCCGAGAGGATGAAACGCCAGTTGGCCACATAGGACAACGTGGACATGGCATCGCCACGGATGCTGGGGAGATCAAGAGAGCTGGCGTCGAAGTAGGCGTAGAGCGCCACACCGATGAGCATGACGAAGAGTGCCGGGAGCAGGCGACGGCCCCGCCTCCCCCAAAAGCTCGCCAGAGCGATGGTGTCGGTCCTGACCGATTCATCACACAGCAAAGCGGTGATGAGGAACCCCGAAAGCACGAAGAACACGTCGACCCCGAGCAACCCGCCGTCCATCCACGAAACGCCACCATGGAAGAGGAGGACAGTGACGACGGCAAAGGCCCGGATCCCGTCAAGAGGGGTCAAGCGCCGATGACCATCGGTCGGGCTTGCCCCCCGCTGAACGTCAGCAGGTGGATTGGCCTCGTCGCGGCTCACGATGAACCCCCGGGTGCCACGCCGCTGACTCTACCCGTGCCGCTGCCGGATCAGCGGTCGGCCTCGGAACCCGCGGGCCCGATTCGCGGTATTGATCTCGGTTCCGTCGTCGGGAGCCGGGGTTGGCGGATCACCTCGATCTCGGGGGGAAGCCCGGTGATCGACACGCCACCAGAAACCCCGTCGCCCACTTCGATGGTCACCCGGGTGCCTGCCAACGGAATCCCTTCTACCTTCAGATGGCCGATCCCCTCGGGTAGGTTCGGGCTCAACCAGGTCTTCCCTTGCGGTATCCACGGGTCCAAGTGAAGGAGCGTGCGCAAGCACAGAAGCGGTGACGCCGCCGACCAGGCCTGGGGCGAACACGACGTCGGATAGCCCACCGGCACGCTCAGTTCGCCCCGGTCGAGGCCACTGAACAGTTCGGGCAAGCGCCCACCTTGCGCCACCGCCGCGTCGAACAGAGCCAGAATCAATTGCTGGGCAGGCCCGTCGAACCCGTAGCGGGCCAGTCCGGCGGCCACGATGGCGGTGTCGTGCGGCCACACCGATCCGCAGTGGTAACTGATCGGGTTGTACCCGGCGTTGTTGGTGGCCAGTGTGCGGACCCCCCACCCACTGAACATCTCGGGCGACACCAACCTGTCCGCCACCTGGCCGGCCTTGTCCTCGTCAACGATCCCTGTCCACAGGCAGTGGCCGATGTTGGAGGTCAACGAGTCGATCGGGTGCTTGTCGGCGTCGAGACCGACCGCGAACCACCCTTTGTCCTCGAGCCAGAAGTCGCGGTTGAACGCTGCCTTCAGTTCCGCGGCCTTGGCTCGGAATCGCACATTGGTGGCGATATCACCAACCTCGAAGGCGAAGTGCGCCCGGGCCAGAAAGGCGCCATAGGTATATGCCTGCACCTCGCACAATGCGATCGGCGCCTCGGCCACACGACCGTCGGCGTAGCGAATACCGTCCCAGCTGTCTTTCCACCCCTGGTTGGTCAACCCGCGGTCGGTCGCCCGGTGATATTCCACGTATCCATCGCCGTCAGCGTCCCCGAATTGTTCGATCCACTCGATGGCGCGTTCGGCATTTGGCAAGAGCTCGTCGACCAGTTCACCGGCCACACCCCAACGCCGAAGCTCTCCCAGGAGCATCACGAACAGGGGGGTGGCATCTGCGCTGCCGTAATAGATGCTCCCACCTCCGAGCGACAGCGACGCGGCAGCGCCGAAGCGCATCTCGTGGAGAATGCGCCCGGGTTGCTCATCATGGCGAGGATCGACTTCGTTCCCTTGGAACCGTGCCAGCGTCTGCAGTACCCCGAGAGCCAGGTCCTGATCCACCAGCAACGCCATCCACGCCGTCAGCAGGGAGTCACGCCCGAACACGGTCATGAACCACGGCGCACCCGCCGCCACCACCATCCGCTCGGGGTAGTCGGGGTCGAAGATACGAAGGGCGCCCAGGTCCTCGGCACTGCGGGCCACCACACTCTTCAGACCCGGATGGTCGGTCTCGACCTGGGGGACCTGGCGCCGCCACCGGGCCAACCGCTCGGCCGGTTCAGCCCGCTCCACCGGCTGTCCGCGTCGGTACCGGGGATCGACGCTGACCCCGTCGATCACCGGGGCCACCTCCACGCTGGTACTCCATTCACCTCGGGGGGGCACGATCATCTCGAAGGTGGCGAGATCCTGATCGAGGCTGACCGGCCCACTGAAGCGGACTTCCACGCCGCGGGTCACTCCTCCACGCCGATACGAGAAGGTCATGGCGGGGGTGCCGAGGCCGGACGATGTTCGCCCAGTTCCGCCGTCGGGCTCACCTTTGATGTCACCGGTGATCGTCCCACTCACCGGGTCGTCGTGCGCACCGTCCCTGACCCGTCCCTCTTTCACCGCGAACAAATCAGCGAAATCCGCCCCGACGAACAGCTCCACCGAACAGAATGACGGTTCGTCCCCAAAGTTGCGGATGGTGATGTCCTCGCGCATTCCCTGGCCCACATAACGTGACCTGAACACCATGAGCGTCGAATCCGCCCGCCCGGGCGGAGGGCGGCACCGGGATACGAACGTCGAAGAGAAGGGATCGTCGGTGACCGCGGCCAGCGGTTCGGTTCGGGACCCGTTGACCACAATTTCGAATCGGGAGAGGATCCTGGTGTCCCGGACGAAAAGTCCCTGGGCCCCGCCGAGCGAGATGTCCCCTGCGCTTCCGCTGATGGCAAACGTGGACTCGTCGACCAGGGTGACGACCCCGTTATTGGCTCGGAGTTGGGCGACAGGTCCGGCATAGGTCCACGGGTCTGCCATCCGGTTACCGTACTTGCCACCAGTTCAGACAGGAAATTCCTGGTGAAAACACCAGGCCCCCCTATTCCTCCTATGGCCGTAGGAGAAATGGCAAAGGGAGGGTAGGCTCGGGGGTGTGAACGACGGGACTGTCAGGGATACGCCGGCAACTGCTCCACTGCTTCAGGTGGAAGACCTCCATGTATCAGTGGACGGCACCCCCATCCTCCGTGGCGTGAACCTCACCGTGCAATCCGGGCAGGTGCACGCCGTCATGGGGCCCAACGGGTCGGGCAAGTCGACCCTGGCCAAGGTGCTCCTCGGCAATCCCGCCTACGTGGTGACGTCGGGGACTGTCCGGCTACGGGGTGAGGACGTCACGGCATGGCCGACAGACGTCCGAGGCAAAGCGGGAATGTTCCTGGCCTTTCAGGAACCTGAGGCCATCGGCGGCGTTCCGGTGATCCAATTCCTCCGCCAGGCGCTTTCTGCCCGTCGAGGCACCGACATGTCGGTGCTCGAAGTCCGTCTGATGATGATGGAGTGGATGGAGAAACTGGGGATGGATCCCGAGTTCGGCGAGCGCTATCTCAACGAGGGATTCTCGGGTGGCGAGAAGAAGCGCAACGAGATACTGCAGATGGCCATGCTCGAACCTGAAGTGGCCATCCTCGACGAGACCGACTCCGGACTCGACGTCGATGCGCTCCGCACAGTCGCTCGTGGCGTCCACACCGTGCGGGAGATTCGACCCGATCTGGGCGTGGTGGTGATCACCCACTATCAGCGGATGCTGGATGAGTTGGCGGCCGACAAGGTTCATCTCCTCATTGACGGGGTCATCGTGGCCGATGGAGGCCCCGAGTTGTACAAGAAGTTGGAGACCGAGGGATACGACGCATGGCGGACCTGATCGACGTGGCACACGGTTTGGATGTCGAAACACTGCGGAAGGACTTCCCCCTGCTCGCCCAGGAGGTCAATGGGCACCCGATCACCTACCTCGACTCGGCGGCTTCCTCCCAACGACCTCACCAGGTGCTCGACGCCATGCGCGAATACGACGAGACGACCCACGCCAACGTGCACCGGGGTGTCTACAGGATCGCCGAGGAGGCCACCCATCGGTTCGAAGCAGCCCGGGTGGCGGTGGGCCGATTCATCGGGGCACCCAATCCGTCCCGGGAGATCCTCTTCAGCAAGAATGCCACTGAGGGCCTGAACCTGGTGGCCAATACGTGGGGCCGTACCCACCTGCACCCGGGCGACTCCATCCTCCTCACCGAGATGGAGCACCACGCCAACATCGTGCCATGGCAGATGTTGGCCGAAGAGCGCGAGCTTTCCATCCGGTGGATTCCCATCGACGATGACGGAGCCCTGATCCTCGATGACCTCGAACGCTTGGTCGACGGGGTCAAGTTGGTCGGGATCACCTGCATGTCCAACGTCCTGGGAACGCTGAATCCGGTCGGCGACATCGCCCGGGTGGCTCACGCCGCGGGAGCGGTCGTGGTGGCCGACGGGGCCCAATCGGTCCCCCACTTGCCGACCGATGTGTCCACCCTGGGCTGTGATTTTCTGGCCTTCAGCGCACACAAGATGCTCGGTCCGACCGGTATCGGCGTGCTTTGGGGTCGGGATGAGTTGCTCACCCCGCTCCCTCCATTCCTCGGTGGTGGGGAGATGATCCTCGACGTCCGCAAGGAGGGGTTCACCCCCAACGATCTGCCGTGGAGGTTTGAAGCCGGTACGCCGCCGATCACCGAGGCCATCGGCCTCGGTGCCGCCGTGGAGTACCTGCAGGCCATCGGCATGGAGTCCATCCGGGCCCACGAGATTTCGTTGACCACGTACGCCATGAACACGCTGGCCGAACGCTTCGGCGATGACATCCGGATCTTCGGGCCCAAGGATCCGATCCAGCGAGGTGGCGTCCTCTCGTTCGCCTATCGCGACATCCACCCCCACGACGTTTCCCAGATCCTCGACCAGTACGGGGTGTGCGTGAGGGCCGGGCATCACTGCGCCAAGCCGCTGATGAGGCGGCTCGGGGTCAACGCCACGGCCCGAGCGTCCTTCGCTCTCTATAACAACGAGTCCGACGTCGATGCCCTGGCCGATGCCCTGGCCGAGACGGGAGCGTTCTTCGGATGAGTTCCTCCCGGTACTCTGATGCCGTGATACACACCATTGCAACCAACGGATCGTCCGATGTTGCCAACGGACCCATTCGGAAAGACCCGGGGACGGCGAACTGATGGCCGGTCTCGAAGACCTCTACCGCGAGATCATCCTTGACCACTACCGGTCACCCCGGAACCGGGGGGAACTCCCGTCTCCCCCGGCTCAACGCGTCGAGGGATTCAATCCTCTCTGCGGTGACGAGATAGTGGTCACTCTCGAAGTCAACGATGGGTCGGTCTCCGACATCAAGATCGGTGGTACCGGGTGCTCCATCAGCCAATCATCGGCCTCGCTGATGTCGGCAGCGGTGAAGGGTAAACCTGTGACCGAAGTCCGCGACCTGATCCGGACCTTCAAGGGGATGATGTCCATTCACGAGTCGACCCTTCCGGGCAAGGACTCTCAGGATGAGGCCGATACCGAGGCGGGAGAAGCACAGCTCTTGGATGTCGACTCACTTGGTGAACTTGCCGCTCTCCAGGGTGTGGTGAAGTTCCCGGTGCGTATCAAGTGTGCGACGTTGAGTTGGAATACCCTGGCTCAGGGGCTCGATGAAGCCGAGTCGGAGACCGGACCCGCCGGCGCCTGAGCGCCACCGTTGGCTCACATGTGGTTCAGAGGGGGCGTTCGACCAAGCTGAGTGCAAGCCGGGGACAGCTTTCCGCCGCTCTTCGTGCGTGGTCGACCAGTTTCATCGGAATGCCCCCGGCCTCGATGATCGGGAACCCCCATCGGTCGAGTCGGATGCACTCAGGCAGAAGTTCGGCACAAACCCCGTGGCCGTCACAGGCAATCGGGTCGACGATAAGCGTGAGGCCTGGCCGTTTCACCGGACCACCGGCCTGAGCGGAGAACTCTGTGGGCGGGCAGGTACCGGCAACACCGGTGCGGTGTTGCCTCGACACGCGCCGCGGCTGAGATGAAGTTCGACATGATCGGCAAAGACCCGCAACGCACTGCGGATGAAGCGGGCCACTCCATCGGGGTGACGGCAAGCACCCCGGCCTTCGACCAGATCACAGAGCCCGGGAATGGTCGAGACACCGCCGTGGAGGGAAGAAGGACGGAATGCCAACTTCTCCATGACGAGGTCGAGCCCGGCCAAGCCATTGACACAAGGACCACACTGTCCGGCCCCTTGGCCTTCGAGGTAGGTGACCACCCGACTGACCTCGGACAGAGGACAAATCCCTGAAGGGAGCAGAGCCACCACTCCGGCGCCGATCGAGGATCCGTGCCGGCGCGCTTCGTCCTCCGTCAGTGGCATGTTCAATGCTGCGGCGCCAGTGAGCCAACCGCCGCCATAGCCACCGAGAAGCACCCCCTGAATGCCTCGGGCGTCCTCCTGGCGCAAGCCAAGTGCGTGGCCCAGCGGCATACCGAGGGGAATCTCGATGATCCGCGGCTCGGCCCATCGACCCGTCACCGTGAGGAGTGCGGTACCGGGCGACTCGGGGGTACCTGCTCGGCGAAACCAATCGGCACCGAAGCGGGCGATCAGCGCGACGTGGGCTAAGGACTCCACGTTCTGTACCAGCGTTGGTCGGCCACCGACACCCGACTCCCGCACGGTCGTAAGGCCGGTGAACGAGGGGCGGGCTGGGTTGCGATTGTTGATGGTGTTGATCGCAGCCGACTCTTGGCCGGCCAGGAACCTGTCGGGCGCCTCCACCACTTCGAAATCGACCGAATCCATCCCAAAGCGCCGCCGCTCCTCGATGGAACGCTCCACCGTCGGAATGGCTGGGCCGGGAACGTGGACGATGACTCGAGATGCACCGAGCGCTGCGGCCGCCATCACTGCGCCGTCGAGAACCAGGTGGGGAAGCTGGTGGACAAGTAGCCGGTCCTTTCCGCTGGCCGGCTCACCTTCGGCTCCGTTGGCCACGATGATCGGACGCTTGGTTATCGAGCGTCTGATCGATCGCCACTTGGCTCCGACCGGGAACCAGGCACCACCGTGCCCTCGAAG
>JADGOI010000212.1 GCA_017883075.1 Acidimicrobiales bacterium
GATTTGGCCCGCTCCAACAGCATCGTCATGGATCGGTTCACCGGCACGGCCGTACTGACCGACACTCAAGCAGAAGAGATTGGCGTCCTGGGTGTGGTCGCCCGGGCGTCCGGCTTGGTTGTCGACGCCCGGATGTCGCATCCCTTCACCGATCCATCAATCGGTTTCCGGCCTGCTCGGTGCGAGACCGGCGACGTGCTCGCCAGATTCCTGGTGCGATGCGACGAGGTCGATGCCTCACTGGGCTTCCTTACCGACTACGTGTCCCGTGATGGCCCGTTGGCAGTCTCCGTGTCCGACCGAAATGCCGAGGGTGCCGGCCACGGGACGGGCATCGTCGAGGGATGGCGGGGCACCGTCGTTCACCGAGTCGAGATCGACGGCAACGGGCCGCTGCAACGAGTCAAGGTCGTAGACCCGTCCTTCCTCACGTGGCCCGCTCTCCCGGTCGCCCTGGCCGACACGATCGTCCCCGACTTTCCCCTCGTCAACAAGAGCTTCAACCTCTCGTATGCCGGAAATGACCTGTAGCTCATCGGGCGCCCGATCGAGAAGGGCCAGCGAGGGACACCGGTATCTGACGTTTTGATGAATCCGTTAGACTGTCAACCCTCGGGCGCCTGAGGTGGGACGGAGGCCCGATGGCAGACAGGATGAGCGGCTGGACCGATAAGGAGACGACCAACTGTGGCTACTGCACCGATCTATCAGGTGAAGGCAGATTTCTTCAAAACGCTGGGCCACCCTGCGAGGATCCGCGTGCTCGAGGTGCTGCGCGGAGGGGAGCGGGCCGTGAGCGAACTGATTCCCGCTGTGGGAATCGAGGCCTCGCATCTGTCGCAGCAACTGGGCATCATGCGGCGAGCCAAGCTGGTCCGGGCGCGCCGAGAAGGCGCCAGCGTGGTCTATTCGGTCGGCAATCCATTGCTCTTCGAGCTCCTCGACGTCGCCAAACAGATCCTCAGCTCCTCTCTCGCCGAGACCCAAGGCCTTCTGGCCGACCTCGAGGCGGTCGAGGTCCCGCCACCGCTCACGCGAAGTTCCTGACGGGGATCGACCAGCTCGTTCCTCGAGTGGACGAGGCTGGTCACCGGGCCGCCGGGGCAGCGGGTGAGCACTGTCAAGCCGCGGGCTTCGAGTCCTGGACTTGGAAGAGGTGGCTCGGCGGCTGTCATCGAACGGATGTTGCGTGACACCTGCCTGGCCCACTGCGGCCATATCAAGCTGACGAGCGTCACCGATGTGTGCGGTCGTGCCTCGGCGCGGGGTTGCCCATACCGGCAGTTCCAGGGTGATGTCGTCAACTGCCAGAGGTGGTCACGCTCTCCCGTTCTTGTGTTCGCTGAAGTGGTCGCCGAGGTGGTCGCCGGCCACGAAGACACGGTGTTCGGTAAGCGCATGCGGGCGTGCCGCCTGGTTGTTGCTCACCCGCCTGCGTCTCTTTGCGAGTCCACGGCTTGGCGGACGGCATCGATGAGGTCTTTCGGACGAACAGGCTTCTTCAGGTACCTGAAGACCCTGTGCCCGATGTTCTCCCGAAAGTCGGAGTCGAAGTCATAGGCCGAAGCCATCACGATCACCGGTGGCGGAGGTTCATGACACAGAGTTCGGACAACTTCGGTGCCGTTCAGTTTGGGCATGCGCTCGTCGAGCACAACAACATGGAATGGGTTGTGAGCGAGCTCTTCCAGAGCGGCCTCCCCGTCTTGCGCCTCGGTAACGGTGTATCCGACGGACGTCAGGATCGCGGCGGTGGTCTCGCGTATCCCGGCGTTGTCGTCTACCACCAGTACGCAAACCTCGACATCGCCGGTCATGGTGTCGCCTCGGCTATGGCGTGAGGCAGGCGAATGGTCACCCGCGCCCCACCGCCGGGTCCGTTCTCGATGGAGACGGTGCCGTGATGGCCTTCGGCGAAACGCTTGACGATGGCCAGTCCGAGGCCGGTCCCGGTGGCCCTGGTTGTGTAGAAGGGGTCCAAGAGACGTTCGGCATCCGCCGGTTCTATGCCCGCGCCGCTGTCCTCCACCGTGATCTCGACAAAGCCATCGCTTCGGGTACCTCCGACGCCCAGCGAGCCCCCGTCAGGCATGGCCTGATAGGCGTTGGTGATGAGGTTCGTCAGCATCTGGACCAGTTGGTCCCGGTCGGCCTGCACGTCGGCTCCGAGGTCCCCCACGGCCACCTCGATTCCCGGTGGTGGCGGAGTCAAACTAAGGGCTTCGTCCACCACCGCACCAAAGTCGAGGGGGACGATGACGGGATCACGTTCGCGCATGTACGCGGTGAGGTCCTCGGACAGCGCCGCCGCCCGGTTGGTCTCACTCTCCGCCCGATCGAGGTAGCCGTCGAGTTCAGCGTCGTCGTGGTCGGTGAGCCGGTTGCGGGCGAGGAACAGCAGGTTGATGACAGCCCCCAGCGGATTCCGCAGCTCGTGGCCGATCACGGTCGCCATTTCCCCGACAGCAGAAAGCCGCTCCCTGCGCACCAAGGCCGCCTGGGCCTCCGCAAGCTCGTCTTCGACGCGCGTGCGCTCAGTAATGTCTCGGATGACCGCCGACACCAAGAGCCCTTGCTCGGTTGCCAACTGGCCCAGTCCGATCTCTACGGGAAATTCACTGCCGTCGCCGCGCAAGGCGAATAACTTCAAATCCTTACTCATTGCGCGCGCTTGAGGAGTGGAGATGAAGTTCTTCCGATGTCCTGGGTGTCGTTGTCGGAATCTCTCGGGCACCAGCATCTCAACTTGTTGACCGACGAGCGCGTCACGCGAGATCCCGAAGAGCCGCTCCGTCTGGACGTTCACACGCAAGATTGCTCCGTCTGGCCCGGTGACGACCATCGCATCGGGGGCTGACTCGAGGAGATCGCGGAAGAGCGAGTCGCTCTGCCTGCGCACCGTGATATCACGGGCGATCGTCGATGCTCCGATGATGGAACCCGCCCGATCATGGACAGGGGAAACTGTGAGCGAGACCCACAGCTGGCTCCCGTCCTTGCGGAGCCCTTCGGTCTCGTAATGGTCCACCGACTCGCC
>JADGOI010000213.1 GCA_017883075.1 Acidimicrobiales bacterium
CCGGCCAGAATGGCCAGTCCGAACGTCGACCATTGGAACAGTCGGCCATACGGCCAGAAGACCCGGAAGATGGGTATGAAGTGATACGCCAGCCAGGTCCACGAACTACCCACCGCGACGAGGGCAAACACGAAGAGCATCCACTTGCCCAACCCCGACCCGGGCCGTCGAGTGAAGATGCCCACGACAGCGAATATCGCCGTCAGGGTTCCGGCGAAGATCATGCTGGTGTTGATGTTGGCAACGGACAGGGGGCCCGCTATCGGATAGAAGATGTGCGCCAGCGTGGACGGCGTCGAAAGGGCATTCGCCCCCTCACCGGGTATGAACTTGGAGAGATCGGCAAAGGAGAACGAGTGACGCTGCGAATTGCCAAGATTGGCCATCAACGGCAGCAGTTCCACTGCGGCCACGCCGACTGCGCTGACCGTGATCACCATGGGAATGGCCACCGCACGGCGGAACACGGCTCGGCTGTCGGAGTGCCATGCTGCCCACGCAGGCGGCACAGCCAATGCAACCGAGTAGGCGCCGGCGACCACGCAGGTGATCGCCATCCACAGCACATGACCGGAGAGCATGGTGACTCCCAGGCAGAGACCGGCCATCAGGGCGGCTGTCCAGGTCGATTTTCGCCATGCCCGGTGAACGAGGAGAAGACCGAGTGGAAGGAGGAATTGGACCGGCGTGACAACCTCGAAATGAAGCCACGCCATGTTGAAGGTGCAGAACATCCAAGCGACACCGGCCAGCATGGCGCCCGCCATACCGATCTTCAGTTCTCGCAGCAGCAGATAGGTGAAGAAACCGGCCAGCAGTAGCTCGATGAAACAGAGGGCATCGTGGGCCTGAGTGGGTGAGAGCAGGAGGGCGGGGATCAGGTGGAGCGGGAAGAGTTGAGCACTGGATCCATTCGCATAAAGGGGATAGCCACCGATGAAGGCGTTGGGGTTCCAGAACGGGATGGTTCCCTGATGGACGGCCTGGGTGAGGTCGACCTGCCACGGATAGCTGAGGTCTGCCTGGTCACTCTGGACCGGACCCGGGCCGAGAGTCGGGAGCAACGAGGTCCACGGATGCACGATCGTCTCGTCGTTTCGGACGGCGGTGAAGCTCTGGCCTTGGAAGAGAACGGGGAAGAAGAACGCACCGGTGGCTATCAGCAGTAACGCAAAGGCGACGAGATGCTGTCGACCCGATCCATTGCCGGTGATCGCATCCCTACCTACCATTGAGCCGTGAGGTGTGGCCACGCTTCCGGAGGCGGCTGTAGGCCGCTGTCGCGGCGCGGAATCCGTCATAGCCGGCCACCAGCATCAGCGGAGGGAAGGCCACCAACGCCCGTTCCTTCCATGAGGTGGCACCGGACTCGAGCCATCCATCGGCGGCGGTGACCGCCCGGGTCCATCTCTCCGCGCCGAACGGCTCCTTGGCCCCGATACCCATCACCGTATGAGGAAGGTCGGCCTGTCCGGCCATGCCACTGTGGACAAGGTCGAACTCCTGCAACAGGACGTCCATGGCCGAAGCCGTGAAACGCCAGTAATCGTCCGGAAATGCGTGAATGGGAAAGAAGAACACCGAGGTCATCAGCACCAGCCCGCCGGGCTTGAGGCAGCGGTGGATCTCTCGCATCGCCGCCCAGGGCTCGCGGACATGCTCGATGGTGTCCAACATCAGGGCGGTGCCGACCGATTCATCGGCCAGACCGAGAGCGTGGAGATCCTGAACCTGGTCAACACCCAACCCAGGGCGAAAATCGGTGCCTATGTAACTCTTCTTCGGGAACCGGTTCCTCAGGAGGGGGAGATGGGATTGCTCGGGTACCCGCATCGAGCCGAACTCCACGATGGGTTGAGGAAGGTCGAGTGCCGTCTCCAGACTGTCCACGAGCGTGAAGAGAGTAGTTCTCACGGTCGGCTCTCCCCGAGTGGGTATCCGCGCCGAGCCGAGCGATACCTTGGCAAAGATTCAAGGAATGCACAGGAATTGCTCATGGCGTCGATCTGGTTACACTTTCTCTGCCGATGGATAGCCCGAGGAAAGTAAAGCACAGAGCCCCGTTATTCGAGGTCCGGGTCATCGGAAGCACAAGAGGCTGCGTCGATCAGGTCGGGCCGACAATGATGGGCGCGGCTCGGTCCCTGCTCGAGAAGGTGGCGGGTTGCACCACCACCGTGCCGTGACGGCGAGACGATCGGCGCAACTCCGAGCCGTAACCACCCGGATCGGCTCCTGTGCACTAGGGTTCGGAGCCCTCCTGGCCGGGTGGCAGATGTGGATCGTCCCAGCATCGTCGGCCGCCGTTGTCGCGCCGGTCCGTATCTACGCTCAGTCGTACACCCAGCCGTCGCAGTACGGACCGGGCCGAGTCCCCGTTTCCACGCCAAGCCCGTCGGCATCGCAGTATCGACTGCAGCGAATCGAGATGAGCGCCCACGGCACCACCCATGTCTTTTCGCTGACGATCACCGGGGCGGCCAAGGCCTCGGGGCTGTCCCCCTTTCAGCCCGACCCCGCCGACTTTGCGCCCGAGCTCGAGCTGGTCAAGAACCCGGCTCTGGCACCGGTATCGGCAGCCGACACCTGCACCGCCAATTGCACCTTCAATTTGAGCCAGGTTCCATCCGGTTGGGAGTTCGACGAGTTCGTCAATGGTGGGCTGGTGACGGCGGCCGGTCCGGCCACAGTCGCCATCCACGGCGATCTGGTAACTGTCACAGTTGACACCTCGGCCCTCACCCATGAGGGGCAACGGGTCATGGCCGACCCGACCACCGACGTTCAGGCCGGCTTCATCACCCGCGCTGCGGACGGCAGCGGTGAGCAAGACGTCTCGAATCCTTATGCCATCGGTTCGTTGGCCGGTCTGGGAAGAGGCCAGGAGGTCATCGGGCCGTGGCAGGGCCGCCTCCTGGGGTCACAGGGCCTGTCAGCCGGTCCATGCTCCGGGAACGTTCCTCTCTGGTTCACCTACGACCCGACATCGCATCGGCAGAACGTCCTGTTCTCCCAGTCGGTGGGACCCGGA
>JADGOI010000214.1 GCA_017883075.1 Acidimicrobiales bacterium
AGATCACAGAGGCACAGGCCCGGGCGTTCGCACCGGAGGCGTTTACCTGACCGAGGCGACACCGGCTGGGCCGACCGGGTTCAGTCGGATCTTGATGCTATCCGGGCCATGTCGCGCTGGTAGGCTAACGCCGCGTTGCGTGCGGTGCTCGGGTACCACTGCCGCCCGGCCAGCGCCGTCGGCACCCCCAACTCGTTGAGGATTTCGGCGACACGCACCCACGCGATCCCCGACGAGCGCAGGCCGATGATCTGCCGGGCCACGTGGTCGGGGAGTCGCCGAGGTGGTCCCAGCCGAACGCCTGCGGCCTTCTTGGCCGCCATGCCTTCTCGTGTGCGCTGGCCGATGATCCGCCTTTCCCATTGGGCAGCGGACGCCATCACGGAAGCCAAGAACTCGCCCGCCGGAGTGGATAGATCTATCCCCAGGTCGAGGGCGACAAGGTTCCAGCCCTTGGCCTGCGCCCTGGCCATCAGGTTGGCGAAGTCCAGGAGAGACCTGGAGAGCCGGTCCAGTTTGGCCACCACCAGGACATCCGCCCGACCCGACTCCACCACCTCGATGGCCGCCTCCAAAGCGACGCGCCCTACGAGGGATTTACCCGAGGCGGCCTCGTCGGTGTGCACCTCGACCAGGACCCAGCCGCGTCGGGCCGCCTCGGCCTCGATGGTCGTCTGCTGTGCCGCGAGCCCAGCCCCGGAGTCCGCCTGCTCGATAGTGCTGACTCGCCGATATCCGACAGCCCGGATCACTTCCGGAACTGTGCCGATGCTGCTCTTGGCGCGTCTGACCATGCTCTCATCATACTGCAAAGGACCCTTAGCAGTATGATCGAACGCTTGCAACGCTCGATCAGGTTGCCTAAACAAGATCGCCAGGGAGTCCTCTGTGCGGTGTGCCTGGGCAACACCTTCCCCATCCCCGTGCAACCGCGACACACTACACACCAGACCGATCGGAAGCGGCCACTTGGTTCCGAATCGTGGCACGACGCTGTCCCGGAAAGGAAACTGCCCATGTCGACCTTCGACCACCCCCGATCCAAACGCAAGGTTAAGCGTACGAAGTCCCAACGGTGGCAGGTCGATCCCCACAAACGGAAGTTGGTCGAGGACCACGCACAAGCCCTCCTGGAGAGGCGCTTTCGGCACAAGGGGTGGAAGGTCGCTGACACCCGGCGAGGCAACCCATTCGACGCCGTAGCCACCAAGGGCAAAAAAACTCGTTACCTGGAGGCCAAAGGCACCGAGAGGGACGACGCGAGCATCCTCGTCACGCCAAGGGAGGTGAGGTATGCCCGTGATCATCTAGGCGAATGCGTGATCGGGATCGTTTCGGGCATCCGGTTCCAACCCGACGGCGCTCTGGATCCGAGCAGTGGGACTCTCGCCACCCATAACTGGGACCCCGACGGCGGTGTACTCAAACCGGCTGGCTACACGTGGGCACCGCCACCTGGAGCGTAGGACCCGGAAGGTGCGTGAGGGTGAGTACCTTATGTCTCGACCACGTGGTCATCTGGCTGGCGATTCAGGAATTCCTGACTCCACGTTCCCTTGGCCCCGACTCGACGTAGGTGTCACGGTGCCATCCATGGCTCTCAGCGCGAGCATCGCGCCCTCCAGACGCCGCACCAGCGCAACGCCTGCTGGTCCGTCGGCAGCAATATGGCCGTCATCGACAAGGTCCAGCAGTTCCTGGATCAAGTCGTCGGCCCTTCGCCGTTCGGCCTTGGTGAGTCCCACGTACAACATCCTGCCGAAGGAAGGCGGATCAGGAATCTCTAGGCTCGGCGAGCCCTGGTCAACCACCAAGGCAGTCGAGCACCTTGGATTACTCGGGGTACCCGTCAAGTAGTTCGAGCGAGCCCATTCCCTCATGTTGACCCAGCGAGTACTCACCAAAGGCTTCCAACACCTCGCGGGTGTCAAGGCGGGCCTCGGTGTCCTCCCGGGCCATGTAGTCCTGTGCGCTGAAAGCGGCTTCCCTGCTCATGACAACTCCTCTGAACTCCCCATTGAAGGCACGAGATAGGCGTTGGTGCGGCTGTGTCTCCGCCACGGAGAATGATCGTTCGCCCCGCCATCGCCCACATCACCAAAGTTGATGAACCCACTTACGAAGATCGATGAGCCCATGGCCGGTCCGCCGGGGTCGTTCAACCGATGACTGGTGATCCATTCCGGAACGCACCGTCTGACACATCGGGGTGAATAAAGCACAAGGTCTGGCGTCCATAGCCGGGTCAGGTCAGCCCACGTTGGGCAGTCGCAGTGAAGAAATGGCAGTGATGACGAAGGGGTGACGGATGTTGCCAGGTTCACGACCGCCGCCTACGAAGAGTCAGGCACACGCGGTCGACCATTTCTCTCGGTCTGGACCACAGCAGTCATCGTGCTGTCCATGGCTCGGAGTGCGATCGCCGCGCCCTCCAGACGCCGCACCAGCGCCACGCCTGCCGGTCCGTCGGCAGCAAGGTGGCCGTCATCAACCATGTCGAGGAGACGCTGGATCAGGTCGTCGGCCCTTTGTCGCTCCGCCTTCGTGAGTGCCACGTCCAACATCCTGCCGGAGGAAATGCCTATCGGGAACTCTAGGATCGGCGAGCCCTGGTCAATCACCGAGACCATGGCTCCGATCTCGTCACCGGCGGAGACATTGCGGGCGCTGCGCGACGTCCCTTCGCCGGGCTGAGCATCTGCCTACAGCACCGGGAACTCGTCCACGGCAAGTTACGGACCTCACGATGGAGCAGGAGAACGAATCTGTCCACGACCGTCCAGGCAAGCGTCGTGTCTCGTGCCCGCCCTGCGTCGGACATCGGGGGCATCTCCGCACGACGTCGTCGGTCACCGAATAGTTGTCGATCAGGTCCTGGGCGAATTCCTGTGCAACATTCTTAATGTCGCCAGTCGCCTATTTGAAGGTGGGTTATCCATTTCACTGCCACCTGAGGTAGGGTCCTCGCGTGCCGTTGCGCGGTCTGCAGTATCCCGGTTCGTACGCGGAGCTGAGGGCGTGGTTGCC